>CAMAVD010000011.1 GCA_945861575.1 Akkermansia muciniphila
ACTCCTCTCTCGTGCCTCGCCATAATGTTAGGATTCCTCCAGCAAAACCCGAATCCATTTTTGCATGGTCCCTTAGTCCACCGACCGCTTATCCAGCGCCCCGTAGTCCCAGATGCATTCTCCTTGTTTGGTGCCGACTTTTGAGGGAAATTCGTGGTATGAGGATTCTTTGGAGGGCTGGTATTGGAGCTATTGCGTGCAGACTGGTGGGGGGCTGTTCCTTGTTCTTAGCTGCCAGTTTGTTGGGGGCGGAGGGGGAATGGACACTTGAGTTCCCAGGTGAGCCGACGCGGGCGGTGGTAGCTGCCGACGGGCGCGTTGTCATCGGTCTGCGCTTCCCCTCCAGATCAAGGCCGCTTCCGGAAGTGGACTCCGTGGTATCTCTCTCGCCGCAGGGCCAGAAGCTTTGGGCATATCCGACCCAATACGGAGTGGTAAGTGCTCCAGTGATCGGACCCGGAGGCATCGTTTACTTTACCCACACGAGGGTCAGCCCGGCTCCAACGGGAGACTATCTTACTGCATTGGATCCAGCCGGAAGCCTGATCTGGTCCCGACGTGTCTCCGCTGCTTCCTTTGCTGGGCCTGAGATCAGTGTTGGAGCGGATGGAATGATCGTGGTTCAAGCAAGCGGTTTGTCTGCGTACTTCGAAAACGGGTCACAGATCTGGAGCACCGCCAAGCTCAGATCCATCAATAAGCATGCTTCCCTGGGCTTAGACGGAACATTGTTCATAGCCCTTCCAGAGAACGGGTTCACAATGCTGCCTTCCGACGCCTTTTTCAGCGTCAACCCTCCGCCAGCAGGGGCCTGGACAGCCTCCTGGGGGCCAGCGGCCATTGATTCACTCGGGCGGGCATGGGCCTTCAACGATCGATCCGAGATCGCTGCATTTGCCACGCCACGTCAGATGCTACATCTCGTTTCCGTTCCGCAGGATCCTGAGGCGTTTCCCCGAACCTTCCCAACCGCTAGTAGCACATTCTCTCCTGTGATCGGCGAGGACGGGGTTATTTATGCCATCGTGGGAAGGGGGTCGGAGCGCTCCCGTCTCGCCGCTGTGGAACCGAATGGAAAATTGAAGTGGGCTGTGACCGTAACCAATCAGTTAATCTCCCCTCCAGCGGTTGCGGCAGGAGGCTTGCTCTATGCGTGTGTCGTTGGGAAACAGGTCCTGGAGATCTCCCCGGAAGGACGAACTCTCAGAACGTTCGAGCTGGGCCACGAAATTCGAACGCCACCGGTGCTGACCCATGACGGTGCGCTGCTGATCTCAGGCCCGAACCAGCTCACTGCCCTCCGGCCTGGGCTGTCCTTTCCGGTGAACGCTCCCTGGCCGATGGACCGGGCGGATGCCGCAGGCACATCGAGTCGTTCTCTAACGGCAGGAGTTCCTGAGGTGCCTGTGATCTCTGCCATACAAGAGGTCGTGGGTGCTAACAGGCTTCATTGGGCGCGGATTTCCAGGCCCGCACTTTACGAGATATATCGAACGGAGCGCCCTCAGCCGTTCCCCCTGGAACCGTTGGCGATTGTCTCGAGTGCTGCGGGACTCTTCGATGATACCAATGCCCTAGCCGGGGTCAGCTACCTCTACTCCCTGAAGGCCAGAAACTCAGGAGGAGTTTCGCAGGTCTCAGCTCCTACGCACATTCGTACCATTCCTGAGCGTGTGCTTTGGTCCCGGAAATCCAATCGCATTTGGGGCTTCCTCCCGGGCCTCCGTGGGGAAGTTTTTCTCTCCGAAACTTTAGGGGACCACGTAGGGCTTACTACGTTGGGGCCTGACGGCACAGTGCTCCGTCATGACCCCGTGCTCCACCACGGTCTCTGCCTCTCTGCGGCCGGCAACCTTTACTCCTTCAGCGGGGGACGTCTATTGGAGACCGGTCCTGAGGGTCAGGTGGTTCGTTTTCTGGAGTTAGGGGAGGTGCTGGCGCCTCAGATCTCGGTGGGTATAGACGGCAATCTATGGCTGTCGGTTCATGCCAAACTGTTGATCAATCTTCGACCCGATTTTCGCACTAACTGGATCTCCGAGTTGCCCAGGCAACCCATCCCCGATGGCATCAGCCTGGCACCTACCGGCGAAGGATACTTTCTTACACCCGAGGGAGGCCTCAATGCCTTCAACCCTTCTGGCTCTTCCTTCAGCCTTTGGCCCGGGCCGATTCTCCAGCCAGCGATGCCTCTGCCATTGGGACTGCACGGTGAGGTGTTGCTTCAGGGTTCCTCACACGAGGGAGTCTACACGGTGGTGCGGAGAGACGCTGCGGGTGGGGGGTATGCCGCAGGTGGTATCGCCGCAGTGAGCACTCAACTGAGCCCGCTCCTGATGGATGAGGGGGGATTCTTCTACTCTATAGCACTGGGAACGGAAGGACCTCACCCTGTTTCGGGGATCTCGTCGAATCGACTGTGTCGATGGAATCCGGATGCCAGTTTGAGCTGGCAGACGCCAGTCTCTGGCAGTGCAAGTCTCGCAGGACTCGGGGGGGACGGTGGTGTGTTGTTAACCATGTTAGGTGGGCTTCAATGGTTTGGGCGTGACGGTGTGCCAGGGTGGAGTTTTCGGACTAGCCCATCCGGTGCTGCCTCTTTGGGAGTCGACGGCCGAATCTATTTTGCCAGCACGGTGGACTTTGTGGTTTTGGAAACCCGATCCCTGCTGGCGGAGGGCGGTTGGGTGGCTCCGCTTGGGAACTCACGGGCGACGCGAAGCCCAAGGATCCCTACCCACCGGACCCTGCGGGCTGAAGTGATCGATGGGAAGCTTCGAGTGCGGTTCGCTGAGGCGGATGCTCCCCCTGCGATCCTCTTGCAGAGCGAAACCATGGAACTCTGGCGACGTGTTGATTTTTCAGGACCAAGCCGCGAGTGGAATCTGCCGCTGAAGGATTCCGCCGACTCAAGCGCAGGACGCTTCTATCGGGTCGTCTCCCCCTGATCGCTCTACTGGGCTCCTGGGCGGTGGCACGATGAATATCCCCGCGAGAGGCGCCTATTCCGATAGTAATGCTTTTATCCTCCTTCTCTCCGCTCTAGGCTTTTACGGCGCACTATGTCCAAGCCTAAGATGTCATGAGTCATCCGCCTCCTTCATGCGCACCGAGGTCTTCCGTTCCTGTGGAGGAGCTTCTAGAAACCCTTTCGGTGGAGGGGAGGAGTCTGTCGGCCTTTCTGTCCACGACTCAGACGCATGACGACTGGGACCGTTTTTTGCAGAGTAGTCCCTTGGGGCAATTTCAACAAGCGGGTGCCTGGGCCGCTTGCAAGGCAGGCGACGGCTGGGAGACGATTCGAGTGGTGATTAGAGACGGTGCGACGGTTTGCGCCGGGTTCCAGCTGATTGTGAGACGGACCCGTTTTGGTAGGATTGGATATCTCAACAAGGGACCGGTCATCCCTCTAGCTTCAGGGCAATCTGCCCTCGCCGCGTTTGTCGTGAAGCAGTTTCGTGAATCAGCCAGACGATCCGGTCTGCTGGTCGTCATTGTTCAAGCCCCGGATGCTGGACCGCAGATTGCGGATCTGATGTCCCGGAATGGCCTGTTGGATTTGGGTCTTTCCTTCATCATTGAAGCGACCCAAACGGTCTGTGTCGCCGCCCCCGCGGCGGGCGATTGGCGCGAAGGAGTGAGGAAAACCACCCAGAGGCATGTGAGGCGTGCGTTAAAGGGAGGAGTCACCATCCGAGAAGGGAATGCGGGCGATCTGCCGCTTTTCTTTGAATTGATGCGTGAGACCTGTCGACGTCAGGGCGTTGCTCCGAATCCAGCCAGCCTGAAGGCCTTGCAGGATCTATGGACTGCCTTTGCAGCTGTGGGAAAGGCTCGCATGACGTTTGCCATGCACGGAGGAGAAGAGCTTGCGGCGCTTCTCTGCTTCCGCTTTGGGAACCGGGTGACGTTTTGGAAGAAGGGTTGGAATTCGAAGGGCCTGAAACTTTACCCCAACGAGTTGATCTTCTACGAGGCTCTTGAGTGGACGGAACGTGTCGGATGCGAGTTGGCGGATTTTGTGGGTATGGATCCGGATATCGCCCGGGCCAATATCGAGAACCGTCCCGTGACTTCCGCCCAGATCGCAACCCGCTATTGGTTCCTCACGGGATTCGGCGGCACCTCGCAGATCCTGCCACACGCCCAGCTCTATTTCCCGAATGCCTTTTTCCGTTTTCTCTACGCGCGTGCTCGCCCCATCCTTGTTTGGCTGGAGAGATGGAAGAAGAATCGCGCTCATCGCTCCACGCGCCAAGCCCCAACGCCGAGCACGAGCGACAGTGTCGAGGGCCGGGATGAGGTCCCACCCGAGCCAAAGGAAAGAACCGGCCGAGGTCCGGCGTCTGTAGACTCGGAATGAGGTGGTGGGCGCGACAGGGGTCGAACCTGCATGGATTTCTCCATTGGATCCTAAGTCCAACGCGTCTGCCAATTTCGCCACGCGCCCGCTTGAACGGTTCAGATACTCATCCAGTTTTTGCCCGATGTAAAACCTATTTGATCGGGCACCAGACACTGCTTGCACACGACCCATGGCGGTCGGTAATGCGCTGAAACAGCGGCGGCTCTTGTGCGGACGAGTCTACTTGCTAGAAGATGTGCAAGGTGTCCAATACTGCTTTGACTCGGGCTACCTCATGCGTCCTAAACAGGTCGGTCTTCCCGAGTGCCGCCAGTACTGCAAAATAGGGCTCCGCTGAGCGCACTTCCTCCCCAAAGCATTCAAAGGCGTGTGGGAGGGCCTGACAGACGGGGTGACCAAGCGTTCGCAGCCGGAAACTGTTCAGAAACACGGACATCTGATGCCGAATGCGCAGGGAGCTGTCTTGGAGGTTTTTATAGTAAAAGCCCAGGCCCGGATCGATCAAAAGACGACGGACGCCCGCACGAGTTGCTAATTCGGCCTGGCGGGCGAAGAATTCATACATGGCACCGATCGGGTCCTTGCCCAGTTCCAAATCTCCTACCGCACGCACATGAGCTCCTTGCACAAAGCAGATGATAACGGCGGCATCCTTCTCGGCGGCCAGTTGGAACATCTCTGCGCTTCCCTCTACCCCGGTCAAGTTCAGCACTTGGGCTCCCGCTTCGAAACAGCTTCGTGCCACGCTGGGTAGATAGGTTTCGACCGACACCGCCAAGCCTTCTTGAGCCAAGGTTCTGATAACGGGAAGGAGCCGACTGTTTTGTAGCACGTCTTCCGCCCTGGCTGCGTGGGCGAGGGTCGATTCGGCGCCGATATCCAGAATGGACGCACCTTGCGCCGCAAGCACACGTCCTCGGCGGATCGCGTCGTCTGTGCTCAGGCAGACGCTTTCCCGATACCAGGAGTCGGGGGATAGATTGATCACGCCCATAATTTCTGGGCGTGAATTGAAGCGAAACTCCCTGCCGCCCAGGGTAAACTCGTTCACTTGGGCAGATAGAGCATCGGGATATCGCGCTTTCAACTCGGCCAGATGATGCAGTGTGAGCATGAGGGTCAGGGTAGGACATTCCAATTGCGGCACAAAACCTCAAATCCCCTGGGGGGCAATGAGGGGGAGCTGGCGCGCCCGGCGCGATTCGAACGCGCGACCACCGGCTTAGAAGGCAGGTGCTCTATCCAGCTGAGCTACGGGCGCAAATCAATTGTAGCAGTGCTACTTATCTGGCAGACGGTCGTTGACCAGCCGAATGCCTTGGTGCGGGTGAGACCTGAGCCCCACCTGTTCGCCGGACGCACACTAGCCTCGGCTTCTGGCACGGGGCAAGCCTGTTTGGGAAAGTGCTGAACTTAAACCGGGGCTGGGGGGCGGTTTCGGGGATCGTCCCCTCGGCTTCAGAAAGGGGGCGATTTTGCCTGCTCTGGCCCAGGCTAGGGATGGCGACTGAGGGGCGGAATCGTTCTGATGAGAAATTCGCTGAAATTTTCCCTTTTGACGCTCCCCCTCTCTTCCCGTAGGTTCCCCGCCACTTGCACTGAGGTTACGATGCTAGATTTCATCAAAAAAGTATTCGGTTCGAAGAATGATCGCGAGGTTCGCCGTCTGCGCCCCATGGTGGCCCGCATCAATCAACTGGAGCAGGAACTCCAATCGCTCCCACTCGAAGCGCTTCGCGAGAAGACGGCCCAGTGGAAGTCGCGACTCGCCCCTATTACCGACAAAGCATTGCTGGCGAAGGAGTTAAATGACATCCTTCCCGAGGCTTTCGCGGTGGTGAAGAACGCCTGCCGCCGCTTAGTGGGAACAGATGTCATGGTGCGCGGCCATGCTCTGAAATGGGACATGGTGCCCTTCGACGTTCAGTTGATTGGCGGATGGGCGCTGCATACCGGGCGGATTTCGGAGATGGCCACGGGTGAGGGGAAGACCCTGGTTGCGACCCTCCCCACCTATCTGAATGCTCTCACGGGTCGTGGGGTTCATGTCGTCACGGTGAACGACTATCTGGCAGCCCGTGACAGCGAATGGATGGGGGCGGTGTACAAGTATCTAGGGTTGTCAGTGGGATGCATCGTTCATGACCAGTCCCCGGATGTTCGGCGTGCCCAGTACCAGTGCGACATCACCTATGGTACCAACTCGGAGTATGGGTTTGACTACCTTCGCGACAACGGCATGGCCGATCGCAAGGAGTATCAGGTCCAGCGCGGACACTATTTTGCGATCGTTGACGAGGTCGACTCCATCTTGATCGACGAGGCCCGGACCCCGCTGATCATCAGCGGACCTGCGACCGTCAATGCCGACAATGAGATGTATAACACTCTCAAGCCGGCGGTGCACTCTCTGGTTCATGCCCAGGAGAAGCTCTGCAATCGTTACCTCCAGGAAGCCACCGAGTTGGCGACCAAGCTGCGGCCCTCCGACGGGTCCCAGCCACCAAAGCCGGAGGAGCTAAAGATCGAGTTGGGCTTGGCGCTCTATCGAGTCAAGATTGGCAACCCGCGTTCCGAGGGATTGCGGCAGATGTTGGAGTTGACGGAGAATGCGTCGTTGCTTCAGCAAGCCGAGCTTCAGTTGCACGCGGATCAGTCCAAGAGTGAGCTCTACGCGCAGAAGGAGATGATATTCTTCGCCATGGATGAGCGCACCCACGATGCGGACCTGACGGAAAAGGGGCGTGTGTTCATGAAACCCCAGGACCCTGAGGCGTTCGTCCTCCCCGACCTGGCCACCGAGTATCATAAGCTGGACGTTGATTCCACGCTGAACTCACAGCAGCGAATGGATGAAAAGACCAAGCTTCAGCAGGAGCTTGAACAGAAGGCCCAGGCCATCCATGTCATCTCTCAGCTTCTGAAGGCCTTCTGCCTCTACCTGAAGGACGTGCACTATGTTGTGCAAGAGAACAAGGTGGTGATCGTGGATGAGAACACGGGCCGCTTGATGACGGGCCGCAGGTGGAGCGAGGGGTTGCACGCTGCCGTCGAGGCGAAGGAAGGGGTGGCGGTCGAGCGCGAGACGCAGACCTACGCTACCATCACCATTCAAAACTACTTCAGGCTCTACACCAAGCTGTCCGGTATGACCGGCACGGCGGAGACGGAGGCCACCGAGTTCTTCGATATTTATAAGCTGGGTGTGTTGGTGATTCCCTCCAACCGGCTTTGCATGCGGAAGGACGCCCACGATACGGTTTATAAGACGCGTAGGGAGAAGTTCAACGCGGTCTTGCAGGAGATCCGTGACATCCATTCCCAGGGACGCCCTATTCTTGTGGGGACGGTGTCGGTCGAGACCAGTGAATTTCTCTCTCGATTATTGAAGAAGGAAGGCATTGTTCACTCAGTGCTTAACGCAAAATATCACGAGCAAGAAGCCGAGATCGTGGCTCGCGCTGGCCAGCGCGGATCCGTAACCATCGCCACCAACATGGCTGGCCGCGGGACTGATATCAAGCTGGGGGCCGGCGTTGCGGATGTCGGGGGGTTGCATGTCATGGGCACCGAGCGGCATGAGTCCCGCCGCATCGACCGTCAGTTGCGCGGCCGTTGCGCGCGCCAGGGGGATCCAGGGTCATCCCACTTTTTTATCTCGCTGGAGGACGACTTGATGCGTCTGAACGGCGGTGATCGGATCGTCAAGATCATGGAGAAGGTGGGCATGGAGGAGGGACAACCCTTGGAGGCCTCGATCCTAAATCGATCCATCGAGGGAGCACAGAAGCGCGTCGAGCAGTCGCATTACCAGGTTCGTAAGCGGACATTGGAATACGACGACGTGATGAATAAGCAGCGCGAGGTCATTTACGGCTTTCGCAATGAGATTCTCCACGGGGAGGATGTCCGCGATCGCTTAATGGACGTGATGGAGGAGGTGGTCATCGCCAAGATCGACGAATTCACCGCGTCCAATACCGAACCGCGCGAGTGGAATATCCGAGCCCTCTGTGATTGGATCAATCTAAACTTTCCGCTGGGGGTCGACGAAAAGCGCCTCCTTCAGCTGGCGGAATCCGGTCAGGAACCACCTGTGGAAGGTTCTGTGTTCGACGGGTTGAGCTCCCATCAGTTCGCACTCTGCCGCCACATCGTCGACGAAGTCCGTCAGGCCTATGAGATGAAGGTGAGCCACGAAGATGGCAAAGCGCTTCTGTCCGTGGAGCGGTTCACGGTGCTGAGCGCAATCGATCGTCTGTGGCAGGAGCATCTCTACCACATGGACAGTCTGCGCAATAGCATCGGCCTGCGGGCTTACGGCCAGCGCGATCCCTTGGTGGAGTATAAGGCCGAGTCCTTCAAGATCTTCGAAGAGTTGATGGTCAACATCAAGACGGAGATCTGCCACAATATTTTCCGCAGCGCCTCCAGCATGCTGGCGTTTGAAAGCTTCCTGCGCAGTCTGCAGAAGCGCGCCAAGGAAGTGCACGAAATCCCGGCGAGTTTTGTCGGTGATACGCCCGGCACTGCCGCCGCTGCGAGCCCAGAGAAGGAAGGGAGCGACATGGTGAGCGAGGCTTCCGCGGCGATCTCCAAGTCCCTTCCGACACGCACCGGGCCCAAGGTGGGGCGTAATGACCCTTGTCCTTGCGGAACCGGCAAGAAATACAAGCAGTGCTGCGGCAAGGTCTAGCCTGCCCGTCCCCTAAGAACCCAGAGATCAGAGGCCGCTCGCGGCCTTCCAGATGAATTGCAACGGATATCGCCATGACCACTGAAGGATCCACTGAGAACCTTGATTCTGACTCCGACGCCTCCGACACGCCTCTCTCCCCTGAAGAGATCGCGGCGCTGCGGAACCGCGCGGAGAAGGCGGATGAGCACTGGAATCTGCTACTCCGCACGACTGCCGACTTTGATAACTTTAAGAAGAGAGCGGCTCGGGAGCGGCAGGACGCCCTGAAGTTTGCCACCGAGGCTTTGCTGGAGAAGTTAATTCCTGTCCTGGACAATTTCGAGATGGCGATCGCCGCTGCCCAGCAAGCTTCGTCCACTCCTGAATCCTTGCGGACAGGCGTGAACATGATTCATCAGCAACTGAGAAACGTGCTTTCCGACGCCGGTTTGCAGGAGGTCAGTGCGCAGGGACAGGTTTTCGATCCAAATCAACATGAGGCCGTCTCCGAGCAGGAGAGCACCGAAGTTGCGGAGGGCCAGGTCTTGCAGCAATTGCGGAAGGGGTATCGCCTTCGTGAGAGATTGCTTCGTCCGGCGACCGTGGTGGTGGCCAAGGCACCTGTTGTTTGATTTTGAGCCATGGCGAAGCGCGACTACTACGAGGTCCTTGGGGTGGCGAAGGGCGCCTCCGAGGAGGATATTAAGAAGGCTTACCGCAAGCTGGCGGTAAAGCACCATCCCGACAAGAATCCCGGCGATAAGTCGGCGGAGGAAAAGTTCAAGGAACTGGGTGAGGCATACGAGGTCCTGAGTGAGTCGCAGAAGCGCGCGGCCTATGACCAGATGGGGCATGACGCATTTGATCCCCGTCGACGTGCTCAAGCGGGAGGGGCGGGTTTTCATGACCCCTCGGACATCTTTCGAGAGGTTTTTGGCAATGGGGGGAGCATTTTTGAGGAGCTTTTTTCGGGAGGCTCGCGTCGCGCGGATCCGCGAGGTCCCCAGCGGGGCGATGATCTGCGTTATGATCTGGAACTGACCTTCGAGGAGGCGGTGGGTGGTTGCGAAAAGGAGATTAGCGTCACCCGCTTAATGCCGTGTGAGAAATGCAGCGGATCCGGCGCAGAGGGTCCGCCCCGCAAGCGCACCTGTGCCACCTGTGGCGGGCGGGGCCAGGTGGTGACCTCCCGGGGTATCTTCAGCTTGGCTCAGGCCTGTCCGCGCTGCAATGGGCAGGGGCAGATGATTGAGAATCCCTGCCGTACGTGTGAAGGCGAAGGGCGCCAGGAGCGACCCGGTAAAGTGAACCTGAGGATCCCCGCCGGTGTGGATACGGGCACCCGGCTTCGCTCGACAGGCGAGGGCGAGTCCGGAAGACGTGGAGGGCCCTCCGGTGACCTCTACGTGGTCCTCCACGTTCGCGCTCATGACCTGTTTGAACGCGACGGGGATGACTTGCACTGCGAGGTTCCGATTCATTTTGTGCAAGCGGCGTTAGGTGCCGATATCGAGGTGCCTACTCTTCAGGGAAAGGCGCATATTAAGCTTCCCGCTGGCACTCAAAGCGGCACCACCTTTCGCTTAAGAACCAAGGGCGTGCGTAATGTACACGGGCACGGAAGCGGTGATCTTCATGTGAAGGTCGTTGTGGAGATTCCCTCGAAGCTCAATTCGGCGCAGCGGGCCAAGTTGGAGGAGTTTGCCCAGCTGTGTGATGAGACAGTGAATCCCATCGGGAAAGGTTTCCTGGATCGCGCCAAGGCGTTCTTCAGTTAAATGCGTCGATTTTACCTAAACCCCGAGGCCTGCAACGAACCGCGCTTGCTGCTCCGGGGAGATGAGGCGCATCACGCGGCTCGCGTTCTGCGAATCGAGGTCGGTGAACGCGTGGCTGTGCTGGATGGCGCAGGCCGCATCCTGACGTGTGTGGTCCACTCCGTTTCAAAGGCGGAGCTTCTTTTGGACCCTGTCCAGACGGAGCGGTTTCCTCAGGATCCTACATCGATCAGCCTGGTGTGTGGCATCCCTAAGGGTGGCAGCTTTGATGACATTCTGGACCAGGCCATCGAGTTGGGAGTGCATGAGGTGGTGCCCTTGGTTACGGACCACGGCAACGTGCGTCTGGACTCCAAGCATGCCCGCGAGAAGCACCACAAGTGGCAGGCGGCAGCGGTGGAAAGTATCAAGCAATGCGGATCTCCCTGGCTGCCGGCCGTCGCGCCCGTTTCAAATGTCGGTCAGGCCGCGGCCAGAGGTTCCGCTACGGATCTGGTCCTCTTGTCGGACCTGAGATCAGGTTCGCAAGAAATTGGCCAAGCTTTGGAGGCCTGCCGGACTCGGCTTGGCCGGTTGCCCGCGTCCGTATCCATCTGGGTTGGACCTGAAGGAGACTTTTCTCCACGCGAGTTGGGCATTCTGCAGAATGCTCGGGCTATTTCGGTCACCCTAGGCCCTCGAGTCCTTCGTTGTGCAACCGCCGCAGTCGCTTCCGTTGCGCTGCTGGCTCATCAATTTAGGTTGGCCGTTCGGAAGGGCTGATCGAGTCCCCGCCTCTCGTGAGGCTCTCTGGTGGGCTGAGATATATTCCTTGTTCAAGTGCTTGCGGGCTTGTTCCGATCATACCTCGGTAGGGTGAGAGTCTTTTGAGGAGAGAACCTGCCGTGGGGAAGATCGGGGGGCGAGGCGATACGAGGTATCAACGTTCTCTATGCGGCGGGTCTTGCAAACGGGGCTCCCCCTAAAATAAACGAGCACGCTATGGGGAAGCTAGATCATGGGGTCGATGGGGTACGACGCGTAGGGGGTTCCTGGGAAGAGAGGAGATCGGTCGATCTCGCAGGGGCCTCCCAATGGGTCAGGCCGACTTCTGTGACGCGATCAGGAGGGGTGTTATGATTCGCGATACTAAGCAATCCGCTAAGGATTCCCAAGCTGCCCACCCCTCTTCTTCACTTAGACATGATCCTCCGGAGGCCACCAACTCGGGCGTGTCGCGCAACACTGGTATGGGTGTTCATAATTCGAGAACTCACGCAGAGACGGGTGATCCTGAAGCTCAATATCAGTTGGCTCTCTCCTACCTCAACGGTCAGGGCGTCACGCAGAATGAGGAGCAGGCCGCTTTCTGGTTGCGCAAGGCAGCTCACCAGGGACATGCAAGGGCCCAAGATAGCTTGGGTGTGCGCTACTCCACGGGGGAGGGTGTTCAACAAAGCGATCTTGAGGCGCTGGGCTGGTTCCGTCGTGCGGCGGAGCAGGGCTATCCTGTGGCGCAGTTCAACTTGGCGCTCGCCTATGCTCAGGGACGCGGCACTGGGACCAATCTCATCGAGGCCTACGCGTGGTTTTGCCTCTGCGCTGAGCAAGGAGATACGGCAGCAGCAGGGGCCGTGGAGACTCTCCTGGAATCGTTGTCACTCGACGAACTGAAGAAGGCGCGGGTCCTCTTCCATCGACTTTATCGCCGCTTCTCGCCCGCTGCTTCTGACGGCGGCTCAACTTCTCCGAAGCAGGCTGCGTGACACTCCGAGCAGTAAACGCCTGTATGGCATCAACCCCGTTTGGAAAAATAAACGTCGCTTTCGCCTCCGCTTCACCGGCGGGCAGCCATCCGCTGGTCACGGCATTGTCGGGAATTCCCGAACTGGACCTGTGGAATGCTGGTGCCGAGCCTTTGGACTTTCTCGATCATCCGGACCGACTGGCGAACGTTCAAGTGATTGTCTTGGTGGCGGGGCCTTCGCTGGTGGACATGCGCCTTCTGCTGCGGCGATTCTCCCTGGCGTCAACCCCGCCGGTCGTGGTTGTGGCGACCGGATTGGAGATTGGCTCAGAGCAGGTCATCGACCTCTTCAACGCTGGGGCGGTAGATGTGGTGGCTGCCGTCCGGGCCGTGTCGTTTTCGTCATTGAGTGCCGCGGTGGATCGTCTTCTCAAGTCCATTCGATCGGTGGCTCGTGTGCGCCAGGACCTCCCAGCCAGGCCCGCTTCAGTCAGGGGGGTGGTCCCGGGGTCAGCACCTCTTCCTACTCGTATTTCACCCACCGGGGTTCGCTATCATCCGCGGCAGATCCTTCTCATCGGCGCCTCCACGGGTGGGACGGAAGCGATTCGGGACGTCCTGACCAAGCTGCCTTCCGACCTGCCTGGAATCTGTATTGTTCAGCATATCCCGGCGGCCTTCTCAAAATGTTTTGCGGCACGCATGAACGATCTCTGTCAAATGGAGGTGAGAGAGGCTGTTAATGGCGACGTGGTTCGTTCGGGTTTGGCGCTTGTGGCTCCAGGCGGCTTTCACATGGAGCTGCGTTGGAGGGCCTCTTCTGGACATTACGAGGTAAGGCTGCAGCAGGGGCCTTTGGAACATTATCAGCGACCTGCAGTTGATGTCTTGTTTCGTACCGGAGCCCACGCTGCTGGACGCCACGCTTTGGCGGTTCTGCTGACTGGGATGGGACGGGACGGAGCCCTTGGAATGCGCGAATTAAGGGAGGCCAGGGCAGTGAATCTTGCTCAGGACGAAAAGACCTGCGTTGTATTCGGCATGCCGGGCTCCGCCTGTGAGCTTGGGGTAGTCGATTCTGTGGTTCCGCTTCCCGAGATGGCATCGGCCATTCTCCGCAGGCTTCAAAGTATGAGTGCAGTGCAAGCAGCCCCAGTCCTCTCTGAGAGAATGTCCTAGCCCGGATTTTTCAGAGTCCCATACCACGAGTGGCATCCACGCACGGCCTACAACCTCAGTCTCTCACGCGCTTTGCTGACACGGCCAACGGCCTCGGCTGTTGTCGAGCCGATCCCGTTCAAATGCCCCATCTTCCTGCCGACACGCGCCTCCGCCTTTCCGTAAAGATGCAGTTTCACCCAGGGATCCTGCAGGGCATTCGCCCAGTCGGGTTCGCCCGCTTCCCAGAGATGCCCCAATAGGTTGGCCATCGCAGCGGGGCGATGAAGTTCGGTAGAACCGAGAGGGAGGCCACACACGGCTCGCAACTGCTGCTCAAACTGGCTGGTAGCGCAGGCGTCGAGGGTCAGATGTCCAGAGTTATGGGTGCGCGGAGCCAACTCGTTTACTAGGATCCTTCCGTCGCGGGTTAGAAACATTTCGACTGTGAGCAGGCCAACCACGTCTAACGACTCCAAGATTCCGGATGCGATTGCGCAAGCCTGACAGGCGAGGGTTTCAGAAAGGTCTGCCGGAGCAAAGGTGATGTCGAGAATGTGGTTCGCATGCCCGTTCTCAAAGACAGGGAAGGCTCGGACATCGCCCGAGAGAGTGCGAGCGGCCACCACCGAGATCTCCTTTTCAAAGTCGACGAAGGCCTCGTAGATCGCTTCGGCCCCTTTCAATGCGAGGAAGGCGTTCGTCAGTTCCGCAGCGGATCTGAGTTTCACTTGTCCCTTGCCGTCGTAACCAAAGCTGGCGGTCTTGAGCACGGCGGGCAGCCCTAAATCCTGAGCTGCGGCCTGCAACTCTGCGAGCGATGTGATCCTGCGGAAAGGGGTTACGGGAAATCCGTGATCCTGAAGAAAACTTTTTTCGCGCAGCCGCTGTTGAGTGATGTGCAGCACCTGGCCGTCCGGCCGCACCGGGGCAAACTCGGCAGCGGCGCGCGTGGTGGCGGACGGAACGTTCTCGAATTCAAAGGTGACCACATCCACCCCCTGCGCGAAGGCGCGCACGGCGTCTAGATCGTCGTAATTTGACACCACTTCGCGGTCCGCCACCTGGCCCGCCGGGGAGTCCGAATCTGGTGAGAATATGGCTACGGTATAGCCCATTTGTTTAGCGGCGATGGCCAGCATCCGGCCAAGTTGGCCGCTTCCCAGGATGCCGATGGTGGCTCCAGGGAGAATGGGGGCGAGGGCGGAGGGCTCGGTCATGCTTGAGGGGGCAGGGTTCGATTTTTCAGGACTTTACTCGTCTGGTGGCGACGGAATTGGGCGTAGGCTTTGCGAAACTCAGGATACTTGCCGCCCAGGATGGCCGCTGCCAGCAGCGCGGCATTGATGGCTCCTGCCTTTCCGATCGCCAAGGTCCCAACCGGCACTCCGCCCGGCATCTGGACGATCGAGAGCAGGGAGTCGATGCCGTTTAATGCTTTGGATTCCACGGGTACGCCCAAAACGGGAAGCGAGGTCTTGGAAGCGCACATCCCAGGAAGATGGGCGGCTCCGCCGGCTCCTGCGATGAGGACCTCGAGCCCGCGTCGCTCTGCCTCTGCCGCGTAGCTGAAGAGGAGATCCGGAGTTCGGTGCGCGGAGACGACCTGCGCTTCATAAGGCACTCCCAACGCTTCCAGCTGGGCGACGGTATGCTGGAGAGTTTCCCAGTCAGACTGGCTTCCCATGATCACGCCCACCAGGGGGCTGCGCTTTGGCTTCGGTTTCACTTCCGCGACTAAACAGGCTTCTCTTGCGAAAATCAATGCCTCGAACGTGAGGGCTGCCATTGAAAGGGGCATTTGTGGTTCCGTTCTGGTCGGGTAGGCCCAAGTATGTTACACGTGGGTGCGGCACAAATGACACCACAGGATATCCGACCAAAGAGAATGGATTCGACTGCTTGCGGGAATCGACCCCGGGGGATGGATCTCTCGCTTTGCGCGAATTCTTCGGGCATCGTCGGCGTCAAGTCTCGGGTGGTCGCTGGTTTCAAACAAGCGTGGGTATTCTGGGTCCTTTGGCTAGGGGTGTCGTCAGCCCTGCCGGATGCGGATGCGTCTCCCCCCGAGGCGCACTGGGCCTTCCGCTCCCCCGTCGCTGGGGCACTTCCGTCCGTTCAACAAGGCCGCTGGTGCCATAATCCCATCGATCGCTTTATCCTCGCGGGCTTGGAGGCGCACGGCCTGCGCCCGCAGGTGCCGGCGCAGAAACGGACGCTGATTCGTAGGGTCTACCTGGATCTTCTCGGACTCCCTCCCACCCCCGCTCAAGTGGAGCGCTTCCTATCGGATCCCCGTTCCAACGCGTATGAGGCGCTGGTGGATGAACTGCTCGCTTCCCCTCACTACGGAGAACGCTGGGGGCGGTGGTGGCTGGACCTCGCCCGCTATGCCGATAGCAATGGCCAGGATGAGAACAAGTTCATGGCGAATGCTTGGCGGTATCGGGATTGGGTCATTCGTTCTCTGAACGCCGATCTGCCCTTCTCGGATTTTCTGACTCAGCAGATCGCAGGAGATCTTCTTCCTGAGGTCGGTTCTTCTCAGCGCGAGATCTTCGATCGATGGACCGCCACGGGCCTGCTGGTGCTGGGTCCCAAGATGCTGGCCGAACAAGACAAGCCGAAGCTCGTGATGGACTTGGTTGACGAGCAGATCGATACCGTGAGCCGGGCCTTCCTGGGGCTCACTGTTTCCTGCGCCCGCTGCCACGACCACAAGTTCGATCCGATTCCAACTCGCGATTACTATGCCTTGGCTGGGATTTTCAAGAGCACCCGGTCCATGGCGGACCTCGCCTTTGTTTCCAAATGGAATGAACGCAGCATCAACACCCGCGAGGAGCTTGCGGGCCGAGCGGAGTTCATTGCCGCCACCAACCGGATCAGCGCAGCACTGAGCGATCGAAACCGGGAAGCCGATGCCCAGCTGGCGTCACAGTGGCGGGAGCGGTCCAAAGACTACGCCCAGATTGCCTGGAGCCTGACTCACACCTCCTCAATTCCCTTGGGGACTCAGAGGGTCGCTTCGATCGCCCGTGAGGCCCGGCTGCATGCGGAGACGCTCCAGCGTTGGACCGCTCATTTGGAACGGGAGCGCAAGCGGTCGGTGCTCACGGAGCTGCAATGGTCAGATTTAATTCGATCGCTTCCCGGCCTAGCGCATGACCTCGCCGGAGCTCCTGCGGCGTCCGGGCCTGTTATGGCTTGGGCCGACGGTAAGATTGGATCCGGCTTTGCGGCTCTCGGAGCGAACTATCTCGAAGTGCCCCATGATCCCTCGCTGGAGCCCCCGCAGCTGACTCTCGAGCTCTGGGTGCGTCCGGAGAGTTTACCCGGGGGCGATGAGCCCCGTCGTTGGATTGCCAGCAAGAATGCGAGCGAATGGGCCGATGGGCACTACGGCCTTATTCTCCAGGGAAATCGTGCAGGCGCCTATCTGAATATTGGTGGTGGGGCCAGTAACGTGTTTCTAGCCCTATCGGAGAAGGGAGTGATGGAGGCACGCCGGTGGACCCATCTCGCTATGACCTATGACGGGCGGGCATTGAGACTTTTCTGCAAGGGTGAAGAGTCGGCTTCCATGGAAGTGAATCGACCTCGCACTGCGGGGCAGGGCGCGTTTCAGATCGGGCGGCGAGTGGATGGCTTTCGGTATTTTCAAGGAGCCGTCGACGAGGTTCATCTTTTCTCCCGCGCTCTGAGCGCTAAGACTCTCAGGTCCCGAGCTCAAGCTTCCGCTGCCGCTGATTTGGCTCAGGATTCGGAAGCCAGCGACTCGTTGGTCCGAGCGTGGAGCTTTGTTCCTCAAAACTCCGAGGAGCAACAGGCCGTGAGTCGCGCCGAGCTCCGGGCACTTTGGTACGGGGAGGGAGGGCTTCTGGTTCCCCCGGCGGGAGCACGCGACTACTGGGCGACCGAGCATCGAGCAGCCGTGGAAGCCCTCGAGATCGAGCTCGCCTCGATCTTAGCACATCCACCCGTCCCCGAGGCGCTCTGCCTCGCCGTGGAGGAGAGTAAAGTGGTCGACCTGCCCGTGCATCTTCGTGGAAGCCATCTCGCGTTGGCGACGAATCCAATTCCGCGCGGCTTCCTCCCTGTGCTCAAGACAGCGGAACGGCCGACCGAGCCTCCGAAGGAGCGCAGCGGGCGCTTGGAACTGGCCCGATGGCTTTGCTCGCCGGATCATCCGCTGACCGCTCGGGTGACTGTGAACCGCCTTTGGCAGGCGCATTTCGGAGAAGGTCTTATGCGTAGCCCGGATAATTTTGGCCTGCGTGGGGACGCTCCGAGCCATCCGGAGCTCCTGGATTGGCTGGCGGTGGAATTCGTGAAACGGGGCTGGAGCCTCAAGCAAATGCACCGCTTGATCTTGGGCTCTTCGACCTACCAGCAGTCATCTCAAAGCTCAGATCTCGCTGTCTTGGAAAAGGATCCGGAGAACCGTTGGTTGAGTCGTTTTCCACGTCAACGCCTAGAGGGGGAGACGATCCGGGACTCGTTGCTCCTAGTCTCGGGCCGTTTGGATCCGGTCATGGGCGGTAGTTTGGTGAATTGGAAGAATGCTGAGTACGTGCCGGGTCGAGAGCAGGAGCCTTTTGATACCCTGCGACGGTCAATCTACTTGCCCGTGATTCGTGATCGGGTTTACGAGGTGTTCACGCTTTTCGATTTCGCGAATCCTAGTCTGGGCTGCGCCCAGCGCAAAACCACCACGGTGGCTCATCAGGCGCTGTTCTTCATGAATAGCCCCTTGGTGAAGGAATCTTCTCGCGCGCTGGCGGCGAGTTTGCTCAGTGCTCCGGTCGTATCGACTCCCGAGCTTATCGTGCAAGCGTACGAGCGATGTTTGGGACGCAAGCCGCAACTGGACGAGGTGCATCGTGCCGAGCGTTTTCTCGATGACGCGTCGCGCTTATTTAGTGGAACAAGGGCGAGCGAGCAGGCTTGGGCTGGCTTCTGTAAGACTCTTGTTTCTTCGAGCGAGTTTGTGTACCGCGAATAGACGCTAGGTGAGACAGCCCCCGGGGCTGGCGTACGAGATTGGATGCGGACGGAGCTAAAGGTTGATTGAGAAATCGCTGGATCCGGGGTGGGGTTTCTCTCTATCACTTCAGAGTGTCTTCCCCACGTCCATCGACTGCACCTCGTAATGAGGCTCAAGGCCTCAGGGATTTGTCGTCCCAACAAAAGAAGTCGGGCCTAGCGGCTTGGCTTGGCTGGCTCTTCGACGGCCTGGACATGCATCTCTACACCATCGTCGCAGCGCCTTTCGTCATGCAGTTGCTGCATGCCCCCAGCACGATGGATCCAGAAGTCGGGAAGTACAGCTCGATCATTCAAGCAGCGTTCCTGGTGGGCTGGGCGTTGGGGGGTGGGTTCTTTGGGCGAGTGGGCGACTTGCTGGGGCGGACGCGTGCGCTTAACCTCACCATCCTCACTTATGCCGTTTTCACGGGACTTTCTTTCTTTGCACAAACGTGGTGGCAGCTTGGTATCTTCCGCTTCCTGGCGGCCTTGGGCATTGGGGGAGAGTGGGCGGTGGGGGCTTCGCTGTTGTCGGAGACTTGGCCCAAGCGATGGCGTCCTTGGATGGCGGCCGTGCTGCAGACAGGTGTGAACCTGGGGGTGCTTTTGGCCACCGGCGTGGTCTTCGGGGTGGCCAAGTTTTCTGAGTATGTAGGTGCCCAGAACACAGAACGTTATGTCTTCCTGGCTGGGATTCTTCCGGCCTTGCTCACGCTCTGGATTCGACACAATGTGCCCGAGACGGCGGAGTGGCATCAGGCCCGTGCCGAGGCCAAAGGCCGACAGCCCGGGATCCTCGATCTCTTCCGTGGAGACGTCCTCCCGGTGACCCTTCGCACGCTTTCGACCTGCGCTGTCACCCTGACCGCTCACTGGGCCTTTCTCTTCTGGTATGGGGTGCATCTCCGAAATCTGCCCGACGTGCAGGCTTGGTCGGCCACGGACAAAAGCCTGTTGGCGAGCAAGGCCATGTTTGTGGTGATGGGGGTTTCTATCTTTGGAAACTTCCTGGCGGCCGTGCTGGCGCGCTTTATGGGATATCCCCGTGCGATCGCGTTGCTCTGCGCCGCGTACTTTTTGGTCATGTTCACCGCCTATTCCAAGGAGAGGCCACTTAGCGAGCTTTGGTTCTTCCTGGTGGGGATTGGCTCCTGCCACGGGATCTTCGCGCTCTTCACCATGTATCTCCCGCCCCTGTTCCCTACGCTCCTCCGCACAACGGGCGCCGGATTTTGCTACAATATCGGCCGAATCGCGGCGGCAGGCGGGACGGTTGTTTTTGGTGTTCTGCCGCAGATCGCCGGAACGTCAGCCGTGGGCGATTATCGTCTGGCGCTCTACTACGCCAGTTTCCTCTTCATTCCTGGCTGCTTGATCGCGCTCACCATGCCTTCACTGCGGGAAGACGCCTGATCGGCCCACTGTCGGCCGACACCCTCTAACTCGAAAAGAGATTCCATGTTTTCACTAAATTCTCGTACGGCCCTCGTCACCGGGGCAGGCTCCGGTATCGGGGCCGCCATTGCTGAAACCTTTGCTCTGGCTGGCGCTCGAGTCTACGTCGTGGATCGCGATTTGCCTGCGGCGCAGTCCACCGTAGAGCGGATTCGGGCTGCGCAGGGCAGGGCGGATGCCCTGGTTTGCGATGTGAGCAAGGAGGCCGATGCCGCGCGTGTGGTGGAGGAGGTGCGCGTCGACTCGCCCCATTTAGACATCCTGGTGAACAATGCCGGGATTGGGCATGTCGGCACGCTGCTGCAGACCACGGTCGAAGACCTGGATCGTCTCTACGCGGTCAATGTGCGCGGGGTTTTCAATCTGTCGAAGGCTTTCCTGCCCGGGATGCTTGAGCGACGTCATGGGGTGATTCTGAATCTGGCATCCATTGGTGGAGTGGTGGGTATCCGGGATCGGTTGGCGTATTGCACTACGAAGTTTGCCGTGGTGGGACTGACCAAGTCGATGGCCTTGGACCATGCCCTGCAGGGAGTTCGTGTGAACTGCATTTGTCCGGGGCGGGTGGAGACGCCGTTCGTTTCGGCGCGTTTGAAAGAGTATCCGGATCCCAAGAAAGCCTACCAGGAGATGGCGGCCACCCAGGCGTTGGGGCGCATGGGGCGTCCTGAAGAGATCGCTGCCGCTGCCCTGTACCTCGCCAGCGATGAGGGTTCCTTCATCACCGGATCGGACTTCATCATCGACGGCGGTTGGAGCGCTGGAAAATAGCCGGGAGGGCGAGGCTGTCTTTCGAGGAGGGGCGGCTGGACGCTCCTCGATGGAACGTATGACCGCCACCTACCGCAGAACACTCTTTTACCCCGACGCGATCTGACCGTAGAGCCAGAGTCGACTGCACGTCCTCCTGCCGGCCTCCGTTCCATAGGGAATATTGCATCCCAGGAATTAGACAAGAAGTAAACAATTATGAGGAGTTGGTAGGGGGATATGCTGACGGTGATCTCCGCATAAAAACCCTATATCGCTCTAAAGTTTCGCAAATAGGCATTAACAATAAAACATAGACAACAGTTGGACATTTCGTGAACGTATGATATTAGTTACTAAATACCACCGGTGCTTGGCAGTAAATAAATAAGACATGAAAACACTAGGCGAACATGAAAATGCGAACGCAAGCCTCGTCCGGGGAGCTGTCAGTGAAACGGCTGTTCGCCCTGCCGAATCGGATCGTTTGGGCCGTCCTCACCGAAAATGAGGTCCTCGTCGACTGGCCGACCTCCATCACATCCACACTTACCCGCCTCAAACCATGTTTCAAAAACTCGACTATTATTTCCTCTTCGCTTCGTTTTCCAGTTTCGTAGCGAGCGTCGCTCTGTGGTTCCTCGTCAATCGTGAATATGGGTCCTATGTCGGACTCTGGGTGCCTAGCATTCTTACACTGTGGGTAGGTGTGCGCGTGACGCTGCTTGCGCGCTCAGGCGTCACCCTGAATAGGAAAAAGTGATATGTTCAACTACATCTTCCCAATCTTTTGCTTTGGGCTGGTCATGACCGGAATTGTTTTCCTTGGAATCATGGAAGCAGCGAAGCAGGTTAAGTCACAAGAAGGAGAGCTGGATATCCCTAAGCCTCGCGAGACTGACCCCGCGCTCGGACAATCATGAAATATCCGTCATCCGGGCGTTCTGGCCCGACGCATCCATGAGTGAATCCAACACAACTCCATCTGTGCTTATCTTCGGTGCCACAGGCGGTATTGGTTCAAGCCTTGCGCGCAGACTGTCGGCGGCGAAGTGGCATGTTTCTCTCGCGGCTCGCGGGGTGGAACGACTCCAAGGCCTCGGTATCGAGCTTGGTGCTCGCAGCCTGGTGGCCGATGGCGCAGACCCGAATGCGGTTGAGAATGTCTTCTCCGCCGCGTGCGAGAATTCGGCCCGTCTCGACGGTGTTGTGAACTGCTGCGGTTCGATTCTTCTCAAGCCTGGCCATCTGACGACCGACGAGGAATGGTCCCGAACCATCACTGCGAATCTGACCACGTCCTTTCACGTCCTTCGTGCTGCTACCACTCGCATGATGCGCTCGGGCGGTGGTAGCATCGTCTTGCTGTCCTCGGCCGTCGCTCAGCGTGGGATGATTAACCACGAGGCCATTGCTGCTGCGAAAGCCGGCGTGGTAGGTCTTGCTCTCTCCGCAGCCGCCACCTATGCCCGCTACAACATTCGCGTAAACTGCGTGGCTCCGGGCCTCACACGCACGCCGCTCACTGAGTCGATTACCAAGAATGAGGGATCTCTCAAAATTAGCGCCGCTCTGCATCCGCTCGGCCGGATCGGTGAGGCGCACGAAGTCGCCAGCGCCATCGCGTGGTTGCTCGACCCCGAACAGAGCTGGGTTACCGGCCAGGTCATCGCCGTGGATGGCGGACTGTCCTCCGTCCAGCCCCGGCACACATTACCCGCATGATCAGCACACCCTTTCCACCGAAGATGCATTCGCGCCTGTCGTCTTCCGGCCTCTTTCCAATCCATGCGGATCAACAGGTCGATCGAATCCGGTTGGAGCTCCCATGGATCAAGGAGCCGACCCGATGACGCTCTCATCCAGTCCCGAGAACTGGTTCTAGAGGTTCTCCAGATAGAGAAATCGCTCTTGGCGGGCCACACGCATGAGCTGTTCCATCAATACCCTCGCCACTTCGGGGCATGGACCTAGGAGCGCGGGACCGCGGCTGACAAAACCAATGCGCCCCAGCAAAGGGATTGAACACGAGAGCATTTGCAGGCCTCCAGAGTTTGGATCAATGAAGGACCGGTGATTCAGGGCACGGGCTCCCCCCTCTCCCGATCGCTCTCAAGCCGACGTCGTCCCAGCAATTCCCTTCGTGTCGTGCTTGTTCCATGAGGCACAGCACCCCCTCTTTGCTGGGGTTTCCTGCTAGCGCCGCAGCGCCCTGTTCCGAATCCTTGCAGTCGGACACAAAGCTCAAAGCAGCTCTTTTGTTCACCAATCGGTCCAAGTGAATCTGTCCTGCTTTGAAAACGACGCCACAATCCATCGGTCAAGGCTTGAAGTCGGACGCTAGAACACCGATGGTGTAGGGATGCAATCCTTTCGTGTTGTGGTTTTGCGAATCCGCTCTTTGTGGGGCTGTGTTGCCCTGATCCTCGGTTTGTTCACCCCCAACCTTCTCCCGCTCTCTGCCTCGGCGGCCACCCAGGTCAAGCTGGGCGAGGTTCGGCAGATCACTGGACCGGCCGATCTGGATCTGGATGGAGAGGTGCTCTACGCGGTCAATTTCAGCACCGATGATCCGGTTCGCACGATCCGAGGGGTGCGGTTTCTTCCCGATACTCAGCGGATTGTAGGGGCTTCCTTTATCGCTCCCCAGCAGGTGGCCCCCTGGATGACCAAGCCTGAGTTTGGGTCCAGCGTGGATGCGAATCAGCTTGAGGAGGTTTTGCAGGATATTCGTTGGGCCAACTCGGGGGCTTCGGAACGGCTTCGCGCAACGTTTGCTGTGACCAATGGCATGGAGTACAAGGTTCAGATTCTCATCTCGGGGAATGGACCGGAAGATCGACGTTGGGACATTCGCGTAGCCGGGCGAGAGGCGGTTGATGAAATCACCTCGCTGGGTGTCTCTCCAGGCCAGTCCTACGCTATTAACCGAGCCACTCTTTACACGTGTCAGATCGTCGCCACCAATCGAAGCCTAGTGGTGGAGATGGGCGATTTCTTCGGCCGTAACGATGGGGGAGATCGAAATCCAATCTGGCAGGGACTCATCGTTAAGCGCGTGATCAATTCGCCGAAACCGGATGACATTGTCCTCGGCAACGGGCGCTTCTTTCCAGACCAGTCGGCATTCATTGATCGCCTCCGAGTCGTGGACCTCAAGAGCGGTGTCTCGCATGGGCTCAGTTTGGCTGCGGGGCTTGGCGACACAGACAATGCAAAGTTTGTGCTGGTGAACGGCGAGCTTCGTCCCGGAGACTTCGATTTCTCGGGTCAACCTTCGGGTTCCACCTACTCCGTTCGTGTGAGCGCGGTGGATACGGCGGATGCGAGTCGCTTTCTGGAGAAGGCCTTCACCCTGACTCTTGAGGAGCCTCATGCGCCTCTGGGGATGTCTCTGGGCATCAGTTCGATGAGCAGTGTGGCTCGTCCAGGCGCTCTTTTCGCGAAGGTCCAGGTCCAGGATCCTGACCTATTCGATCGTCATAGCTTTCAACTCGAACCGGGTACGGGCGACGAGGCGAACTCACTGCTGAGTCTGCAGGGTAACGAATTGCGCTTAGCGGCGCTGCCTCCTCCAGGACTGACGGCGTTCCGTTTTCGGCTTAAGGCGACCGACCTGGCCGGCCTGAGTGCCACTGTCGCCTTCGATTTACCGCGCTTAGAACCCAGCGTCCGGGTGAACGAATTGGTGGGTAACAATCTGGCCGGAGTCACGGATGAACTCGGAGACCTGCCAGACTGGATCGAGCTTCAGAATCTCGGCGGGCAATGGGTCGATCTGAAGGGATGGTATCTCTCTGATGATCCCAATGACCGCACCCGGTGGAGCTTTCCGGCAGGAGAGATCCCTCCCAATGGCTTTCAAGTTGTTCTGGCGGATGGAAAAGGAGTGACGCCCTTGGGCTCTTCCAGCCTGCATGCCGGGTTCGGCTTGGATGCATCCGGCAGTCGGGTGGACCTAGTTCTTCCCGACGGGGTCACGGTGTTAAGTCGCTTGAACGCTCCGGAGTTCCTCCCTGGAATCTCCTATGGAGTTGGGGGCGACGGTCGCCCTGGTTATTTGTCCAGGCAAACGCCTGGGGCCACAAACGTGGAGCCTTCGGAGGTGGGGGAGAATCGGGTGAGTTTCGGAAAGAGCCATGGATTTTACACCAACTCATTCCTCCTCGAGTTGACGGCACCCGCTTTCGATTCCGTGATTCGTTTCACTTTGGATGGAAGCCTTCCTTCCGCCACCAAAGGCATTGCCTATACCAATCCAATCCCGATCAAACCCAATACGACTGGAGGCACTCGAGGCGTACGGATTGTTCGGGCGATTGCCTTCAGTCCCCGGGCTGCTTACTCCCCTGTCACGACCCAAACGTACCTGTTCATCAATGGAGAGACGGGTCCGGCCGTGGACGGCGTCGTGGGACAGTCCGTCCTTACTACAGCTATCACGCGCCACGCAGTCTATGGCCCCCTTCTGGACGATGCGCTTCTGGATCTTCCCACCCTCTCGCTGGTCCTGCCGACAGGCTTAGATACGACCGAGAAGGCCGCTTCCATCGAGCTCTTCGATCCCGGAAGCCACGAGCAAGGATTTCAGATCGATTGTGGCGTGCAGGCTACGGGCACCACCAGCCTGGGATCGCCCAAGCTGAGCATGGCTGCTCGGTTTCGAGCCGAGTACGGGCGCTCTAAGCTGCGTTATCCAATGTTCGCCAGAGGGTCGCTGTTTCCCGCGGGCGCTGCCAAGGAGTTTAGGGAACTGAGACTCCGCAGTCATTCCCACGACACCTTTTACTGGCTTGGCACTGTTGAGAACCCGCCTGTGCCCTATGGAGATCCGCCGGTCAACCGCAGCGGAGATGCCCAGCTGACTCGGAATCTCTGGATCGAAGAGACTCAGCTTCTCATGGGGCAGCCTGGTAAGCATGGTCGGCAGGTTCATCTCTACCTCAACGGCACCTATCATGGGATCTATCATATTCAGGAGCATGCCGACGAAGACTTCATGGCTAGCTACTACCCCGGGAAGTCTGAGGATTTCCATTTCAGCGCCGCCGCTTTGCGTGGCAGCGAGCATGGCGGCGGCGGATCCTGGCAGCAGCCCTGGACGGCCATGAAAGCGAGCTTGGGAAACTACGCAGAGGCAAAACGATGGGTGGATGTCACAAATCTCTGTGATTACATGGTGCTGAGCTTCCACGCTGGGAACGATTGGGACTGGTCCGTACAGCACAATTGGGGTGCAGCGGGACCGGCCTTACCAGACCGGGGGGGATGGAAATTTTTCCAGCAAGACTCCGATATCTCGCTGCAAGACGTCGCTGCGGACAACACCGATCAGGATGTCCCGGATGGCATCTTCACCGCGCTGATGAGGTACAGTGATTTTCGAGTTCTCTTCCGAGACCGCGTCTATCTGCACTGCTTCAACAAGGGCGCCCTCACGGCAGAGGTGGCGGGCGCATTGTACGACACGCGAATGAATGAGATCACCAATGCCATCGTGGCCGAGTCCGCGCGTTGGCAGCCCAGCAGCAGTGCGTATTCTCTACCATGGGATCGCGATCAGGAGTGGAGAATTGAGTGGAAGTACCTTCGTGAGGTTTTCTTTCCGCAGCGCGTTGGCCGCCTGATACAGCAGTTTAGAAAGCATGCGGGATGGTGGCCCTTGGATCCTCCGGTGTTGAGCAAGCGGGACGGGGTGGTCCCTGCAGGCTTTCCGTTGGGCATCAGTTCGGATGTGGGTGTGACCTATTATACCCTCGACGGATCCGATCCACGGCTTCCTGGGGGAGGCATCCATCCCGCCGCGATCCGACTCAACTCTGTTCGCATACAAACCCGGCTGGTCGCCACCAATACGGTATGGCGTTTCCTGGACAATGGCACGGACCCGGGAGCCTTATGGAACGGGGTGGACTTCGACGACACCGCGTGGCGTGCCGGTGCCACCGAGATCGGGTATGGGGATGGAGGGGAAGCGACCGTGGCGGGTTTCATTGACACCGACCCCGTGATCGCTGGGATTCAACGCAACATCACTACCTATTTCCGCAAGAGTTTCGACGCTCCGAACTCAGGCCGCTTTCAGGAATTCAAGCTGAGGCTCGTGCGCGACGATGGAGCTGCCGTTTATCTGAATGGCGTGGAGATCCTGCGCACCAATCTTCCTGCAGGTGTGATTACGAATCAGAGTCGTGCTCTGTTGGACATTGCCTCGGCCAGTGATGAGACCACCTTCCTGGAGTTTGTGTTCAGGCCAGACCAGCTTCCCTTGCGTGCGACGAATAACATCCTCGCGGTTGAGATGCATCAGAAGCAGCCGGCGAGCGCGGATATGAGCTTCAACTTGGAGTTGATCGGCTATGCCATTGCGGATGGATCCAGCGTCATCGTTCAGGCTCCCACCCTCCTGCGCGCTCGCACCTTCTCGGGGACTGACTGGTCGGCTTTGACGGAAGCCTACTTGGTCCCTGACACGCTTCCTAAAGCGTCGTCCGACACCCTCTTGATTACCGAGGTCCATTACGCCCCGACAGAGCAAGCCTCCAACGAGTTTCTTGAGTTCCTCAATCCGACAACGTTCTCCGTGGACTTGTCCGACGTGGTGATCACTCAGGCAGTTAGCTTCCGTTTCCCCCGTCAAACTGTCCTAGGCCCTTCGGAGCGGGTGATGGTGGTCAGGGACCCCTCGCTCTTTGCGGCGCGTTACATGAGCAATGGCTCGCCCTACTTCCGTGCCGGACTACGAATGCTCGGTCCCTGGGATGGATCCTTGGCGAATGAGGGAGAATCGGTGGCGGTGCAGGCGCAGGATGGAAGTCGTATATTTGAATCCAAATATGGTGTGGCGACGCCGTGGCCCGTGCGTGCGAATGGCAGAGGAAGCTCCTTAGAGCTGATTGAACCTGCTTCGGCCCCGCTGGGTGAGGTGAGACGATCTCAGTGGCTGTCCGATCCGCTGAACTGGCGTCCCAGCCCTGCCTACCATGGATCGCCGGGGGCTCCGGGCGACATCGAAGCGGCGGGTGTCGTCATCAACGAGTTGCTGTCTAACCCGCTCACGCCCGCAACCGACGGTGTGGAGCTTTTGAACATTGGGGTGGAGGAGGCAGATTTGTCTGGATGGTTCCTTAGCGATACATCGGACACCTACCGCAAATACCGTTTTCAGAACGGGGCGAGGCTGCCAGTTGGGAGTCGCATGGTCCTCCGAGAAGCGGATTTTAATCGTTTGGGGAGCGTCGGCTGCTTGGTGCCTTTTGCCTTCAGTAGCGGAGGAGAGTCGGTATCACTTGTTCAGGCGAACCTCGACGGGGCACTGCTCCGCTTTGTGGACGGCTTTGAGTTTGGTGCCACGCCACGCGGCGTTTCGGTGGGTCGCTGGCCCGATGGGGGAGGACCGCTCGCGTGGTTGCAGGCTTTGACTCTTGGCGCTCCGAATGCGGCTCCTGTGCCGGGGTACGCGGCCTGGGCTGCGACCGCTTTTTCGCCTGGAACGCCGATCGAACGAACCCAGCCTGAGGCGGATCCAGATGGGGATGGTTTCATAAATTATTGGGAGTATATCTATGCTCTGTCCCCCTTACTTGCGGACGTGAGTCCGATTCGAGCCTTGGGGGTAGGTGAGGATGGCAACCTTGTGTTGAGCTACCGCACTCGGAGTGCAGCTGGGGAGCTTGGTTACGGGCTTGAGATCACGGAGGATCTGATAGAGTGGACCCCGGCCGGAGCGCGGGTAAAGCTGCTAAGTGCAGAAGCGGGGACGGATGGAGCGACCGTTGTTCGGGTGAGTTTGCAGAGCGTGAGTCCAGCGACCTTCGTTCGGCTTCGAGTGACTCCCTAGACGGGATCATCTGGATCTGCTCTTGAAGGATGGAAAGAGTTGGCCTGAGAGCCAGGCACCGCGGAGTGGGAAGATCGCGGTGAGGTTGACGTCGCTGGATGAGGCGGCGTTTCCGAGCGTGTCGATGGCTCGGCTTTATTGGGAACGAGCGGATGCGGAGAACTGCTTTGATGAACTCACGAACCGGTGGGGATGGCATGGATATACGACGCAGAAGCTGGGGCCATCGCGGTTGATGGCCAATTTGGTGGCTCTCTGCTAGCACTGGCGGATCTTGCATCCGGCTCTTTGGATGAAATTTTAGAACGCGAATGTGATTTGCGGTCCTGAAGTGCTGGAAGAAATGGAATGTGATGCTTTGCCCATTGACCGGCTTGCGTCTTTGGGACGTGTGTTTCTTGAGAGGTGGGCGAGATCTACTGGGTCTTACAGGCGCGCTGGATCGAGGATGACATGTCGAATGGTTTTTCGTTTCCAGGTATAACTGATATGAACCTTTTGGTCTTCTGTTTGGATCACGGCGGGGTAGGAAAGCTCGCCATCGGTGACATCCTCCAGCACCAGGACGGTTTTCCAGATCTTTCCGTCGGCCGACAAAGCGACCGATATGGGGGTGCGCTTTTGATCCGAGTCGTTGAACACGAGGAGACCCCGTCCATCGCGGAGCACCAAACCATCGATGCCACTGTTTGGATTCGGTAGCGTGGTTCGAGTCATGGGAGTCCATCGTCGCCAGTCCTTTTCGATCATCCAGTTTTCCGTGATCACCTTTTGTCGGCTGCGATTCAGGATCTGGGTCGAACCATCGGGCCATTGAAGAACCGTCGGTTGGATGGCACCGAACTCTTCACGCGTGTTCAGGGCGGCGGTCCGCTCCCAGGTGAGACCGAGGTCTGCCGTTCGCTCCATGTGCACCCGCCAGCCGTCGTCCTCGCTGCTCGAAGGACAGAGTAGGGAGCCGTCAGGCAGGGTGACGGCCTTGTTCCGGATCGGGCCAGCCTGGCCCTCTGGCAGTCGATGGGCTGTAGACCATGTG
This sequence comes from Akkermansia muciniphila, assembly GCA_945861575.1. Lineage (GTDB taxonomy): Bacteria > Verrucomicrobiota > Verrucomicrobiia > Limisphaerales > UBA11320 > UBA11320. The sequence continues at coordinate 29,816 of CAMAVD010000011.1, forward strand.
CGTCCGCCGTCGGTAGAGGTTTTTAGCATTCCCCACCAGGTGGAGGGACTGGGGCCTACTTTGTAGAAGAGGAGAAGAGGCCCCTTGGGGGTTTGATGGAGGACTGGATTCCAGCAGGGGTGGCGCGTCCGGCCGTCAGGCTGTACGCCATCCGCAACCTGCTCTGGCTCGCTCCATTTTCGTCCATCGAAGCGAGCCGTCCAGATGCAGACATCCGGGTGTTTCTCCCGCGTCCCACCGAACCACGCTGCAAGGACACCGTTGGGTGTCTCTGCGAGTGTCGAGGCGTGGCTTTCGGGGAAGGGGGGGTGTTCCGTGATGAAGACCCGCTGCAGCAGTGGGCCACCAGTTGCTGGTGTGGGGCCGGTCCAAGTCTTTGGGCTGCCCGCGCAGGCTCCGAGTAAAACGGTGGTGGCGAGGAGGGCTGACGTGCGGGCAATGCCGAGTATCTGGGTCAATGGCTTCATTATTCAGGAGTCCTTCGGGATTGGGACCCGGGCGACCAGAGTTTACTTTTTGCCGGCGGTGATCATGGGGAGATCATCCGTGCGAAAGGGCACGGCGGGCAGGCCTTCCTTGTTCCAGAGATTGACCACTGGATAATCGGCCCAACCGAAGCGCACGGCCGTCGGCTTGGAGATCTGAGGACTGCTAACCACGACTGTGTCGGCCTCAATGCGAGCTGAAGCTTTGACGAATTTGTGGTCTTCACCTGCGAGTGTGAAGCCCGTCAGTTCTCCGCCTTTGGCGATCAATCCGCTTCCTGTATGGCGGAATCGGAGCACGGCATTGTCACCCCGGACGGATAGAGATCGGAATTCGGGGCCGCTATGAACGATCTTCTGGCCGTAGGCGGTTCGCCGAGCAGCCAGGGCTAGACGTGCGCCCACGGGTTGCTTCCACCGGGGGTGGATGTCCTTTTCATCTCCGACATCGGTAATCACCGCCATGCCAACCTTCGGTAGTACCGTGGTGGAAAGCCATTGCGCCTCGCGCAGTTCGGCCCAGGAGCTTTCGCTCGGCTCCGATTTGATCGCCAAAAAGGGTGCGAGCTGAACGAGTAGGAAGGGGAAATCCCCCTGTCCCCAGTCCTTGCGCCAGTTGCGGATCATGTCAGGGAATAGAGATCGATATTGTTCCGCACGTCCGGCGTTCGACTCCCCCTGGTACCAGATGGCGCCTTGGAAGGCGAAGGGGATCAACGGAGCGATCATGCCGTTGTAGAGTTCCGTGGGCCGCCAAGGAGCGCCGGGAGCGTTTCGGGTGAACGATTTTCCGGAGGCCTTGGCTTCAGCCTTCTCGGTATTAAACTTTGTAAGGGCATCCAGATGCTGACTCGCAGCAGACTGATAGCCGTCGAGTATCTCGGTCTTATAGCGAGGATTCCCGTTGAGAGCTTGTTCGCTCATCCAGACCTCGGCTGGAGAACCTCCCCAAGAGGTGTGGATCAGGCCGATCGGAACGCCCAGCGCTTTCTCAAGGTCGCGGCCGAAGTAAAACGCAACCGCCGAGAAGGCGCGCGCGCTGGCCGGAGAGCACACTTGCCAGGAAGAGGGCACGGTGTCGGTGGGTTGCAGTGCTTTCCTCTTTGGTACGGTATAGAACCGGATTTGTGGGTTGGACGCCTTGGCAATTTCGTTGGTGGCGTTGTGGGTGACGCTCATCGGCCATTCCATGTTGGACTGGCCGCTGGCGATCCACACCTCGCCGACAAGCACGTCCTTGAGTTCGATACGATTCTTGCCTTGAACCGTGAGGCTATTGGGGCCGCCAGCTTTTAGTTTGCCGAGGTGAACCATCCATTTGCCGCCCTTGACCAGAGTTTTGACGGACTGGTTCCGGAAGGAGACCTTCACTTCATCACCCTCGTCACCCCAGCCCCAAACCGGCACGGATGCGTTTCGCTGCAGCACCATATTGTCTGTGAAGAGTCCGTGGAGGCGCACGTCGGCCTGCAGGGAGAAGGAAAGGGACAGAAGAGCGCTGGTGAGCAAAGTAGCGCGCTTCAGGGTGGCGAATGGATTCATGGGGCCTAGTTCACTTCAAAAGCCATTGACTGGTCAAGTGCATGAAACTCTGTTTCTTGTGCTGAGGGGACCTATTACGAACCTGTCTATCTACGAGGGCTTGGATCTTGGAGTGTTTGAACTCGCAGCTCCTCGGCTTAGCCACGCCTTCAGGGCCGGGGTTTTGACGCTTCTTTGGCCTGTGCGCGGGGTTGCGCTTTGAGGCTTGGGGTTTAAAGTGTTCTGGATGATGCGTCGAAGCTCTGCAGGGTCCGAGTCGGCCGAAGAGGCTGGAGCCACTCCCGCGGCCCGGGGGGCGGTGAAAGGGTCGCGATTCGGCCTCGTGGTCATGACCCCCTGGGATTCCTTCTGCCATTTTTGTCTGACGGTGGTAAAGGCCTTCATTGCCAACCGTTGCCCGGTGCGTGCCTCCGCCCTCGCCTACTCAAATTTGCTAGCTTTGGTGCCGGTGCTAGCGGTGGCTATCAGTGTCACAAGTGGGCTTCTGAAGCAGGAAGGTCAGGAGCGGATCGAGTCGTTCATTCAGCAGTTCGCCGCGAGTGTTATCCCGGAGTCCAAGACGGTCTTCGGCCAGTTGGAGGACGATCCTAGGATTCTGGCAGCACGAAAAGAGATCGCGGGGCGGATCCAAGAATTCATTCAAAACACTCGCAGTGGCGCGCTCGGCGCTACGGGCATGGTGGCGCTGCTGGTGGTGGGCATCGGAATGTTGGTTCGGATCGAGAACACATTCAACGACATCTGGAGCATCTCCATCGGTCGGACGTGGTTTTCCAGAGTCGTGCTCTATTGGGCCGCTTTGACGCTTGGACCTCTCCTGTTGGTGGCAGCGATCGCGCTGACGGGCAGCGTTCATCTGGATGCCACGAAAGCCTACTTGGGCAGCTTGCCGCTCGGCGTGGGCGATACGATTGCCTTCTCGTTCAGCTGTCTCCCGTTTTTGATTCTCATCGTAACCTTCGGCGGTTTCTACAAGCTGGTGCCTCATACCCACGTCAGCTGGAGTGCCGCTTTTGTTGGGGGGGTGGTCGGAGGTACCCTTTGGCAGCTAAACAACTTGGTCAGTGTCTTCTATGCATCACGGGTGGTTACCAATAGCCATATTTACGGGAGCTTGGGCTTGGTGCCAGTGGTGATGATCGGCCTTTACCTCTCGTGGTTGATCCTACTGTTTGGAGCGCAGGTGGCCTATATCTTTCAGAACCGAAGGGCGTGTTTTCAGGAAAGGCAGATGGCCCAGTTCAATCATGCCTCACGGGAATGGGTGGCGTTCCAGACCATGATTCGGTGCGCGCGAGCCTTTCGAGACCGACAGAACCCGCCCTCTATCGAAAGCCTAGCAGCCGAGCTTGCCCTTCCCACCGGAGTTCTCGCTCAGGTCTCCCAGTCCCTGATGGATGCCCTGCTCCTGGCTGAGGTGACCCAGCCACAAACTGGCTTTGTTCCGGCTAGGCCCTTGGCGGATATCAGCGCTTACGACATCCTGTGCGCCCTGAGGTGTGATGGGGGTGAGGATCCGGTGCTGGGCCTGAACGAGGGCGTTCCGTCCAGCTTGCGTGATGGGCTTTGTGCCATCCGCCATGCCGAGGGCCGGGTCGCACGCGAGCTTTCGCTGGCCGTCCTTGCTGAGGGTTCTTGAATGATTGTCGATCCTCCCCTCCCATCTGTTGGTTGGGGCGTGCCAGCTGCTTCCCTCCAGACACTGAGTTTCTCAGGCTTCCACTTGTTGGAAGCTATAGGGCGTCGCAAGGAAGTCTTGATACAGTCCCCCTAGGATAGGGTATCGTTGGCCCATGAACTCTCGATCCCAGTTTCTACTCATGGTCTTGCTCTGTTTTAGGATTGAGGCACTGCCCCAGGGAGAGTTTCTGAAAAAGCTTGGGCTGAACTCTGCCGCTGGATCCGGTCCTATGGCGGGATTGGCTTTGGATGACTCGCAGATTGTCGCCGGGCTCAAGGAGGCTCTAGGCAATGGGGTAAAGCAGGCGGTCAACAATCTGGGCAAGGCCGATGGGTTCCTCAAGGATGTCAACGTTCGGATTCTCTTGCCGGAAGGGTTGAAGAAGGTAGATCGATCGATGCGTTTGCTGGGGCAGGGGCAACTCGTGGACCAGTTTGTGACCACCATGAATCGGGCTGCGGAACAGGCGACCCCGATGGCTGCCGAGGTTCTGGGCGACGCCGTCCGTAAGATGAGCATCGCGGATGCGCGCTCCATTCTTACCGGGACTAACAATGCCGCGACTCAGTTCTTCCGGCGCACGAGCGAGACAAATCTTCATTCGCGGCTGCTTCCGATCGTTCAGAAGGCCACCGCTTCAGCTGGGGTCACGGGTGCCTACAAGCAAATGATCGCGAAGGCTGGAATCGCCGGCCAATTCCTGGGCTCCGATGTGGTCGATGTGGACGCGTACGTTACTCGGAAATCTTTGGATGGACTCTTTCTGAAGATCTCTGATGAGGAGAAGCGTATTCGCGATAATCCCGCAGCCCGCACCACTGACTTGCTACAAAAGGTGTTTGGTAAATCAGTGCCCGTGAAGGCTCCCTAGCGTGTGATCAAATCGGTCGGTGTGGTCCTCGGGCCCTCAAATCGGCCGTTTGCCCACCCCCGAGGCAGGATCTGATTTAGAGCCCGCAGAGTCGGGAGCCCAGATCCTTGTCCAGCAGCCACCCTTGCCAAGCACTCGCAGGGGGCACAGCTGATGCAAAGCCTTGATAGCGTTGTGGTGGTGATGAGCGAGTCGATGCTGATTTCGCTGCTTGATCTGATCACCCCCGGGGTGTCACAGGGGTGAGTGCCCGTGGTTTTTGCCTGCAAAGAGACAGTTTTGCAGGGACATTCCTTGATACTTGCTCCGCCATAACGCATAGTGCGGAAGTGTCAACCAGCGTACCACTCGCCAACTTGAAAGGTGTGCCAAGCCGAGTCATCGTCTGATTTATCAGGCGATGCATTGAAGGCGCGGCCCCGCTAGATGTCCTAGCGATCTGCCGCCGCGATCAATGTTTCTTTGACGCATCCCAGCCCTATGGTCTGCTTGGCCCACACACCTCTCCCGTGGCGTTGGACTTACAGCGTGGCGCTGTTGGCGACGTTGATCGGCTCAATCCTCTCCCCTTATTGCAAGGCAGAGTCTGTTATCCCTAGGAGTCGCGAGCACGCCATGGCCCTGGGCCGAGTTGGCCTGTCGGAGAAACAGTGGACCGGGTCACCCGTATCTTTGGCGGAGTGGGGAAGGGTGCCTTCGCCTCCAAGGAATCGCTCGACGGGAGGGGGGCTTCCTATGGATCCCACTTGGCGACCTAAGCAAGATGGTGGGGCCGACATTCCCACGATGCGGAGGCCTCTTCGTTCAGGGCCGGGCCCGCAATTGGCGGATCTCTCGCCATCTCCTGCACCTTCGACCTCCTTCACCGTAGCGGTGGATGATGGGCAGGTTTCGGTCCCGGATTCGGCTGGAGCGGTGGGGCCTGAGCATGTGCTTACCGCCCTGAACACTTCGGTGACTGTCTCGAGGCGGGATGGCAGGCCGCTGCTGGAATCCACACTGGACGCTTTTTTCTCAGCGCTGGACGCGAACATTTTTTGCTACGATCCCCGCTGTCTGTTTGATCCCTACTCGCGGAGGTGGATCCTGACCGCAGGCGCCAATCCCGGCCAAGCCGACTCGGGCATGGTGGTGGCTGTTTCGGTAGGTGAGGATCCTACACTCGACTGGTATCGGTATTACATCCCTCTGGGGGGGGAAGCGTCCGTTTCCGCTGACTCTCCTAACCTCGGGTTCAACTCCAAGTGGATTGCGATTCAAGCGAACGTCTTCGACCTACAGACCGGGTTGTTTTTTGAATCGCAAGTTCTTGCCCTGGACAAGACCAATTTTTATTCAGGAGGCTCGGGCGATTTTAGCCGCTTCCGCTTGGCGGCAGCTGAGTATGGGGCCAGTCAGGTGCCCGCGACTACCTACGATCCGCAGCAGCCATCCCTCTATTTCGTCAAGAATTGGAACGGTAACTTCATGGACCCAGCTGGGGGATCTGCTTGTGGATTTCTCCGGATTTTCACTCTCTCAGGGGAGTTGGGGCAGGAGACGTTCACGGCCGGCGAGTTCGTGGGGACCGATCAGCAGCCAGGTGTGTCGAAGTTTACCTGGGCGGACTCGTTGCTAGGGGAAGCCGACCTAGGCGATCAGAAAGGATCCACCAATCGAATTCAGTTGGGGGACTCGCGTATTCAGAGCTTGGTTTTTCGCGGGGGGACCCTCTGGACCTGCCAGACCGTACTCTTGCCCGCACAGGCTCCGACGCGTTCCGGTGTTCAATGGTGGGAGTTTGGGGTTGATGGACGATTGTTTCAGCGGTATGAGATTCAGGATCCAACTGGAGTTTGGTCCTACGCCTATCCCTCCGCCTCGGTGAACAATCACTTTGATGTGCTGCTCGGCTACAATGCCTTTTCTAAGCTGATCTATCCAAGCGCCTACTATTCTTTTTTCCCTAGCATGGGCCTCATCAATGAGGCTCAAACGCCCATGCTAATGCGTCCTGGGACAGGGCCATATGTCGAACGTTTTAATGTGCAGAACCGATGGGGCGACTGGAGTGTTACCTGCGTAGACCCGATGAATGACGGTGCCTTCTGGACGTTGCAAGAGATTGCCGTCGAACCTTCCGAGTTGGATCAGGGGCGATGGTCACTGCAGTGGGCCCGCATCGTTCCTAGCTATGACATCGAACTGTCAGCGCGGGTTTCGGCCTCCCAGGGTGTGCCAGGGCAGCCTTTAGTGTGGACGCTCTCTCTCACTAACCGAGCCCTGTCCTTCTCTTATGGTGCGAAGGTGACCGCTTCCCTACCTTTGGGCTTCATCCTAGAGAAAGTGACGCCATCCGAGGGGGCCGCAACGGTAGTGAACGGCGTTCTGACGTGGCGGGTCGATCAGTTAGGAGTTGATGCCGCTTTCTGCCAGATCACGGGTCGGATCAGTGGCGATTCCCTGAAGCTAACTCTGACGGCCAGCGTTGTGGGCACTGGGTTGGAGGAGGTCCTCTCTAATAACACAACCAGCACATCTCTTGATCTTGTGGATGCTCCCCCTATCGTTCAGCCAGATCTTCTGGTTATGCCAACCCCTGGACTGCTGAGCTTGTCTTGGCCGGTGGGCTATATCGGATTCGGTGTGGAGCGCCTAGAGTCTTTGAACTCTGAATCATGGGTTCCGGTTGGTTCCGTGGTAGAGCAAAACGAAAGCCGCCGCTGGGTTCTTGTGCCGGTGGTAGATCGGCAGGCCTATTTCCGACTTCGCCGCCAGCCATGACTGATGATTCCACGCGTTCGATTGGCCCTCGCTGATGATATTCCTGCGATCGTTGCGCTTGCTGAGATCGTCTGGCGAGCCCACTACCCGGGGATTCTTTCTAGAGAACAAATCGACTATATGCTACGGCGCATGTATTCGGAGGAGGTTCTACGTTCAGAAATGGAGGCAGGAGGAGTCGAATATCTCTTGGCGGAGACGGATCGGGGACTTTCAGGTTTTGCCGCCTGGAGTGCCACAGAGCGCGCTGCTGAGTTCAAACTCCATAAGCTTTACGTCGAGGTGAGCTCGCAGCGGAAGGGGATCGGTGCCTGGTTGATCAAAGCGGTCATGGCAGGAGCTCGGGATCGCGGAGGGCGCTCCTTGATCCTCTTCGTCAATAAGCAGAACATCCAAGCCCTCTGCGCCTACGCTCGATTCGGCTTCCGACACAGAGAGAGCGTGGTGGTGGAGATAGGCTCGGGTTTCGTGATGGACGACTACGTGCTCGAGAGGGCTCTTTAGCAGTCACTCGCGCTCGATAGATCGCTCGGGTCAACCGTTTGGTCACCGACTTGGGCCGACCACCCTGGGGAGCCTTCCTTCGGGTGCATTCGTGGTAGGCGTGAGAGGGATAGTTGAGCCGGGCTTTGGGCTTGGCTTCGGGATGTAGAGCCCGGATCCTAGGTTAGAGAGTGGATCTGATTTCTTGCTCGTGGGCGCCGACGGTCTTGTGAACACCCAAGCGCCTAACAGCAGGATGAGCACGACAGCGATTCCCCCGAGGATCTTCCAATCCAGCTTGGAGAGTTGGAGCATGATCCAGTCGATGATGCCCGCTGCAGGCGGGGTTAGGGGCGGCGGGTCGCTGAGCTCCTTGTTCTTGGAAAACTCCAGATCTAACTGTGCCATCAGCTTGGGCACATCCATCTTAAGAAGTTTCGCGTAGGTCCTCATGGAACCCCGGATGTAAATCGGAGCGGGGAACACGGTGTATCGGCCTTCCTCGAGGGCCTGGATCTGTTCGGCTTTGAGTTTAGTGGCCTCGATGACCTGCTGCATGCTAAGCCCGGCGGCTTGTCGGGCACTGGCGAGTTGTTCGGGTACTGTCGGCATGGATGTCGTGGAGTGAAATGGGCTGCTTATGCTGTGGGCTGTCTTTATGCCCTTGGGTCTTGGCAAGGCCTATGGCGTCACCGCCAGCCGACTCTCTGCGGTTTCCTGCCGGATCAGCACGCCTTGCTGCTTGTAGGGCTTAAGTATGAAATGGGTCGAGGTGGAAAGGATGCCCTGGATGGTCGCCAGCTTTTCGGAAACGAATGAAGCGACTTCTTTGAGATTGCGTCCCTCGAGCAGCACGAGGAGGTCATAGGATCCCGAGATGAGATAGCATGATTGCACTTCCGAATACTTCGCAATCCGTTCAGCAAGGCGGTCGAAGCCGCCTCCACGCTCGGGCGTGATTTTCACCTCAATAATCGCACGGACCTTGTCGCCCTCCAACTTCTCCTCGTTGAGGATCGCACGGTAGCCCAGGATGATCTGGTCGTCTTCGTATTGCTTCACTCGGGAGGCAATCTCTGCCTCGGTCTGCCCGAGCATGGCCGAAAGCTGGGCTGGCTTTAGCGAGGCATTCTCTTTCAGTAATTGAAGCAACGGATCCATGAGAGGGGAGCCTAGGCTGGAAGCCTCGTGATGCAATTCTAATCAGTAAAGCTCTTCGCGATTGGGCACCGACCTTGATTGATCCCCATGATCCCTCCCATCAGATTGCAGACCTTTACGTCCTCTAGTCCCATGGAGCGCATTTCAGCCTCGACTCCGCGCTGAGCCGGATAGTGCAAGAGAGACTCATGGATATAGCCATGCGTGTCTGCGTCTTGGAAGAAGATACGCCCGAAACGGGGGACCACCCACTTGAGATAGGACAGGTAAAGCCGCCGCCACCATAGGAGGTCGGGCTTTCCAAAGTCTAAAACAAGCAGCCTACCTCCTGGTTTGGCTAGGCGGCACATCTCCCTCAGGCCCTGCCGCCAATCTGAAAGGTTTCGCAGTCCATAGCTGATGGTGACGATATCGAAGGAGTCGGATGCTAGCCCGGTGTCGAGGGCATCCCCCTGTACGAACTGGGGTGTTCCGGCACCGGTCCTTACCTCCGCTCGTTGTGCGGCCACCTTCAGCATTCCTTGGCTAAAATCCAGGCCGGTGACACGAGCCCCGCGGCTCGCCATCAAGAAGGCGACATCTCCAGTCCCGCAGCACAGATCCAAGGCGGTTTCTTCTGGTCGAGGTGAGGCGAGGTCAATGAGGCGCTTTTTCCACCAGCGATGCATCCAGAAACTCTGGAGATCATTGATCAAATCGTAGCGGGGAGCGATGGTTGCGAACAGGTCGTTTACCTTGGTCGCACGATTCGATCCCGTTTCATAAAACTTGTTGCTCATGGCGCGTTGCCCCGACCGTTGAAACCCTCAAGCAGAGACTTAGGTGGCGGGCACATGGCGCTGGAGGAGCATCGATAGTCCTAGGAATCCCACGAACATGGCGGCGATCGAGCGCGGGGCATCTGCTACTGCGAGAAGATCTACCAGGCAAATGCCCGCCAGCAGACTTGCCACCACCCGGCCTACTGCCGGTCGGTCCGAGGTCCAGAGCGGATGGATGGACTTGGCTACCCATGCCACCAGCAGGAGCGACAGCAGGCGACCGTTTGTCTGGTGCTCCCCGCCGTTGACGATCAAAGCGAGCACAACGGGGGCGGCCAATGGAATCATAGGCCACCACTGGATCAGCCCCGCGGTGCTTTCTCGGCGTGCGATATAGCTCAGTCCTACGATGTAGCTTGCAAGAACGAGCGCGCTCCAGATGGCCAGTCCTCCCACCCCGAGTTGACCGAAGGATGCGGCTACGAGGAGCAGAAAAAAGCGGCAGAGCGCCATCAAGATCGGCGAGAAAGCCACCATCTTATGGACGAAATCGTAAAGCAGGATCGAGAGGACAAGGAGGAGGGTGAGGACGCTCGTTTGCTGGCTGTGTGGCCCGAGCAGCAGAGCCCCTGTAGCCATCAGTGACGCACCCCATTTCCAGACGGCCGATTGGGTCATGGCACCTGAAGGGATGGGGCGTTCACTGCGGTGCTGTCGGTCGAACGCCGCGTCGCACGCGTCGTTCAAGAACATGCCTGCCACGTAGAGACAGGAGGCGCCCAGGCAAAGGTGAGCCAGTCCCAGCCATGGACCGCCCCCACCCAGCCACCAGCCTGCCAGACAGTTCGACCACACGGTGGGGAGGTTCGATACACGCCCCAGTACCAGAAGGGTGCGGAGCGAACACCAGAATTTGGTTGCAGATTCGGACACGGCGAGCGAGAGAAAAGCAGAGGGATTGTTCTCAGGAAAGCGCGGATTTGTGCCTAGACTCTTGGCACTCAGCTTCCTTGGGCCTTAAGGGCCTCGAGTTCCTCCCATCGGGTGTAGAGCCGTGCAGCGGTCGTTTTGAGGTCCTCTAGCTTGACGTTGAGTTCTGACGTTCTATTCCCATAGTCCTTGTGGAAGTCTGGTGACGTAAAGAGCGCTTCAATACGAGCTGCTTCCGCCTCCATCTCCTGGATGCGACCTTCGATACCTTCCAGCTCCTTCTGTTCCTTGAAGCCTAGCTTTTTCTTCTTTGGTCCGGGCGGTGCAGGAGGCGGGGGAGGTGCCCAGGCCTTGGCTGCAGCGGCTGAGGTCGAGGCGAGAACCTTCTTCGGTCGGGTCTTTTCAAGATAGTAGTCGTAGTTCCCTACGCTATAGGCGACACGGCCCTCACCTTCGAAAGCGAGGATACCTGTGCAAATTCGATCCAGAAAATAGCGATCGTGACTGACCACCAGCACCGATCCGGGGAAGTTCAAGAGAGCCTCTTCCAGCACTCGAAGACTGGGGAGATCCAAGTCGTTCGTCGGCTCGTCCAGGATGAGGAAGTTTCCACCCTGCTTGAGGATGCGAGCCAGGAGCAGGCGACTCCGTTCCCCGCCGCTAAGGTGCCGCACTTGCGTGACAATCCGGTCGTCAGTAAAGAGAAAACGTTTCAGATAGGCGCGTAGGGAGAGCTTGGAATCACCCCATTTCACCCATTCGCTGCCGTCGCTAACCTCCTCGAGTACGGTTCGATCTTCTCGGAGTTGCAGCCTTCCTTGATCGATGTAGTTGAATTGAGTGAGTTGCCCGACTCGGACCTCTCCCTCAGAAGGCGGCATCTGGCCGATGATCGCTCGAAGGAGCGTGGTTTTTCCCAGGCCATTGCGGCCGGTGATCCCGATACGCCCTCCCGCCTGAAACGTCAGGCTGAGTCCGCGAAACAGCCAGCGTCCGCCCAACTCCACCCCGATACCGACCAAGTCCACGACCCGATTGCCGAGTTGAGGGGGGGGCGGGATGACCAGCTCCATGTCCGACTCCTCAGCGGGTGGCCCTTGTTCGGACACCTCGAAGAATCGATCTAGCCGGCTTTTTGACTTGGTGGTGCGAGCCTTGGGGCGTCGTCGTGCCCAATCCATCTCGCGACGCAGGAACATCTGTCGCTTGTGCTCGACCAATTCTTCGGAGGCGAGCTTCTCCGCGCGCGCCGCCAGATAGTCGCTGTAGTTGCCTTCATACCGCTCAAAGGCTCCGTTGCGCAATTCGACGATGCCGGTGGCAACACGGTCCAGGAAATGGCGATCGTGGGTGACTACAAGGAGCGCGCCTGGGTAGGCGGCCAGATACTCCACAATCCATTCGATACTGTCCGTGTCCAGATGGTTGGTGGGCTCGTCCAAGATCAAGAGATCCGGTCGGGCCACGATCGCTCGCGCCAGTGCTACCCGACGCTTTTCCCCACCTGAGAGGGAGGTGACGGCACGGTCGCCTTGGGGGCAGCCGAGTTGTGTCATCGCCAGCGCGATACGGTGGTCCAGGCTCCAGCCATCAAAGTGCTGAATGCGCTCCTCTATCTCGCTATGGCGCGACGAGTCACCCGGCAGCGCCTCGAACTCTGTGATTAGGTCCAGAATGTGTCGCGCACCTTCCTGGATGTTGCCTTGAACGGTCAGCGCAGGGTTGAGGGAGAACTCCTGTGGTAGGTAGCCCACCACCAAACCCTTCTGGCGAGTCAGGTTGCCGGAATCCGGAACAACCTCCCCTGCGAGAATGCGGAGGAAGGTCGTTTTCCCGGATCCATTGCGGCCTAGGAGCCCGAGACGGTCCTTCTCCGCCACCGCCAGAGAGGCGCGGTTGAGGATCACACGGTCGTTATGGCGCAGTTCAAGGTCCTGCGTTGTTAAAATGGCGATGTTAGGTTCCATGCCTGGAAAGGACATCCTGCCTGAAGCAGGCCCCCGGATGCCAATGGAAATAGCAACTCTTGCGCCGAGCGGGCTGGCTGAGGTCGGGAGTTCGGCATGATGGGAGATACTTTTTGCTGAGGAAGCCCTGGAGATTTGCCCCTGATTGCTTTACACCCGGGGCGTGAATCACTCCCGAAGATCTGCGCTTTGCGCGGGTGCTACGCTGCTCGGAGCTTGCCTAGCCTCCTCACCTTCGATCCTCGCCGCCAGTTCCGGGGTGCCGCCCCGCCCCGCTCGCCAGCCCAATTTGGACGACTTTATCAATCTCTCGGATTTTGAAACTCTCGCTGAGCGCAGGCTTTCGGCACGTGCCAGAGCCATGGTGCAGGGAGGTGCGGCGGACGAGCACACGCTGCGGTGGAATCGTGAGGCTTTCAACCAAGTTCGGCTCCGTCCGCATATTTTAACCGACGTGTCTCACATCGACACGCGGGTGTCCCTCTTTGGCTGCGATCTGCCGCACCCGATCCTTCTCGCTCCCACAGCCTTTCATGGCATGATTCATCCTCGCGGGGAGCTGGAGACGGTGGAGGGTGCTTCCGCGGCCAAGGCCCTGCTGGTGGTCAGTAGTGCCAGCAATACGCGGATTCAGCCGATCGCCGACCGGGCGAGCGGTCCTCTGTGGTTTCAGATGTACGTCCAGTCCGACCGCGGATTCGTCACCGACGTGGTACGTGAGGTGGAGGCCGCCGGATCCAAGGCATTGGTGGTCACGGTAGACGCCCCTGTTGTGGGAGTGCGCTACCGCCAGATGCGGGTCCGGTTCCGACTCGATAAGGGATTAAAGCTTCCTTACATGTATGATGTGAATCGCGGTCGGGACTCCCTGCTGCGTGGCGGGAACTCGAGGATGACTTGGGATGACTTGGAATGGCTCCGCTCCATCACCCAGCTTCCCATTCTCCTCAAAGGCGTGATGCATCCTGACGATGCTGAAAAGGCCGTGGCGGCCGGGGTATCTGGTCTCGTTGTTTCCAATCACGGCGGACGCTCGCTCGATACCGCTCCTTCAACTTTGTCCGCACTCCCGGGCGTGGTGGATCGAGTGCAAGGGCGAATCCCCATCCTTATGGACGGAGGGATACGAAGGGGGACGGATATTCTCAAGGCTCTGGCCTTTGGTGCGCGTGCTGTACTCATAGGGCGGCCCTATCTACATGGACTGGCTGTGGGAGGGGCGTCGGGCATTGCTCGTGTCACCGCCATTCTCCGCGACGAGTTGGAACAGGCCATGGCACTGACCGGGTGCACCCGCCTCGACACCCTGGATCGTGGGGTGCTCTGGGAGGAGACCGCGGTGCGACCCTGACCTAATCGTAGGCTAGAGGTAAGTCCGACAGGCTTCTGGTCGAAAAATATGGCAAACCGAAGGCGGACTGGTACAACCGCGGTTATGCAGCCGATTCTTGACTACCTTGCCGCTAACGAGCCCCGATTTGTCTCCGAGCTCTGCGACTATGTTCGTTTTCCCAGCGTCTCGGCGCAGTCCAACCATTCAGGTGACGTGCGTGCCTGCGCCGAATGGCTGGCATCGCATTGCACCTCCATCGGGCTGACAGCCGAAGTTCACAAAACGCCCGGGAATCCTGTGGTCGTTGCTCGAACAGCTCGTGCCCGCGGAAAACGGCGACCTCACTTTCTGGTGTATGGGCATTACGACGTCCAGCCCCCCGAGCCGCTTGAACTCTGGAAGACGCCACCTTTTGAGCCAACGGTGGTGGGGCGTAAACTGTTCGGCCGTGGAGCAAGCGACAATAAGGGGCAGAACCTCGCTCATCTCAAGGCGGTGGAGTCCTACCTCAAAACGGGAACGGAGCTTCCTTGCGATCTGACCTTCGTGATCGAAGGAGAGGAGGAAGTTGGAAGCAAGAGCTTGGCCGGCTTCCTTAAAGCCAATCGGCGCACGCTGGCCTGCGATGCTGTGGTGATTTCTGACACCGGAATTCCCAGTCTTAAGCATCCCGCTCTCACCTACGGATTGCGCGGCATTGCCGCCTTGGAGGTGCGTGTGGATGGACCTTCCCGCGACCTGCATTCGGGAATCTATGGCGGATCTTTGGACAATCCCGCATGGGTCCTTTGCCAGTTGCTGGGTGGTCTGCGAGATGCGCGTGGGCGGGTGACGATCCCCGGGTTCTATCAGGGCGTTGAGCCCCTCAGCCGTTTCGAGAGACGCCAACTTGCTCGCCTGCCTTTCTCCGAGGTCGCCTATCGCAAGTTCCTCGGCGTTCCCAAGCTGAGTGGAGAGTCCGGTTTTACTCCCATTGAGCAGCGGAGCGCGCGCCCAACTCTTGAGATCAACGGGTTGACGAGCGGCTATCAGGGGCAGGGGAGCAAGACCATCGTTCCTGCCTGGGCGAGCGCCAAAATTACCATGCGACTTGTTCCGGGGCAGCTTCCGCAGAAGGTCCTGCAGTATGCGGTCGCTCACTTGAAAAAGCTTTGTCCACCTACGGTGCGCCTAACAGTGGAGCGGGGCCATTGTGGGGATCCCTATCTGGTTTCTCCGTCGAGTGAGATGGCTCAGGCGGGGCTTCGGGCCTTGCAGGCCGCGTTCCAACGCCCTCCTCTGCTGATGCGGGAGGGTGGCTCGATTCCTATCGTCAATGATTTCAAACGGATTCTCGGAGTAGACACGCTGCTGCTGGGATTGGCCTTACCCGATGATAATCTTCATTCCCCGAACGAGAAATTCGACCTGGACAGCTTTGCCTTGGGCAGTCGCATGAGCGCGCTCCTCTGGCCCGAGTTGACCGCCGCGGTTGGTAAGTGAGTTTCTCGCGCTTTTAGGTTCAAGGTTGAGGGATGTTTTAATTCGTTGGCCTGCTAGGGTCACTCGTTGATGCGGATAAGGACGGTGTCGCTGTTGACCTTAGGCGAGCCGCTGGCGTTGGTGAGCTTGACGGATACGCGGTAATTACCGGCGTTCTGAGTGGTGACTCCGGAGAGGGTGAGTTTGGATTGAGCCTCACCCGCAATGGCCTTGTTGTTGAAGAACCACTGGTAGCTCAAGGTTCCGTTTCCGGTGGCTTTGACCTCAAGCACGAGTGTCGCACCTGAGTTCAAGGTCTGAGCGACGGGCTGCTGGGTGATGGTGGCCCTTTCAATAACCAAGAGCTGCACCCCTTCCGTCGTGAACGATCCGGTATCGTCGGTCACTCTGACGGAGTAGATTTCAGAATCCGCAGGCGTAGTGCTCTCCAGGGTCAGGACAGGGCCCGTCTGACCTGGAATCTCCCCGCGTCCTTTGATCCACTGGTAGTTGAGGTCGCCCTGGCCAAAGGCCTGCACCTCAAAGACGGCAGGCTCTCCGACTTCCACCGTGAGGGGGGCAGGGGA
>CAMAVD010000012.1 GCA_945861575.1 Akkermansia muciniphila
TGCCCGGCACCGATCTGACGCAAGATCTTGGCGAGCATGACCTTCGTCGAACCTCGCCGTATCACCTTCCGGATACGCCTCGATTCGACTCAAGTCATGCTCACTCAAGCTTTTGCGCATCTCGATACCGCTCAACTCGCGTTTCTAGGGTAAACGAGAGGGAGTGGGGCGGGCATTCCTTCCGCCCCACTCGCTCCTCTCCCTGGTGTCACCGACGAAGACCAATAAAAAATCGCAGGTCTCCGGCGCTGCGACGGCAGGTGCCGGGCAACGACGGAGACCTCTCAACTTGGCGCGCGATGGGGTGGGCTAGTGCGCCTGTCGCAGATGGGCGATAGGCGGAGAAACAGAAGATGTGAAGGACCCGGGAACCGCTGGTTTCGAACCAGTGAATGGTGGGAATAACTGTCAGGAGGCGCGCGCCACTAGACCAGCGGTGGCTGCCCGGGGAAACACCAGATGGGGTGTTTGGATTCACATCTCCCTATAGGCATATTCCGTGCCGGAATCGGAAATCGATAAACTGCCCCATTTCTGTGCATTTTCGAAGGTGGATTGTCCATGGATGCGCGAAACTCACCCAAACAAGGCGTGAAAAATTACCAGACCTGAACGGAGTCTGAATCAAACACCGCGGTGACCACGGCGGAGTAATCGGGATCGCGTGTGTTGAGATCGATGATCTGGAGGGTCAACTCGGGGTTGCTCTTTTGATGCTGGATCACCTCTCTGGCGATCGAGTCTTCGGGCCTCGTGAGCAGATGCAGAATCCGTTGTGGTTTCATTTGTTTTGTTAAAAGCGCAGGACAAAGTCGCAGTCCGAGGCAAGCTGAGCCAGGGCCTCTGGCGAGACCTCCTGGTGTCGGAGTGGCGACTCTCCGATTTCGCTCAGGAGGGGTGACCCTTGTTGCACAAGAACCGCGTGGCCCCATTCTCCGACGATGGGAAAGTAGCGGGTGTAGTTATCGTCGTCGACCAGATTATCCGGGAACTCGCTCAGAGCCAGGACAGCGGCGCCTTCTAGATAGATGCGCACCGATATTTTTTTCCAAGTGCCGATGCCCGCAGCGATCCGAATTGCTTCGGCCGGGCGCGCGCTGATACGTGGGTCACCACCGATGATGAAAAGGGCCTGACGTTTCATGGAATCGCTTAGTTGAAGCTGAGGAAACGATCGGTGGCCGACATGAGATCGTTCACCACGGTCAGACCTGCGAAGGTGGCGGGTCCATCGAGTGGAAGATTGCGTCGTTGAGCGCCGTAAGCGCACGCATACAGAATAAGACCTTCTTCGGTGCAGAGAGATTGCAGTGAGTGGTCGTTGATGCCTTGCACTGCCTCGTCGATGCAGTAGACATAAACTTGTGCGCCCTGCTTCAGCGCGGCTGCAGCGGTAAGCACTGCGTGTCGAAAGTTGTGTGCCTGAGGTGGAGCGGAAATCAGGATACCGAGTTTTTTGCCATGCAGAGGCATGAGGCAAAGCTAGCAGGAGCTCGGATATAGAACACCGAAATTTCAGAGAGGCTACCCTGGATTTTTCATAGTCCCATGCCACGAGTGGCATCCACGCGTCCTCTGTCCCAATACTGCCAGGCATGGCGAACCAAAATTCGGGCTAAAAAGCGCTGCGCGCTGGAACACGGAGTGTGGAGTTTCTCCCCAAAAAAAGAGGGCGTCGCTTGCGGCGACGCCCTTAGGAAGCCTATTGAACTAGGATTAGGCCTTTTCGGCGATCTCCTTCTCACGATCGGCCATCGCGGCCTTGCGAGAGAGGCGCACGCGGCCCTTTTCGTCGACGCCGAGACACTTGACCCAGATCTCGTCGCCTAGCTTGACGATGTCTTCCGTCAGCTTGACGCGGAAGTTGGCCAGTTCGCTGATATGGCAGAGGCCGTCCTTCCCTGGGAGGAATTCGACAAAGCATCCGAACTCTTTGATGGTGACAACCTTACCGCGGTAGATTCGGTTGATTTCCGCCTCTGCGGTCATGCCACCGATGGCTTCGCGGGCGATCTTCATGCCCTCGGCTGAGGTGGAATAGATGTTCACAGTGCCATCGTCTTCGATGTTGATCTCACAACCGGACTCATCGACGATGCGTTTGATGTTCTTGCCGCCCGGTCCGATCAGGGCACCGATCTTCTCGGGGTTGATCTTCAGCGTTTCGATGCGCGGAGCGTACTTGCTCAGTTCACCACGGGGAGCTGCGATCACCTCGCTCATGGCCTTGAGAATCACCAACCGGGCGGTGCGTGCCTGGGCAATGGTCTCTGCCATGATGGCTTGGGGCAGGCCGCGTAGCTTCAAATCCAGCTGGAAGCCGGTGATGCCAATCTCGGTTCCTGCAATCTTGCAGTCCATGTCGCAGAACGCGTCTTCCCAGCCGATGATATCGGTCAGGAGTTTGTAGCGGGCGATCTTGTAGCTCGCGTCGTTCTCGGTGCAGATGCCGACGCTGATGCCAGCCACCGGCCGGATGAGGGGAACGCCGGCATCCATCAAAGCGAGAGTGCCGCTGCAGACGCTGGCCATGGAGGTGGAGCCGTTGGACTCCAGGATCTCGCTGACCAGGCGAATCGCATACGGGTAGGTGGCGAGCGGAAGCATCGGTTCGATGGACCGTTCAGCCAATGCGCCGTGCCCGATCTCCCGACGGCCGGGCCCGCTGATGCGTCCGGTTTCGCCGACGGAGAAGTTGGGGAAGTTGTAGTGTAGAAGGAACTTCTTCTGAGTAGCGCCGCCCGTGTAGGAGTCGAATTCCTGCGCGTCTTCGGTGGTGCCGAGGGTGACCAGGGTCAGCGCCTGGGTTTCGCCACGAGTGAAGATGGCGGACCCGTGCGCTCGGGGGATGATTCCCACCTCACCGCTGAGGGCGCGGATCTGGTCAGAGGCGCGGCCGTCAAGTCGTTTGCCTTGGTTCAGGATCAGGGAACGAACGGTTTCCTTTTGAATGTGGTAGAACGCTTCCTTCACCACTAGGTCGTTGACCTTGTCCGCACCATACTTCTCCACCAACTTCACTCCGACCTCGTCAGCGATCGCCTTGCAGGCGGCTTCGCGAGCCAGCTTGCCGGGGTTGAGAAGGGCGGGAACCATGCGGTCTCCAGCCAGAGTCTTCGCGTCGTTCAGAATCTCATCCGGGACGAGTGAGCGGGTGATCTGGCGCTTGGGCTTGCCTACTTTCGCGGCGAGTTCCTTCTGCGCTTCGATCATCGGAGTGCAGGCGTCCTGGGCGAAGATCAAAGCGGCATTGAAATCGGCTTCACTGATTTCCTTTGCGGAGCCTTCGAACATGACAACTTCACCCTCGGCATTACCGACATAGATCAGGTCGAGATCGCTGCGGCCGCGTTCTTCGTGCGTGGGGTTGACGACGAACTCGCCCCCGATGCGTCCAAGGCGGATCGCTCCGAGAGGTCCATCCCAGGGGATGTCGCTGACGGTCAGAGCGGCGGAGGCTCCAATGATGCTCAGGATGTCCGGGTCGTTTTGGCCGTCAGCGCTGAGCAGGATGCTCTGCACTTGAACCTCATTGAACCAACCTTTGGGGAAAAGGGGACGAATAGGGCGGTCGGTCAGGCGGCAGGTGAGGATTTCCTTTTCGGTGGGACGTCCTTCACGTTTGAAATAACCGCCCGGAAATCTGCCGGCGGCGGCTGCTTTTTCACGGTAGTCGACCGTGAGCGGAAAAAATTCCTGTCCTGGCTTCGCTTTGGTAGCGGCAACGGCCGCTACGATCACGATGGTTTCGCCAAGTCTGATGGTGACAGCTCCGTCGGCCTGCTTGGCGAGTTTCCCTGTCTCGATCGTGATCTGTTTGTCGCCCGTTTGGGCAGTGATGGTATGATTCATGTGTCTCAGGCCCACCTTCTTGGAGGAACTTCACTGAGTGCCCTGTGAGGGGCCATCAGTGAAATTACCCTTCGCCGGTGGGCCAATGCGCGGTGGTTAACGGTAACCCGATGGAAGGCCGGCGCGCTTCCGGTTCCCGCCGGGTAAAGCCGAACTAGCCGGCTTCATTCTGAGTCGTTTGCGTGAAAAAGTTTCCTGGCGTAACCCCTAATCACAGTCGAGTTATTCCCGACTTTAGCTGCGGGGTAATGGAAAGCGCATCCTCCTTGCGGAGAATGGCTTACTTGCGAAGTTTCAACTTCTTTGTCAGGGCCTGATAGCGACCAGTGTCGGTCTTGTTAAGATAGTCTAACAGGCGACGGCGCTGTCCGACCATCATCAAGAGGCCACGGCGAGAGCTGTGATCCTTGTTGTTCTTCTGAAGATGTTCCGTGAGGCTGTTGATTCGCTCCGTCAGGATGGCGATCTGAACGTCGGCTGAGCCGGTGTCTGTTCCGTGGAGCTGAGAGCCTTCAATCGTTTTGGATTTTTCCATATTTCCGCTTTGTTCTCTTTCTAGTAAAGCGGGAACATTAGGGTTGTGAGCCTGCGAGTGTAAAGCACTTTTCCCGGGCGGATCGACTGTTCAGGGTCACGGCTTCGGCATGAATATCTACAACGCAGCTGACCGCAGCCAATTTCCCTGAGCAGCGCGAGTGAGATCCGTTTTGATCCAAAGACGCTTTGGGGCCGTTCAGAAGGGGGTGGTTAGAATGGAGCGGGCGAAGGGAATCGAACCCTCGTGACCAGTTTGGAAAACTGGGGCTCTACCATTGAGCTACGCCCGCTCACGGAGACGGCTGCACTGTATCGAGTCGGCTTGGGTTGTCAACGGTCAGATCTCGCTTGTCGGCTCACGCCGGACGCGCTTCTCTGGGGGGGTGATGTCTCACGTCCTCCCTGCTGGCTGCTCTCCTCTTCGAGGAGTTCTGGTCCTCCTCGCCCTCTCTTGCCTTCTTTTAGGGACGAGCCTGAGGGCGGCGACGCTCAACCTGTTTATTTGGAGCGAGTATATTGATCCGAAGGTGGTGGCGGAATTCGAGCGCGAGGCGGAGGCGAAGGTGGTGGTGGATCTGTTTGAAGACGACGCGTCCATGGTCGCGAAACTCCGCAATGGCGGGGCGCTTCAGTATGACGTGGTGGTAGCCCCGGATCATACGGTTCCCAAGCTGATTAAATTGGAATTGCTCCGCCCTCTGCCCCGAGCCCGCTTCCACTCCATCACCAATATCGACCCGCACTTCCTCAACCGTCCCTATGATCAGGGGAATGCCTACTCCATTCCCTATCTCTGGGGAACAGTCTGCCTCTACGCCCGCCCCATGCCGGGGCATCCTCTTCCCTCCACGTGGGGCGTGCTGTTCGATCCGAAGCTGCAAGCGGGGCCTTTTCTCCTGATGGATGGCATGCGCGATCTCATAGGGGCGGCTTTAAAATACAAGGGTTATAGCCTGAATAGCACCGATCCGAACCAATTGAAGGAGGTTCGGGATCTGTTGATTGATGCGAAGAGGAGGAGCACGGGCTTTGAGGGGGGTGTTGGGGGTAAGAATAAAGTGCTTTCGAAAGCGGTGCGCGCTGCCATGGCGTATAGCGGCGATGCGCTTCGGGGCACGATCGAAGACAAGGAAACCGTGTTGCTGATCCCTGTCGAAGGCACGCAAATCTGGGTGGATAATCTGGTGATCTGCTCTGGAGCTCCGCATGTGGAACTGGCCGAGCGCTTTCTCGAGTTTATGCTTCGACCCGAGATCTCAGCCCGACTGGCGGGTGCTCTGCACTATGCCACACCCAATCGACAGGCTCGCTCCCTGTTGGATCCGGTCGTGCTTAAGAATCCGTCCATCTACCCTCCTCCCGAGGTGATGGCCAAGCTCGAGTTTCTAAACGAGCTAGGTAAGGCGTCCAGGCTCTACGACGAGGTGTGGACTCAGGTGAAAGCCCGGTAAGATACGGCGTGACTGGATTTTGTTTGGAGAAAAGCATTGATCCGCCGATGGGGTTTGATAGGTTCGCCGTCCCTCGGGCCTAGCCCGGGGTATTCGTGTCGTGTAAACGGTCGTAATTCCAGGACCCGTGTGGGGCTTGGGGACCGCAATAACATCAGAATCAATCCCGATTTTCCGAGGGATGGTGTGGATCGCCTCAGGCGTCCACGCTCTTAAACAAAGGAAATAGTGTGAGTAATATTAGCATTGGCGTTAAGGAACTGTTGGAAGCGGGTGTTCATTTCGGACATCAGACCCGTCGTTGGAACCCGAAGATGAAGCGTTTCATCTTCGATGCGCGCAACGGCATTCACATCATCGATCTGAGCAAGACGCTGGTGCAGCTCCAGGAGGCGTGCGATTTCCTCTATAAGATCGTCAGCAAGGGCGGCAGCGTGCTGTTCGTAGGCACCAAGAAGCAGGCCCAGGAGGCCGTGAAGGAAGCCGCTACGAGCTCCAATCAGTTCTATTCCACGGAGCGTTGGCTTGGCGGAACACTGACCAATTTCAATACGGTGAAGCGCTCGATCGCGCGTATGAAGAAGATCGAGCTTTGGGAGCAGGACGGCTCCATGAACAAGTACGTGAAGCAGGAGCAGAGTATGTACCGCCGCGAGCTCGCTCGCTTGGTGAAGAATTTCGAGGGGATCCGCTCGATGGAGAAGTATCCCGCCGCCATGTTCGTGATCGATCTCAAGCGCGAGCATAACGCGGTGGCCGAAGGCCGTCGCTTAGGCATCCCCATTGTGGCGATCGTCGACACCAACTGTGACCCTGATCTGGTGGACTATCCGATCGCCGGCAACGACGACGCGATCCGCTCGGTCCGCTTGATCCTCGGCTCGGTCGTTCAGACCGTGGCTGCGGCTCGTGCGGAGCATCAGGCCAAGTTTGCCCGCCGGGGTCAGGAAGGTGCGTCTAAGCAGGAGGGCGATGCCGCTCCAGCCGTCGCTCCAGCCGCCGCCCCTGCCGAGGTAGCCGCCGCTCCGGCTCAGCCTCAGGCTTAATGCAGCCCGGCTCTGCCGTGTTGCGACATCATCAACGATAACTCATTCGTATTCTCTATGGTTGAAATCACAGCTGCCAATGTAGGCAAACTTCGTGAGATGACCAATGCGGGTCTCATGGACTGCAAGAAGGCTCTCACCGAAGCCAACGGTGAGATGAGCATCGCCGTGGACATCCTTCGCAAGAAGGGCGCCGCCTCGGCCGCTAAGAAGTCGAGCCGTGAGGCCAAGGAAGGCGTCATCTCCCAGCATATCAGTCTGGATGGTCGTGTAGGATCGATTGTCGAGATCAACTGCGAGACGGACTTCGTGGCCCGAAACGAGAGCTTCCGGGCTTTTTGTGAAGAGGTCGCTGACAAGGTAGCCCAGGATCCGAATGTGGATCTGGAAGCAGACCGGACCGCTCAGGTGGCCAAGATCGGAGAGAACGTCCGCATTGCCCGCTTCCAGCGGATAGAGGTGGCGGGTTCCGGTTTTGTAGGCTCCTACATCCACACGGGAGCCAAAGTGGGCGTTCTGGTGGAAGTGGGTGTTGGCAATGGATCCACCGTCGCGCGTGACGAGTTCAAGCAGCTTGTCCGTGATCTGACCCTTCAGATCGCTGCGGCCAGCCCGTCTGTGGTCTCCCGTGAACAGGTAGACCCAGCGATCATCCTGAAGGAGAAGGAAATCGCGGAAGAGCAGGTCAAGGGCAAGCCTCCCCAGGCGATCGCCAAGATCGTGGAGGGCAAGCTGGATAAGTTCTTCCAGGGCGTCTGTCTCGTGGACCAAGGTTTCGTGAAACGTAACTCCGAGGTGACGGTGCGAGAGCACATCGCTGAGGTGGGTAAGCAGGTAGGCGATACATTGACGGTGAAGCGGTTCATCCGTTTCCAGGTCGGTGAGGTCGTGGCTAGCTAGCTCCAATTCGTCAGCAGAGTTTCAAACGCAGGACTGAAAGTCAGTCCTGCGTTTTTTTGTGCCGAGCTCTTACCCAAGAAGCGGGAATGGACTAGCTGCCAGCAAGGTGCAAACTCCTTTTGAGGCTTACCGCCGCTCAACTCGCACTTCTAGGGTGGACGGTCAGCCTCGTGACTTCGGCTCCTACAGATGCTGGGGGCTAGGGTTGCCGGGGGTGAATCAGACGATAGCTGCGTAAGCTAATGTCTTCCGGCATGTCGATCGGGAGCGATATGTTTCGATTGGTGGTGAGCGCGGGCCAACTCAGCAGGTTGCTCCAGTTGCCGGGCAGTCGGTCTGAAACTTGCAGCGTGTAGCTGCAGTTGGAGATGCTTCGAAAGCTGATCAGGCCGGGTAAAGGCGCGGTGGGCGGGTTCAGCGAAAGGTGGATGCGGAGATAGTCTCCGGCATCCCTGGGATTGGTTCCAGCTCGGTACTCCTCGAGATTGGTCATTCCATCGAAATCCGAATCCTCCAGCGCGTCGCTCGCCTTGTCGAAGCGAAAGCCGTTGGCCAGCTCCCAGAGGTCGGACATGCCGTCGCGATCGGTGTCTCCAAGCACTAGGACGTTGGCCTTAAGTTGCACTGTGAAGAAGCGTCCAGACGCTCTGTTGCTCAGAGCCACAGAATAAACCCCGGAGTTGGTGAGTTGCGCATTCGGAATGTCGAGTCTCTGTTGGTTCGCGCCTCGGATATCGAGGCCGCCCTTGCGCCACAGGTAGCTGATCGGTGGCGTTCCTTTCGCCAGGGCGCTCAAACGAATCGTGTCTCCTACATTCAGCATTTGACTCTCGGGAGGCCAGACGATTTCCGGGTAAAAGACCACGGGGACGTAGGTGGCGGGTGTCTCTACTCTGCCATTTCGATCACTCACGATTACGGAGTAGAACCCTTCAGCGCTGGCATCAATGTTCGTGAGTCCTAAGGTTGTCTGGTTGGCTCCCGAGAGATCCCGTCCCTCTTTGCGCCACTGATAGGTCAGAGGGGCTTCGCCTCTCGCTGAGACCGTCAGGGTGTAGTTTGCGCCTGCGATGGCCAGTGGCAGGGAGGGTAAGGTGAAGAGCACGGGCGGCTGATTCAGCGTGAGGGTGCAGGCTTCGCTCCAGTTCACTCCGCCCCGTCCCATCACGAGGACGTCGTAGATGCCAGAGGCTTCAGGACCGTGGAGTGCCAGGGACAGCGTTGAGCGGTTCGCCCCGGGAAGCGGTTGCCCGTTCCTTCGCCACTGGTAGCGAACCTGATCGTCAGGCCCGGCCAACACTCCGAGCGCCGTGCCTGAGTAGGCGCTAGCCGATCGACTGGCAGGATGGATGAGGATCCACGGAAGGTGGAACGGGTCAAAGGCTTCCCCAGGTGTGGGTGCGGCGGATGTCCAGTCTTCGCGTGTCAGCCCGCGGCCCTTCGTACGGACTCGGCTCAGGGAAGCTCCCAGACCGTCGGCTTCGGGTGGCCAAGGCAGTGTCGTTTCAAAATGTACGCGATCCTCTTCGACCCATCGGGCTTGGCCCTGATCCCAAGCGGGTGCCTCCATAACCAACTCTCCGCCTTCGTTCGACAGCCGACCTGACCACGGTCCCACGATAGCGGTAACTGTGGGAATTTGGTGGATCGTCCGGAAGCGCTCCGCTTTCCAGGGCTGGCGTATTGGGTCAAATCCCACGATGAGGAGATGTCCCCCGGCAGGGAGCCGCAGCCCTCTGGGAAGATCCATCTCCACGTCTCCGCGGAGACGCCATGGGAGGTTCGGTGCTGCAGGGTTCAGCAGGATCAGCCGTGATGGGGTGGTGTTTTCGAGTTCGATGTATTCAAGCTCGGATTCATTGCCGCCTGGCTCGGGAGCAGGGTGGTAGTGCAGCTCTGAAATGGCCAGTGACGCGGAGGATTGCAGTCCGCCCTGGCTCCCGAGTCCTGGCTCGTTGAGTAAGACCCAGGCCGGGGATTTCCCTTCCCGCTCGACCCGCGTGAAGGAGCGGCCCGTCGGAGCGGCCCCATACTCAGCGGCGTCCATGGCACCATCGAGCCGACCCTCTTTCGAGGCGGAGAAGAGGAAAAGAGTTCCTCCGCTGGGGCGCAGTCGGAATCCTGCTCCTGTGAGCGAGACAGGGTTGAATGCGTTTTCGCGGATTACGAGGGGAGCGTCGGGCTGGACGACCGATCCGTCTGGAATCCGAAAGCGCCGTGGCTCGTTGAGTTGGTCCGAAAGGAACCACCCTCCCACATCGACCGTCTTGGTTGAGCTCAGTTCGATCGCTCCACCCTCCCCCTCGAATGATGCCGGCAGAATTTCACTCACCCAGGCTTCCATCTCGGGGGCTGGCTTGCCCTCAAGGGGTTTGCCCGGAAGCCCTTCCCAGGCTCCGAGTGTCCAACTGCTCGGGTAGGACCAGCTTTCAGGGGCGTCGTAGGGCGAATGCACCAGAGCGAAACCTGAACCGTCGGAAAGATGACGCGGGTCCGGCTGATAATGGAACTCCTGGATGCTTCGTTCCTGGGAGTCTTTGAGGCAGAGTTTCTCCCCCTTGTTCTCAAGGCTGCCCTCATACTCGCCCCCCAGCTGAAGACTCTCCCCATAGTGGCGTTTGAACGCGGCACGATTCTTCACCAGAAAGATCGATCGGTCCGGATGATCTGGGTCCGACGGTGCCGGGAGCATCCAGGTCGACTCGCGTCCAAAGGCGAAGCGGATACCGCAGGTGAAGGCGACCCCTGCCAATGGAAGCGGCTCCGGGCCGGTATTGCGCAGTTCGACATATTCGAGATCCTCATCCGAGGATATGGAGGGTAGGGGATGATAGTGAATCCGGACGACACGAAGATATTTCTGAACCGCGCTTCGCAGATCATACAGCGTTTGACGCGCAACCAAACGAGTGTTCTCCCAGAGTTCGATCTCGCCTGGCCCGTCTGTCAGCGTTCCCACGTAGTCGCCTTGAATCAGAAGTCCAAGCCCGCCATGGGGCGGTGATTTTCGCGCTCGGAAGGCGACACGGTTCCGGCAGACCCATACAGAGGACGCCGAGGGAATCACCGAGCCTGGGGGGAAAAGATGTTGAATCATTCCTCGGATCTCCCAGCCGGAGATGTCGACCGCCACAGTGGAGGGGTTGACGAGTTCCACAAATTCCTCCTCCGGATTTCCTCCGAGCGGTGATCGGTCCATCATGCCAAACTCGGGTGTCCCGGGTTTCAGGATCTGGGGTCCCGGAATGCGGGCGGAGTCACGGAGACGTGAGGCGTTTGTCTCGTTGTGGGTGACGAAGAGATGGATCCGTCGCTTCACCAGATAGTCTGCCTCCAGCCGTCTCGCTGCTTCCCCGATGCCCATGGAAAGCCCGAAGGCAGGATTCCCATTCACCTGTTTGTCCGTGGCGGCATCTTGACGTAGTGCGCGGAGCAGCGAGTCGATTCGGGCTTCGTAGCGGAGGGCCGCGTGCGGTGTTTCGGGCGACTGGAGTAGCAGGTCCATGAACGTTCGGAGCCGCCGCAGATACATCTGTCGGATGGGAGGCACTTGATAGAGTGCGTCGATGAGCCTGTTCCAGTGCCCATTTTCTTTCTGATGTTCTCGGTCACCGAAGAGGGGATGACTTGGCGAGGCGAGGGGATGGTCGAGGCCAATTGTGTTCGTCTGATTGTAGTCCGCCAAGAGTTCGTCGGAGAGACCTCCCTGACTCCGGTAGACCATGCCGAAGGTCAGGTCTTTGTCCCAGGGAAGCATGCGCCATTCTCCTGAGCCTTGCCGATCGTGGTAGAGGAAGAAGTTTTTTGCGGCCGAATCATTGTCATGCAGCAGGGTGTTGACCGCGAGATAGTTGATGACCGAGGGAAGATCTACCCGGTCATGAAGGAAGGCAGATCGATTGGTGTTTCGGCTCGAGAAACCATCAAGAAAGGTTTCCAGCGCGGTGAGATCCCCATCGAGCGGGATCTTTTTTTCCGTCAGCTTGGTGGTGTCGAGACCGGTGTTCATCTTGTAGAGCGCTCCCCCGGTGTCCAGGCCGTTGCGCCTCAGCCAACGCTCATCGGGCTGTTCCACAAAGTTCGCGACGCTGTGGAATTTGCCATTGAGCTGCATCCGAAGGGAGAAGGAGAAGCAATGAGCAGCCCCCGCATCGCGGAAGGCTTCCCAGGCCATGACAGTTCTCATGAAGGATTTATCGCTCCAGGTGCTGTTCAGATTGATTTCCTCCACATGCTCCTCGCTGGGGTGAAAGCGGAAGAGGTGGCCGGGGTTGAAATCGAACTTGTAGTTGGGCTTGCCCCAGTTGACGGACAGCTCCCCACGAATGCGCACGCCGACATTGTCGTAGAGCTCGCCGTCATAGAACACCGAGCAGCGGCTTCCTTGCAGCGTGGACGCGCTGGGAAGGTTCTTCGGCTCTACGAACCAATGAAACAGTGGCAGAGGGCTGCCCGTGTTTGTCTGGATCAGGGTTCCAAAATAGGCTGGAGAACGGTCTGGATCCGCGTGGGTGGGCCAGCGGCTCAGATTGCCCTCGGTATCTCGGGCCAGGACGTACCAGCGCACCATCTGTCCCGGGGTTGCATTTGAGGGAGAAATCACCCCCCCATACACCCCATCGCGCGTTGCCCCATCTCCGCTCCGCCCATCGTCCCGCATCGACAAGGCTGATTCCGGGCCGAACTGCACCCGATAGCGCAGTTCGACGTCCGTGATCGGGTGCAGGGAAGGGGAGACCCGAATGCTGACGGGGATACTCTCTCCTGGCGTTCGTGCGGGGGGAGCGGGAGATATGTCGGAGAACAGCGGGCCGATCGAGTAGGTGCCGAAGCCGTTGGCTCCGCCTGGAGTCGGTTCGGGAAGGTAGACCACCGTGGTGGACTCGCCAGCGCGCTTCGAGACCGACAACTCTGCGGAGACAATGAAGGAGGTGTTCGAGCGGTTGAAGGACATCCCTTGGATTGCCAGCCAGTTTGTGCCAGGTCGAAGAGCCGCCCTCGCGTCCGTGCTGAGCGCCACGCGGACGGGATCGACCATTTGCGCCGGATCTCTCGATTCGGTGGCGGCGCTGTCCCATTGCAGCAGGGGTGGTCTTCGGTCATGGGCCACCTCTGTGCCATTCAAAAAGGCAGCGAATCCGTCGGGATACCGCAGGGTGAGGATGAGGGCTTCAACGCCGGCTGGATCCTCGAGTGAGAAAGGGATTCGGACATAGAGCGAGGAGCCCCGTCCTCGCAGATCTTCGCGCACAGTCTCGAGTAGCACGCCATGAAGGCTGAAGGGACTGACAGCTCGTTCGTCGTAGCCCACGGCGTTCAAACCCGACCGCCAGCCTTGGGGAATGAAGGTCGCTGAGGTCCAATCGGCATCCCAGCGATTCGTTTTGGGTGCGGTAAATTGTATGAGCGTTTGGGAGGAGAGTAGTGTGCGTGTGGAGACGGCCTGACCACGCCCGTAAGCAACGTCCTCTGCCTGAGGGCCCCGACTCACCGCGAACAGGTCGTCCGCCACCGTTCCATCCGCCCCATAGAGAATTACCCCTTCTCCCTCGCGGCTCAGTTTGAAGGAAGTGTGCAGGGGGAGTCCGGGTCTGCGTCGGTCTTTTCCCGACGCGAAGACCAGCAGGTAGCCCTGGGCTGGTAAATTGGTCGCGGGAAACGTCCAACGCTTCTCTCGGGGTGTGGTGGGGTTGTCCGCCAAGGACCAGCCTGCGAGTTGCACGGTCATCCGGCTGGAGTTGAACAGCTCTATCCAGTCCGGAAAGTCGCCATTCTCATCGACGAGAGTGGCCCGGTTGGAGGCCATAAACTCATTAACGAGGACCGAGCCGCCACCCTTCGCGGTCCCGCACAGGCACGCGAAGGCCCAGCACAGCGCAAAGGCTGAGCAGAACAAGGCATGGCAGACACTCCTCATGGCTCGGTACGACAGGGCCGGGGACAAATCCTGCGCTCACCCTATCTGCTCTAGGGGGGAGGGTAAAGCCTGTTTTTGGAAGGGTTTTGGTCCGCCCTCTCTACAAACCTCGTTTGATAAAGTCCTGATGAGCGATGTGGATTCCCTCCTCGAAGTCCACTTGGGGCTGCCATCCCAGAGCGAAGAGACGGGAGGAGTCCATCAGCTTGCGGGGGGATCCATCCGGCTTGGAGGGATCCCATGCAATGGTCCCGGCATAACCTACGATGCGTGCCACCGTTTCTGAGAGTTGGCGGATGCTGATCTCCCGGCCGGTGCCCACATTGATGAATTCTTCCTGCGAGTAGTTCTGCATCAGGTGAACGCTGGCGCGCGCAAGGTCGTCGGAGTAGAGGAACTCTCGAAGCGGAGATCCCGTTCCCCAGCAGTGAACGGTGGGTGCCTGGCTCAACTTCGCCTCATGAAACCGGCGGATGAGTGCCGGGAGAACATGGGAATTCTTGGGGTCGTAGTTGTCTCCTGGGCCATAGAGATTCGTGGGCATGACGCTGATGAAATCGCATCCATGCTGACGGCGGAACGCTTGGCACAGCTTGATACCTGCTATTTTCGCCACGGCGTACCACTGATTTGTGGGCTCCAGCGAGCCGGTGAGGAGATGTTCCTCCTTCATGGGTTGCGGTGCCTGTTTCGGGTAGATGCAGGAACTCCCGAGAAAGAGCAACTTGCGCACGCCTGCTTTCCACGCCCCGTTGATCAGATTCCCTTGGATCTGGAGGTTCTGGTGGAGGAAGTCGGCTGGCTGGGTGTCGTTGGCATAAATGCCTCCGACCTTCGCGGCGGCGATGAAGACGATTTCGGGGCGCGCTTCTGCATAGAAGGCGTCCACTGCACGGGTGTCACTCAGGTCGAGTTCCTGGCGGGTCCTGACAAGAATCTGCGAGAAGCCCTGCCGTTCCAATTCACGGTGGATCGCGCTTCCGGCGAGGCCTCTGTGGCCTGCTACAAAAATTCTCGAGTGGACTTCCATCGGTTTCATAGGGTCCTAAACTACTTCGTTTGAACGGATTGTCGATGCGGAACCGTTTCGGAAGCTTGCGTGAAAAGATCGGTCCCGCGCCTCCGCATTCCTTCTCTATCGCGCAATCCCCTGCGGATCTTCGTCTGCCTGCTGTTGGTAGCGTCCCAGACGTGCTTTGCCCAGGCCCAACCGGTGGATACGGATCGGGATACCTTCCCGGATGGGGAAGAGGTGGCCTCCGGCACCGACCCGCTGAATCCGGCGAGCAACCTCCGAAAAGCGTCTCGTGAGTACACGGCCATCGAGATCGAGTTTGCTACCGTAGTGGGGGAGCGCTATCAAATGCAGGCCTATACCGCTAACCGGACCTGGGAAAACATCGGGTCGGTGGTGCAAGGGACTGGTCAAAAATCAAAAGCGATGCTCTCAACCCGAAGCGTGACGATGAAACTTTGGAGAGTCGTCCTCGTTCCCTAGTATTCTAGTTCTGTCATGAAGTCGTACCTCTGTTCTGCACTTGGTCGTCGTGGTTTGTTGGGCTCGGTGACTCTCGGCCTCGTCGTTCTCGGCTTGATCGCCGTGTCGGCTGCGGTTCCGCCGCCTTTGGCTGTGAGGGATCCGCGTGTTTCGGTCCGCTGGCTTGGGGCCGTTGCCGATCCGTCGCGTGCCTGTCGGCTTGCCAAGGATCCAAGGGATCAGTCTCTGTATTACCTCACCTTGGGAGGAGGGATTTATCGCCTGGAGATTCGACCTGGCGAAGGGCAATCGGTGAGCCATCTCATCGCGGACTCGCGCCAGCATGGGGAGACAAACACGATGGGTTTTGACATTGGGCCGGAGGGCACCTTCTACCTCATGGCCAACCGAACCAGCCGTCAGAATGACGCGCTGACCTCGGCGCGGATTCTGCGGGGTGAGCGTATCGAAGGGAGTTCGGCCCGGCGATGGAGCCTTGTGGCGCGGACTGCAGAGTACGGGCGAAGCAAGACCGCTTTTGATCATGTCTTCAATGCAGTCGAGGTGAGCCCGGATGGGGCCACCCTTTTACTGAACAGCGGTTCACGGACCGACCATGGAGAGATCCAATCAGCAAAAGGGATCTTCCCTGGACTGCGCGAGGACCCTTTAACCTCTGCCATCTTCCGAGTACCTGCTTCGGCGAATGAGCTCTTTCTTCCACGAGACCTCGTGGCTCTCAAAGCGGCTGGGCTGGTGTTTTGCGAAGGAATTCGGAATACCTTCGATCTGCGGTTCTCACCTGAGGGCGAGCTATTCGGTGCCGAAAACGGCCCCGATCGGCATATGTCCGATGAGCTTAACTGGCTGAGGGAGGGCAGGCACTACGGTTTCCCTTGGCGGATGGGTGGCGCGGACAATCCACAACAGTTCCCGGACTACGATCCCGCCCTCGACAAGCTTTTGGACACACGATTCACGGCGGTCAAGGCCGGCCATTTCTACAATGACCCCACTTTCCCCCCGGCTCCCGCCGTCATGACTGAGCCGATTCGTAATCTGGGTCCGGATGCAGACAAGTTCCGGAATCCTGTCGATGGCGAGATCAAGGATGCCAGCGACCTGGGTGTGCCGATGTTTACTTTCTCGTCCCACCGATCTCCTCTTGGAGTGGTTTTTGATGAGACCCGAACCATGGCTGCCCCCTACCGGGGGGATGCCTTTGTACTCGGATACATGGACGGGGATGAGAATGGGGCGGCCTATGCCGGGCCATTTATGGATGCGAGCGAGGATCTGCTCCATCTGCGCCTGTCACGTGTGGGCGACAACTATGAGGCCACTGTCACTAAAGTTGTGACTGGCTTTAACAATCCGATCGACACCGAAGTCATTGGCCAGCGCATTTATGTCATCAGCTACGGGGTTCCTTTCGCGATTTGGGAGATCACCATGCCCGTTTCATTGGATGTCCAACTCAGCCACTTCTCCTGGACTCCGCTGGGCTATTCATTCGCGATTGATGCGCCCAGAGGGGGTAACACCTCCTTGCAGATTTCGAGCAATCTTGTCGATTGGAGCACTCTCTGGACCTCTGAGCTCACGGTAGGCACGACCTATTATCTGGACGGTTCCGCAGATCTTTCCCCTGGCGCACGCTTTTATCGAACCCTCAGCCCAGCCTCCGCCTCACGCTGAGGTTCGAGGAAGTCAGGAGTCGCTTCTGCTAGTGTTGGGCGGATCCTGAAGCAAAGGCGAGGATCAGCAGGCCGAGCACAATTCGGTACCAGCCAAAGATCTCAAAGGTGCGGGTCTGCACGAAGCGCAGCAGCCAGCGGACCACAAGAAATGCGGTGGCCGCAGCGGCGAGTGATCCGATGCCGACCTGGCCCCAATCGGATCCCGACAAGCGTTCACCTGATTTGAGAGTTGAGAAGATCTCCAGCGCGCTGGCTGCAAACATGGTGGGGATACCTACCAGGAAGGAGAACTCGGTTGCTGCGGGCCTGGCCGCTCCGCTGGCTGCGGCGAAAAGGATGCACGCTCCCGATCGGGACGTTCCAGGGAAGGCCGCGGCTAGCAGTTGAGCGAACCCTACCACTATCGCGGTTCGCCAGCTAATCTCAGGTGACCCCTTGCGGCCGCGCAAAGCCCTTTCAATCGCCAGGATCACGATGCCGCCGACCAGGGTGGCCACGGCTACCGGGACCGCCGTGTGCGGCAGTTTCAAGTGGAGGACCTTCTTGAGGAAGAGTCCTCCGATGCCTGTGATAACGAAGGAAACGGAAAGCTTGAAGAGGTAATCCCTGACCTCCGGGCGTCTAAGACCTAGGACTAAGCTCTTAACGCGCTGGGAGAATACCACGAGCACTGCGAGAAGCGCTCCGCATTGGATGACGATATTAAACAGCTCGGTGCGAGCGATGGCTGGGTGGATCCATTGCTCGGCGATCAGCAAGTGACCGGTGGAGGAGACGGGCAGAAACTCAGTGAGCCCTTCGATGATACCGAGGAGAATAACGGCAATCCAGTCTGGCATGGTTCAATACAGGTGGTCGGTTTTAGGGGCTTACTTTCGTTCAGACGACGCGGGGCGGGATGGACCTGGAGTCGGACTCCAAGGCGCGAACCGTCCGCTCAGTGCTGATTGAGAGGCCTTGCCTTTGAGAGGGGTGAGGCGCTTTTGAGCATCCTGATTCATTCTACTTCGGAGTTGCGCTAGCGCTCTCTAGGCGCTTCTCCAGTTCGGTATTCCTAGGATGCCCCGCCGTGACCGCCTTTTGGTAGTGCCATTGTGCGAGCTTGTGGGAGGGGGGTTGTTGGAGAACGTATTCAACGGCTAGATTGTAGTGTGCATCGGGGTAATCGGGCCGGATCTGAAGAGACTTGCGGAAAGCCGTCTCGGCGGATTCACGCAAACCTTTCTGACTCAGCGCCACGCCGAGATGGTTCTGTGTGACCGCATTTTGCGGGTTTGCCTTTGCTGAGCGGCCCAGAGCATCTAGCGCCTCATCCAGCCTGTCCTGCCTCAGTCGGATGATGCCTAGAAGATAGAGGGCGGGGGGATCCTCTGGACTTAGAGCCAGCGCGCGCTGTGTGGTCTTGTCGGCTTCGGCGATCTTTTGTTGCTCGAACTGCGACGCAGCCAGATGTGCGAGCGTATAGAGATTTCGGTCGTCCGACTTGAGTGCCGCTTCGAATTTGCGCTCCGCTTCGGCAAATTTGCCCGACTCAAAATCGTTCCGAGCCTCCGAGAGCCCCTCGCTCTTTCCTGGAGACGTTGCTGACGAAGGCTTCGCGTCGTCGGAGCCAGGGGGTGTGGTAGCGAGGTTGACCTCGAGGCGGCTAAACAAGCTCAACTCTTCCTCCGAATACGGCACGGCTTTGGCCTCGATGATCTCGAGCCGATTGCGAAGCATGGCGAGTTCCCGTTCGGTGGACTTCGAGCTTCCTTTCACTCCCGACCGACCTCCCTGCTCAGCGAGGCTCACCTTCTTTTCCAGGATTCGGTTGTCTTCCTGGAGTTGGCGGGCTGCTTCGCGTGCCATAGCGAGGTCCTTCGACAGCCTTTCCGGCTTTTGGGAGTCGGGAGCGTCCTTGCCCGGACTGATGGCCAGAGCTCGGAAGTCGGCGATCTGTTTCTCGAGGTCGAGGGAACGCTTCTGCAGTTCCCGGTTGGCCGCCTCGGCCTGACGCAGCTGAGCCTGGGCGTCCGTGAGTTGCCGACGAGCGGTTTCGTCTTTGGGATTTTTGCTGCTGGACTGGCGTGCCTCCGTCAGCAGATTGGCCATCTGTTGATTTTCCTGCTCGAGGCGAACAGCGCTTTGCTTGGTGTCAGAAAGTTCCTTGTTCAGCTGCTCCAGCCTTCGAAGCCTGTCGGCATCCACCGAGTCATAGGTTCCCTTCGAGGAAGTGGCGCGGGCGAGTTGTTGCTGCAAATCGCCCTGTTTCTGGACCAGCTCCGAGTTCTTCGCCTGGAGATTGAGCACCTCCCAGGCAGCCTGCTTGAGCTGGCGGTGCATCTCGGTGGAGGCAGCCTCTCCCCCGGCGCCGGGTGTGATCTGTACTGCGGGGCCGACGGCAGCGGCGGCGGAGGCCTGTTGAGCAGCGGCGGTTCGAACCTCGCTGAGGCGGATCTCCAAGTCCGCCTTTTGGCGTGTGCGCAGACGGATTTCTGATTGGCTTTCCAGCAGGTCCTTCTCGAGCTTGACCAACCGCTTTGACGTTTCGACGTCGGTGCTTGCTGGAGCGGGCGCTGAGGCTAGCTTCTTCTCTAAGGCCTGCTTTTGCTCGCTCAGGCGCTGATTGTCCGTGCGGCTGGTAGTGAGATTCTTCTCGAGCTCGTCGAATCGCTTGATCTTCTCCAACTGCGCTTCCTGAGCCGATCGGGCATCACTGAGCATCTGCTCCAGGTTGGACTGTTTCTTGACCAGGTCTTGATTGACTTGCTGGGTGGATTTCAGCTCTTGAACCGCCTCCTTCAACTGGCGGTCAAGCTCGGGAGTCGAGGGAACAACCGTTGGCGCTGGGGCAGGAGCGGCCTTTGCCTGCGCGAGCTCCTTTTTCAGCACATCGTTTTCCGAGCGGAGGATCACCAACGTCCTCATCTGGTTGGTGAGGCCGCGACGCAGGTTCGCCAACTCGGCGGAATCCACCACCACCCGGTTGGTCACGGTGTTTACCAGGGTGTTGGTGAGGATGCTGTAGACCGTGTTGGTGACCGTGCGCACCACCGTATTGGTGATGCCCCCCGGCAAGGGCTTGGTCTGATGATCCAGGGTGACCTTGAGGAGCTCATTCTCCTTGGTGAGGTCGCGCATCTGGTTTTGGAGCTTCTCCATCTCGCGGGGATCTGCCTGGGCGGGTTGGGAGGAGAGGGCTTCGCGAAGCTTGGCCTCAAGCCGCTGGGCTGCACCGCGCAGCCCCTGGTTTTCCTCCCTGAGCTGTTGAAGCTGACTCTCAAGCTGGTTGGCGGCGCCCGCTACTGGTGGTGTTGTTTGAGGTGTCGACGGCGTGGCAGGCAAGGTCACCGGCGCCGATGGGCCTCTGAGCAGCTTCAGTTGTCCTGCGACATAGTTGATGCGGAAGATGATCAGGCGCTCGTTCCAGGCCGGATTGCTCACCTGGAGCTGGTGGAGCGACTCTTGGGCTGTTTGATACAGCTTGGCTGCCGCCTCGAGTCGACCGCTGTCTTTCAGCGCATCCGCCTCGACGATGCCTTTGTAAATTCTGACATAATCCTCGTCGGGGCCGGCGGCTGAAACAGCCATGGCGGCGACGAACGACAATCCTAATCCGACGATCCTGCGGCCTTGCATGTGCCTCAATTACCCGACTGTTCAGCGTTTGGCAATGTCTGGGCTTCTTGCCAGAACCTTTCAGAGCTGTGAGGCAAGCGCCACACGCAGGTTCGAAACCTTGATCGGCAAGCCCTCGGACGGCTGAAGTTGCCATCTCTGCGGTTCACTGCTCGACGCACTGCGAAATGTGCCTAAGGGAACAGCTCTGGCCGCATCGCCCCCTGCCTTCCCCTGCGGAAACTGCCTAGTGTGAACCCGATCCATCGAGTTTGTTGGGGTTTTGACATTGTGTGAGACTGGCATATCCGCTGCTAAAGAGGCGACGGACGAACTGTATGATCGACGCACTTTTTCACCAGCCGAACTATCTTGCTGCCAAGCAAATGATGAGCGGCACTGTCAATGAGCGCATCGCCATCCAGACCAATCTGGCGAATATCGAAACCCCTCGATACCAGCGCCTGCAGATCTCCCCAGCCTTTCAGGAGCAGCTTCAGGAAGCCTTGAACAGCGGGGACACAACCCAGCTTCGATCCATCTCGCCACAGCTCGAGGAGGATACGACCTCTGTATCGGGGCGTCCGGACGGGAATAATGTCATTTTGGAAAACGAGATGATGAACTTGATGAAAACCTCGGTGGATCATGCGTTCGAAACGCAGTTGGTAACGGGCAACCTCCTCCGGTTGCGGCTGGCGATCACAGGTAGAAGCTAATCCATGACTTATGATTGATCTGCTGCCCGGAATACAATCGACATCCTCGGCCCTCAACGCGGAGCGCATCCGCACCGAGGTGATTACCCAGAATATCAGCAACTCGATGACCGGTCGGGGGGCGGATGGGCGGATTTACTCAAGGCAGCGTGTGGTTTTCGAATCCGTGCTGCGTCAGCAGTCGGGACTGGATGGGGCCTCTGGAGTGCCTCCATCGGATGTGAGCGTCAAGATTGAGGACGATCCCCGCCCGCCCCGGCTGATTCCCGATCCCTCCAACCCCGGGAGGATGCTTGAAATGCCGGACATCAATGTGCATGAGGAGTTTGCAGACTTGATCGTTTCCCAGCGTGCCTATGAGGCGAATCTGGCGGCAGCCAAGAGCTCGCGCACGATGGCCCTTCAGACGCTCTCGATTGGTAGGCGTGTCTGATCCGTTCCCTTTGACACGTTTTTCGCATGAACGGCATCGCGCCCATCCGGTCAGCTCAGCCCTTCGATATAGCCGCTCTGCAGCCTGGCGGTCTGTCGGCCGGCTCTGGACCCGGGGGGATCAGTGCCGAGCAGTTCGAGAAGCTGGCCTCGGCCATTCAGGTGTCCGCCCCGTCCACGGTCGTTGCCCCGACGGGCGATTTTTCGGGCATGCTCACCCAGATGGTCCGAGAGGTGCAGGCCAAACAGGCTGCGGCTTCCGAGGCCGTCGCCGGAGTGCTGGGCGGGAAGGGTGTGCCCCTTCACGAAGCCGTCCTTGCTGGAGAGGAAGCGTCTGTTTCCTTCCAGCTCATGGTAGAGGTGCGCAACAAGCTCTTGGAATCCTATCAAGAGCTCATGCGCATGCAGGTTTGATGAATCGGTCTTAATTATTGATGAAAGAGCAACTGCAACGATTGAGTGGACAGCTCGTCTCCATCTGGAAGGAGATAGGCGTGAACCAACGCATCAGCCTCGTTCTCGGGGCTGTCGTTGTTGTGGTGGGGTTGGCCTCGATCGCCTGGTGGTCTACCCAGACCGACTTTGGCCTTCTCTACGGGCGTCTGGACGACTCGGAGGCATCGAAGGTGGTCGCGGTGCTCGATGAGCTCAAGATCCCGTATCGGATCACGGGAGGGCAGGTCCATGTGCCGGTGGACAAGATCCACTTCCTACGGATGAAGTTGATCGAGCGCGGTCTTCCTCGGGGCGAGGGCATTGGCTACGAGCTCTTTGATAAGTCGAACTTCGGGATTTCCGATTTCCTGCAGCGGGCGAATTATGTGCGTGCGGTCCAGACAGAGCTCGCTCGAAGTATCGTTCTTATGGATGGAATCGAGGGGGCCAAGGTCTTCGTGGTTATCCCCGAGAATCGCCTTCTTCTTGAGGCGCAGAAGAAGCCAACCGCTTCCGTTCTTGTGCGCACCCGCGGCAACGGGCCGATGCCACAGGCGGTCGTAAACTCGATTCGCTATCTGGTCGCCAATGCGGTGGAGGGTCTCCAGGCTGGACAGGTTGCTGTGATGGATAGTCGGGGGAACACTCTGGTTGCCGACAGCGAGGGAGACACGGTTGCCGGCATGACCACGACGCAGCTTAGCGTCCGCCGTCAGTATGAGCTGCATCTTGCAAAGAGCGCCGAATCGATCCTCGAGAAAGTCCTGGGCCCCGGACAGGCCGTGGTTCGGGTGGCGGCAGAGCTGAACTTTGAAACCGGGAAAAAGGAGGACGAGCGCTACGATCCTGAGGGGCAAGTGGTGCTCCGTGAGGAAAGCCGGGACAAGAAGAACGATTCGGAGACAGCTCAGCCGACCGGGGGCGCTACGGGGGTCTCGCCGAATACAGGGAGCGACACCAATGGTAGCGGTTCGGGAAACACGTCGAAGCTTGCCGAAAAAACGACCACCAAAACCTACGGTGTCACCAAGACTACCAGCAGCACGATCCAGCCGCCCGGAACCCTCAAACGCCTTTCCGCCGCCGTCTTTGTCAACGCACGCTTCGAGGGCGAAGGGGCGGCTAGAAAGCCTTTGCCTAGGACCCCAGAGGATCTTGAGAAACTGAAGAGGATTGTCCAGAGTGCTTTGGGCATCCAGATCGATCCGACCGGGTCGCGCAAGGACGAGATGACTCTTGAGGAAATCTCGTTCAACGAACAGCCGGCTGTCGAGCTCGCCAAGCAGATGGAGAAGGAGGAGCTCAAGCAGACGATCTTCTCCGTGCTGCGCAATATCGGATATCCCATCCTGGCCCTGGGCGCTTTCATGATCTTCTTTAAAACCTTCAAGAAGACCTCCGTGGACAGCATACCGGTGGGGCTCCCCTACGATGGGGAGGCAGGCGATCACGACGGGAGTTGGCCTGGTGGGCAGCGTAAGCCCGAGGTGGTCACCGTCGGGGTGCTGAACCAGCTTATGCGGGACAATCCTGAGAACATGACGCTGGCCCTTCGAAACTGGATCGACCGGAACAAGCCCGAAGAATGAGCTGATCACCTATGGGACAAGCCGCACTTAATACAGACCCATCGACACCGAACCCCTTGGCGCACCTGACCGCCCAGCAGAAGCTTGCTTGCCTCCTGGTTGTGTTGGGTCAGGACAGCGCTGCTACCGTTCTCAAGGGGCTATCGCCTGTGGAGGTTGAGGCCACTGCGGTTGAGATGGCCAAGATAGGACTTATGGATCAGGCGACCCAGCAAGCGGTCCTCGAGGAGTTTTCCGGCGTGGCGGTTGAAGCCAGCACAGCGGTCAGGGGTGGATTGGATTTCGCGACCTCAAGCCTCGAGAAGGCGGTGGGGATTTTCAAGGCAACGAATATTGTGAGCCGGGTGGCTCCCACCCGAACCCCTGTCGCTGCGATGCAGGAGATCGTGGAGATGGATCCCCGCCAGATTTCGAACTTAATAAAGAGCGAGCAGCCTCAGACCGTCGCCCTCATCCTGAGTTATCTTCCGCCGGAGAAGGCGGCGCAGGTGCTGGCTCTCACACGTGCGGACGCCCGTGACCAGGTGATTGAACGTCTTGCCACCCTGATTCCTACCCCCATTGAGGCGGTGGAGAAGGTGGTGTCCATCCTCAGCATAAAGACAGGCGTGAAGCAGACGCGGGCTCTGAACCAGACAGGGGGGCTTAAGTGTGCGGCGGCGATTCTCAATGCCCTGGACAAGAATAACAGCAAATCGCTGCTGGTCGCGATCGAGGAGCGCAATCCAGACCTGGTTCAGATGATTCAGCAGAAGATGTTCACCTTCGAGGATCTCGCTGCGATCGAGCCAGCAGGCCTTCAGCGCGTGCTGCGCGAGGTGGATCTACGGGAGCTTGCGATGGCGCTCAAAGCGGCAAGCGAAGCGCTCAAAACGGCGCTCATGCTAGCGATCTCCAAACGGGCTGCCGAGACGGTCAGCGAGGAGATGGGCCTCATGGGACCTCTCAAGCTGCGGGATATCGAAGCGGCCCAGATGAAGATTATCGAGGTTGTGCGGCGGTTGGAGTCGGAGGGAGAGATCACTATTGGTCGAGAGCAGTCTGCCTGATTCCATCTCCTTCCCTGCGATGCATTGCGAACGTCTCACTCTCACGTCACCGATCCGCGAGGTGCGTTTGGTGCCCCAGCAACTCCTACCCGCCGGCGGCAATGCTGAGGCTGAACGTCAGGCCTACCAGCGGGGTCGCCAGGAGGCCGAGAAGGAGCTGCGCGCGCAGATGATTCAGCAGAGGGCCGAGCTCGGCCAACTTCAGCAGGGCGTGCTTCGTTCTCTCAGCAACTCGCTCCTGGATGTTCGCCGCCAGAGCGAGGTCATGCTCATCGACCTCGCTTTGGAGGTGGCTGTCAAAATGGTGGCCTCCTTCCCTATCAGCAAGGAGCTTGTGGCCACCCGGGTGCGTGAGGCTCTGGATCAGGCGGATGCTTCGTCCGAGATCGCCGTTCATCTTCATCCGGAGGACGCGCGTCTGTTGGATCAGATCGCCCCCCAAGAGCAGCCAGGCGCTGGAGGGTTGTGCCCGGTTCGCATCGCCCAAGACTCAACGGTCGAACGGGGAG
Source organism: Akkermansia muciniphila (assembly GCA_945861575.1). Classification (GTDB taxonomy): domain Bacteria; phylum Verrucomicrobiota; class Verrucomicrobiia; order Limisphaerales; family UBA11320; genus UBA11320. Next base: position 25,211 of record CAMAVD010000012.1, read on the forward strand.
GATGCCGTGTTCTAACGGCCTTTGGTGTGATTGACAATCAGCCCGGAACCATCCTTCGTAGGATCCGGGAGTCCATGGTCGTCGAATGATCCAGTTTGCCTATGTCTGATCTTCTCCTTCCCAAGCCGCTCAATCGCGTGGAGCAAGCATTGTCCCGCACCCGTGCGACCTCAGGCATTGAGCGTCGAGGAAGGGTGGTTCAGCTGATCGGACTGGTGATTGAGAGTGAAGGGCCGGCCGCAGCTGTGGGTGACCTCTGCCGCATTATTACCGATCGCAATCCGTCGGGCTCGCTGGCTGAGGTGGTTGGTTTCCGCAATAATCGTCTCCTGCTCATGCCGCTGGGAGAGATTCAGGGAATCAGTCCTGGAAGTGAGGTGATTGCTACGGCCGATACGCTTCGTTTCCCTGCGGGGGACGCTCTCCGGGGTCGCGTGATTGACTTTATGGGGCGTCCGATCGATGACCGAGGTCCCATCGTTGCCGATCAGTGGTTGCCCATGCGCTCTCACCCCCCCCATGCGCTCCGCCGCCAACGAATCGACACTCCATTCGAAACCAGGATCAAAGCCCTGGATACCTGCATCCCTTGTGGCCGAGGGCAGCGGTTGGGAATCTTTGCCGGCAGCGGCGTGGGAAAGTCAACCCTGATGGGAATGCTGGCGGGACAGTCGGAGTCGGAGGTTAATGTGATCGCTCTGATCGGCGAGCGCGGCCGCGAGGTTCGCGAGTTCATCGAGCGGGATCTCAGCGAGGAAGGGCGTCAGAAGTCCGTGGTGATCGTAGCGACCTCGAACGAGCCGGCTTTGGCGCGCCTCCGTGGGGCTTTTCTCGCCATGGCCATCGCCGAACGCTTTCGAGATCAGGGTCAGAATGTTCTGATGATGATGGACTCAGTCACTCGCTTCGCCATGGCGCAACGCGAGATCGGCCTCTCCGTGGGAGAGCCGCCTGCCACTCGAGGCTATCCGCCCTCCGTTTTCTCACTTCTCCCCCAATTGCTGGAGCGGGCGGGTACGAATGAACGTGGCGCGATCACGGGTTTCTTCACTGTTCTGGTTGAGGCCGATGATATGAACGATCCCATCTCGGATGCCACGCGCTCCATTCTGGACGGCCACATCGTCCTCAGTCGTGACCTGGCTACAAGCAATCACTATCCTGCCATCGATGTGCTCGAAAGTGTCAGCCGTCTCACCTCAGACCTCCTTTCTCCCCAGCAAAAGCAATCCCTGGCCCGTGTTCGCGATCTGATGGCGGTGTATCGTCGAAACCAGGATCTCATCCAGATCGGAGCCTACACCGCGGGTACCAACCCCACCATCGATGCTGCGATCCGTCTCCGGGAGCCCCTCCAGACATTTTTGCGGCAGCCGATGGATCTCGGTGTGCCTCGCACGGAGAGCTGGAAGCAGTTGTCGGGCATCCTTGGCAGCTGAAACGATTGTTAGCCATGAAACGTTTTCGATTCTCCCTGGAAGCCGTGATGACGCTCCGTCGGGGGCAGCACGAGCAGGCGCTCGAGGCGTTGGGTCGGGCCTCCCGCCGACATCAGGAGGCCATCGGTGTATGGAGGGATGCACTTGCCGAGTTCGAGAAGCATCTCGAGCTGCGGCGCAGTCGGTCGGATGCCAGCGGACCCGATCGGCTGAGAGACCATGAGTGGCAAACACTCCTCGAAGGCCGACTCGAGGCGCGTCGACAGGACGTTGAGAAAGAGCAGAGAGCCTTGATGCAGGCGCATGAAGCCCTGGCTCTTGCCCGGCAGGCCTTGGAGATCATCGAAAAAGTTCGCGACAGACGCAGAAACCACCATCAGGAAGAAGCCCTGAAGGAGGAACAAAAGCTGCTCGATGAGATGGGACGAAGGTCAGTGATGGCCCATGGCTTGCTGCGCGGACAGGATGAATCAGTTCTGCACTCGTAGCGGGTCGGACGGAATACCGGGGGATTCAATGGATCAGGAGTCACTATGAAGTTCTTACAATCAGGCTGGGTCATCTGTTTGATCGGCTGCGTCAGCTATCTTGGCTGCACGCTGGCCTTCCTTAATCCTGCCAAGATTCAGCCCGTGCAGGCTGCCGAGCATGGCAGCGAGGGGGGAGAAGCTCGCGAGAATGTACCGGTGCTGACGGGTCCCTCATGGGAATTCAACAATCCTGAGGTGGATCAAATTATCGCCGAGCTGCGTTCCGAGAAGGCTGCACTGACGGAAAAGTCCAAGCTGCTTAAGGAGATGGAGACCAGGCTGCGTGCCGATCAGCGCGATCTGATGACGGCCACACAGGCGGTGTATCGTTTGCAGACGGAGTTCGATAAGAATGTCACCCGTGTCCGCGAGGAAGAAACCGCCAACTTGAAGCGTCTTGCTAAGCTCTACGCCACCATGACCCCGGAAGGTGCGGCAAACGTGATGCGTCATCTCGGGGACGAGCAGCTCATGAAAATTCTCGTCAACATGAAGGAATCCGAAACGGCGCCCGTGCTGGAGCTGATGTCCCGGAAGAGCCCAGAGGACGCCAAGCGCGTCGCGGATCTCTCAGATCGTTTGCGTTTGGTGCTCTACCGTCCTCCGGGCAATGCCGGACCTGCTCGCAAGTAGGCTGCGTCCCACTTTTCTCACCCTCTATGGCTCATTCCGTTGCTCTCTCCAGTAAATCGGTATCTTCCGATCCGGCGATCGCCTCGCCGTCCGCTCTGCTTGCCCCGTCTGAAGGCCCCACTCGCCGGGGCGCATCGACGGACACTTCCGAAGCGGATTTTTCCTCCGAGCTGCGACACCATCAGACATCCCAGAAGGAAGAGAACAGGAACGCATCAGGGCTATGGCCCTCCGCTCGGGCGTCCAAGCCGACGGAGGATCGATCTGCTGACCCCGCTAAGGATGGAAACACCGTCGTACTCACAAGCGAGGGGCCATCTGCGGCTCTCCGTTTATCGGAACTCCGTGGTCACCGGGGGCAGCCTGTCGGGGGAGAAGCTAGATCTTTAGCCCCAGTTCCCCCGAGCGATCCAGCGGCAGAACTTTGCTCAACCCCACCCCTCGCAGCAACGGAGTCCAACGATGAGGGAGGAGAACTAGGTGGGGAGAGTGTCGATTCGGGATCGGACACCCATTCTTCCGCCGCCGACGACCTTCTAAGAATACTATCCTTGGGTCAGATCACGAGCACAGCGCCCCTCCCGATGTCCCTGCCACTTCTGGTTTCTGCTCCGCCTCCCGCCCTCGGAGCAGCCCTGAGCTCGGCAGAAGTCGAGCGGCAGCAGGGATCGAGCTCGTTTGCTCTGCCTGAGACATCGCGGGTCTCCGACTCGGCAGACCTTGCCCTGTCGCCGGAGATTTTTGGGCAAGGCCTGCCGTCCGTCTCCCAGGGGCTGTCAGTTTTGCCGAGCGTCGCTGCTGCAGTGGGTAGTGCAGACCGCAATTTTGAGGCAGCCGGCCCCGCTGCTGCCTGGGAGATGCAGGCATCTATGATCGCCGGTTTGTCCGCCTTGTCCGAACGTCCTCTGGTCAATCCGGAGGGGAATGCTGAGCCCGCCGTTGCCCTATCAGGGCTTGTTGCTGAGGCGATGGGGGAGGAGTTCGCGAGCAAGGCGCAAGGTCCCTCCGGTTCCCGTTTGGTTGAGACCTTCGAAACCGTTCTTCCTGAGGTGGGCACCCCTGAAGCGGCCATGCGGGCAGGTGGCACGTCCACTGCTAGGTCCGTGGAGTCGATGCCTCAGAAATTTGATGTAACCGCGGACACGGACTTGAACCCCAGTCGCCTGAATGGAGGGTCTGCTTCGGGTCATTCCCTGGTGGAGGGTGCTCAGACATCTGCAGGTACATTTGAGGGGGTTGACTCGCAGAACGAGCGCCAAGCTCAGGGAGAGGATCGGGCTTCCGGAGTGCTGTCGTCCTTGAACCCGCCCTTCGAGACCCGGGTTGCTACAGCCTTGGAGGTGGAGCCGGAGTCCCTAATTTTGTCGCCGCTCGGTTTACAGCCCGGTGCCGCTTTGAGGCAGGAGATTCTCTCCCGGGTTATGGAAGTCCGCAGTCAGGGTTCGGGATCGATGAACGTTGTTTTGAGACCGGATGCTGGAACGCAATTGAATGTGCAATTGCGCAGCCATCGCGGTGAGGTCGAGGTGATGGTTGTTATGGAGCGAGGTGAGTCCGGGCCTCTGCAGGCGGCCTGGGAGGGGTTGCAGCAGTTATTGGCTCAGCAGGGGGTAAGACTTTCAGATTTGGACCTCGCCAAGGGCGCGACACGTGATGCCACTGCGCAGCAGATTTCTCAGCTTGCCGGCCCAGAGCTGGATCGCCTGAAAGTTCTGGATTCTGGAACGTCGGGCTTTGGGGGATCAGACACAGGGTCCAATTCCAGTCGACACTCGCGCTCCCCCGCGCAGGACCCATTCCTGCCGAACGAGCAGGGTAATAACGCCGGGCGGGACCGCAGCCGTTCTCACGATCCGTCGAATCCTCAGTTGCGAACAAGTCTGGGGATGCCCTCCTCGCAGGCCGGGTCACCGCGGGCCGGTTCGAGCGTTGCTCGGGTGACACTGCGTTCGCTCACGGCCGATCATCTGGAGACCTGGGCCTGAACGTCCTGCTTAACTCTTTTAGGAACCTAACACTATGTCCGAAATCAGCGCCGTCTCCGCATCGAACAACTCCCAGGCTGCGACCGATTCAGCTACCAGGGTGCCCGTCCAGACTCTCGGGCAGGATGATTTCATGAAGCTCCTGGTGACTCAGCTCACCAATCAGGATCCGCTCAATCCGATGAAGGACACCGAGTACATCGCCCAGATGGCCCAATTTACTTCCCTTGAGCAGAGCAAAGACATGAACGCCAATATTGGCAAACTGCGGACAGATCAGCATCTGCTGCAGGCAAACGCGCTGATCGGAAGATCGGTTGATTTGCAATCGGACACGGAGGGCGGACCAGTGATCGCCGGCGTTGTCAGCGCTGTCGAAATGCAAAAGGGAGAACCCTTAATCGTCGTTAACCAGACACCGCATGCCTTGAGCGATGTGCTCAGGATCCGGTCGATGTAACCCAGACCCCACCAAAGAAGTATGCTTCGTTCACTCAATTCAGGCGTCAGCGGCATGCAGCAGTTTCAGGCTCGCATGGACGTTATTGGTAACAACATCGCGAACACCAATACCACTGGGTACAAGACCTCGCGTATGGATTTCGCCGATGCGTTCAGCCAGACCTATCGAGGGGCTGGCGCCGGCAGCGGGACTAGCAGCAATGTGGACCCTATCCAGGTGGGCACGGGTGTCATTTCCACCGCCATCAAAACTCAGTTCACTCAGGGTGCCATCACCCGCACGGGTCCGCCGACCGATCTGGCCTTGTCGGGCGATGGTTTTTTCCTAGTAAATGATCCGGTAGGGAACGCGCAGTATGCCACACGTGCCGGAGACTTCCGGTTGGATCAGAGCTACCGGTTGGTGACCAACGCCGGCTATCGTGTGCAAGGGTTCTCCGACTCGGGGTTGGCGACCGAAGGCGACATTGTGGTTGATGGAGTGGGGCGTCCTCCGGCCTCTGACCCATTGGCGACCGTGTCCTCCTATTCCATCAGCCGGGATGGCAAGATCCAAGTTCGGCTCTCGGATGGTTCGGAGTTCACTCGCGGCCAAATCTTGCTGCAACGTTTTAGCGATCCCAATGCCCTCACGAAGCAGGGCAACAATGTTTACACCAGCCTGACAGCCGCTGGGCCGTTGACCAGCGGCACCGCCCTCAGTGGTGCCAGCGCGCCTGGCAGCAACGGCCTGGGAATCATTGAATCCGGCGCCCTGGAGCTCTCCAATGTAGATTTGGCCACCGAGTTCACCTCCATGATTGTTACCCAGCGATCCTTTCAGGCTAACTCACGTATCATCACCACCAGCGACGAGATGCTGCAGGAGCTTGTGAACCTGAAGCGTTAAAACTCAACTCATCTAAACTGACCTATGTCCGAAGCCAAAGCCCCCGCACCCGCCTCCCCGGCCCCCGCCGGCGGAGGCGGCATCAAGGCCCTCCTGCCTTTGATCCTCACCGTTGTGCTCATGCCAGTCTTGGCGTTTGTGATGACTCAGTTCGTCATCGTTCCGAAGCTCCAGAAAGCGACCGTGCAGGCTCGTGCAGGCGGCGAGCATGGGGAGGCGGGAGAGGACGGCCATGGCGATGCCGGGGAGGCCGATGACCATGGCGCTAAGGCAGACGATGCGCATGGCGCAAAAAAGGACGATGGACACGGTGCGAAGAAAGAAGAGAAGAAGGAGGACGCGCACGGTGCCAAGAAGGATGACGGGCATGGAGCCAAGAAAGACGATGGACATGGGAAAAGTAGCGGAAGTGGGAAGCCGTCGGCGCAGTTTGGTAAAGTGCTGGTCAATGTGGCTGGATCCCTGGGTGCCCGCTATTTGATGACCAACTTCACGCTGATCGGAGCGAAGTCCGACTTGAAGGATAAGATCGAGGAGAACCGTGATCAGCTCATGGACGTTACCATTGGGATCCTTCGCGCAAAGAATTTGCAGGATCTTGAGAAACCGGGGGCTTCGAACTTTATCCGCACCGAGCTGATCGGTGCCTTCAATGCCGTCATTGGCAACGGTGCTGTGAAGGAGCTCTATTTCACCGAGTTTGCCATCCAGTAATCGCATGACCTCCGTCTCACACCGTCTCTGTGAATGTAGATCATGAGTGCCGAAGGATCAGTATTATCGCAGTCCGACGTCGAGAGGCTGCTCAACCAGGTCCAAACCGAGGACAGCAAGTCCTTGGTGGTGACCGCCGACGGGCAGCGCGAGGAGCGCGCGAAAGACTCGATCCAGCCCTACGACTTCCGTCAGCCCGCATTCCTCTCTGCACGCGAGCTCCGAAAGCTGAGGCTGTGGCATGAGGACTTCATCCGGTCGCTCGCATCGCGGCTGTCCACCTACTTGAGGCTGGAGGTCGGCGTGCAGCTCTGCATGCTGCAGACCATCACCTACCAAAAGTTCGTGGAGGTGCTGCCGAATCCCACCTATATCACCCTCTTTAAGGCCGATCCGATGAGGGGGGTTTGTATCCTCGAGCTTCCACCCAAGCTCGGCCTCACGATTGTCGATCGACTGCTCGGCGGGAGTGCGATGAACGTGAGCGGGCAGCGCGAAATGACCGAGATTGAAATCGCGCTGCTGGATCAGGCGCTTCAGATCCTTCTTGGGGAGTGGTGCGGGCATTGGCATTACGACCAGGAGATCCGGCCCGTGCTTCTGGGTCATGAGACCAACGGTCGCTTTCTTCAGACCGCAGCCAGTGACACGGTCATGCTTCATCTGAGCATCGAGGCGCACATTGGTGACTGTGTTGAACCTATCCAGCTGGGTTTCCCTTACTACACCCTTGAGCCGCTCATCCTCCGGCTGAACAAGCTCCTGGATCTCAACACTCAGGATGCAGGACTGCAGCAGAGCAAGGAACTCCACTGGAGTCCGTGTCTTGAGGAGGTGGTCATCCCCGTCTCGGCGGAGTGGGACGGCACGCGACTGAGTGTCGGCGAGCTGTCCCAGATCAAGGTGGGCGACGTGATCCCCATGGCTGTGGATTGCGCCCAAAATGTGACCATCCGTCTGGCCAACCTAAAGAAGCTTTCAGGGAGCTTAGGGACGGTGGATAAAAAATGGGCTATTCAGATAGCTCGGGTTCTGTCGACTTGAACTGTGAGCAAACGCGATGAGTGATATCCCTCCCAATATTGATGTGATCCTGGATGTTCCGGTCGACATTTCGGTGGAGCTTGGCTCCTGCCGTATGCCGATGCGGGAGGTGCTTCAGCTCCAGATCGGGTCGGTCATTCAACTCGACAAGGTTGCCGACGCCCCGGTGGATATCTTCGTTAACCGTAAACTGATCGCGAAAGGAGAGGTGGTCGTGGTGGAGGATCGTTTCGGCATCAAGATCACGGAGGTCTTCAACAAATAGAACCAATGAGCCCCTGTACGCCAATAGGGCGTGCCGTCAGGGTTTGTGCTTTCCTGCTCGTCACCGCCTCCACCGCTCTTGCGGAGCCTGCCGCCGCTCCCGAGGCTGTCTTGCCCGACGCGTCCTTCTCCATTTTGCGTGTGCTGGGGGCTCTCTTGTTTGTTCTGGCGCTTTTTCTGTCCGGGGTGTGGCTGTTTCGCCGCTGGCAGGTCTCCAAGCCAGGCACTTCGCGGGGCCCTCGACTTGAGATCATCGAGGCGCGTTCCCTCGGGGGCCGACAAGCCCTTTACGTGATCGGCTACGAGCGCGAGCGTCTGCTCATCAGTACGAGCCCTGCCGGCGTGCAGTTGCTCACGCGGTTGCCTGAGGGCGATGTGATGGACCCGGCCTCGTCCGCGACTCCTGGATTTGCCGCGGCCCTTCAGCAGGTGATCTCGCGACGTGAGCCATGAGCTTCCCTGCGTCGCATCCTCTTCTGCGCTTGTCGCTCACCCGAACTTTCCGGGCGGCTTGGATCTCCTTGGCACTACTTACACTGAGTCCATTGATCGCAGGGGATGCCTCGGCCCAGGCTGCTGGGCAGAGCCTTCCGAACATCCAGATCAATGTAGGTACTCCGGGCCAAGCCCTGCCCAAGGGCGATGTGGCGGTGCAGATCCTTTTTGCAATCACGCTCCTGACATTGGCTCCGTCGATCATCCTGCTGATGACCTGCTTCACGCGGATCGTCATCGTTCTCTCCTTTGTTCGCACGGCGCTCACCCTTCCCAGTGCCCCTGCCAACCAAATCATTATCGGGCTGTCACTCTTTCTCACCTTCTTCATCATGGCTCCGGTGTGGGAGCGAATCGATCGGGATGCGTTGAAGCCCTACCAGGCTCAGACCATCACCAGCGAGAAAGCCCTGGACGAAGCCTCCAAGCATCTCCGCACCTTCATGCTCCGCCAGACGCGCCCCAAGGACGTGGAACTCTTCGTTGCCCTGGCCCGGCTTCAGCCTACTCCGGTGGAGGAGCTTCCTCTGCGCGTGGTGATCCCGGGTTTCGTTATCAGCGAACTGCGCACCGCATTCCAGATGGGCTTCCTGCTTTTCATTCCCTTCGTGCTCATCGATTTGGTGGTGGCCACTGTTCTGATGAGCATGGGTATGATGATGATGCCACCCAATACGCTATCCCTGCCCCTTAAAATCCTTCTATTTGTGCTGGTGGATGGGTGGGGGTTGATCGTTCGATCCCTGGTGCAGAGTTTCGGTTCCTGAGCCTTTCGGACTTTCACCACTTGCGGTGCCAGGTGGCCTGGTAGTAACGCTCTCTGAGCAGACGTTCCATCCGCTCTCTTGGCGGGGTAATCTCTTTCGATGAAACGTCCCAGGCTTTCAGCAGCGCTGCTTTCACCGCAGCGGCCGGTTTCTCAAGATTGCAGCAGAACTCCAGATGTGAACGGCTTTCCCGGTAGTCGGGTTGATGCGTTGGGAAGGCCAGGTAGCGCTCCATGAGTTCCAGCGGGGCCTCCAGCAGGATGCTTCCATGAAAAAGCAGTGCAGAACGTTTGCGTCGCTGCGCACTTCCCACGAACTTCTTCTCCCCTAGGCAGAGATCCGTGATGCCGCGGATGGACAGTCGGTCCGAGAGCCCATCGATCTTGGCTAGTGCGTCCTTCAACCGCGTCATCATCCAGGTGTTCGTCCCGCCGACGGTGCTGAGTGGACCGTCCTCAGGGAGAGGGATAACAAGCGTGTAGTTCAACACCCCAGGCATTTGCAGGACCGTTCCTCCTCCAGAACAGCGCCGTAGCACGCGCACTCCATCTCGGTCGCAGTCCTGCAGGCGGGTTTCGGTCAGCACCGAATTGGCATAGCCTACCACGACCGCTTGTTCCTGGGGTTCCCAGAACCTCAACATCCCGCCCAGCTCGCCGGCATCACACGCCTCGAGCAGGCTCTCCTCCCGCGCCAGATGCTCCACCGCCGACATCGGGGTGTCCGACACCAGCGAGAGTGGGATCGAAATCATCGGCATAAAGGGAAGGTGTTTCGAAGTTGAAATCTATTTAAGTTGTTGATGGGCAATTGTAAGCCGCTGGATTCCCCTTGGGACATAGTCGGGTCTATCGTTCGCCCGGGGCGGGTCCCTTTACGAGAAGTTTTACTGAACTTGGTCATGAGGATTTTGTGTGTGCTGCTGCATAATTTTCATCGGCCCAGCTGTCATAACCCTTGGCAAGGCGCCTGGGGCATCTATCATAACGCTCCGTGACTGAAAAAGTGAAATCCGCGACTGTTCCCACATCGTCCTCCCGTTCTGCGGCTGCGCGCCGCGCCGCCGTGGTGGCAGAATCGGACGACACACGCCTCTGGTTCAACTCTCTTGAGAACGTGCTTGAGGTCACTCTGCGCACCAAGGGTGGGGATCAAATCCCGGGATTTCTCGAAGGGCTGATTCAGCGTTTGCGCGCGTCGGGGGTTCGAGTTTCCCCCACTGTCAATACGGCGTACGTCAACACCATCGATGTTCAGGACGAGCCTGAGATTCCGGGAAACCGAGAGCTCGAGGCGAAAATCAAGAGCTACATTCGCTGGAATGCGATGGCGATGGTGGTGCATGGAAACAAGATCTCCGACGGTCTCGGCGGTCACATTTCCAGCTACGCCTCCTGTGCGACGCTTTACGAGGTGGGGTTCAACCATTTCTTCCGCGGCGGGGACGATGGCCCTGCTGACATGGTTTATTTCCAGGGTCACACCACTCCAGGGAACTACGCTCGGAGTTTCCTTGAAGGGCGTCTCAGCCCGCAAAAGTTGGAACACTTCCGTCGCGAATTGGCGGAGGGCGGGGGGTTGTCTTCCTACCCGCATCCGTACTTGATGCCGGAATACTGGCAGTTCCCCACTGTTTCCATGGGTCTCGGACCCATCAGCTCGATTTATCACGCCCGTTTTCTGCGCTACCTCAAAGCGCGCGGTCTCTTCAACCCCGCTCGTGAGCCCAAGCTCTATTGCTTTGTAGGGGATGGGGAGAGCGATGAGCCTGAGACCTTGGGTGCCATTGCCATGGCGGCTCGTGAAAACCTCGACAATCTTGTCTGGGTGGTGAACTGCAATCTTCAGCGTCTCGACGGCCCGGTGCGCGGCAACAGCAAGATCATTCAGGAGTTGGAGGGTGTCTTCCGCGGTGCGGGGTGGAATGTGATCAAGCTGATCTGGGGAAGCGACTGGGATCCCTTGTTCGCATCCGACAAGCGAGGCCTGCTTCTTCGTCGGCTCGAGGAATGCGTGGATGGGGATTTTCAGAAGTATTCCGTCAGTCCCGGCAGCTACGTGCGCAAGCATTTCTTTGGCAAATACCCCGAGCTCAAGGCGCTGGTGAATCATCTGACGGACGATCAGTTGCGCAAGATGCTCCGTGGTGGGCATGATCCCAAGAAAGTTCATGCTGCGTATCATGCGGCCGTCAATCACAAGGGCCAACCCACCGTCATCCTGGCCCATACGATCAAGGGCTACGGTCTGGGCGAGGCCGGTGAAGGTCGCAACATCTCGCATCAGCAGAAAAAGATGAACGAGAAGGAGCTTCGCGAGTTCCGCCGTCGCTTCGATATCCCTGTGAGCGATGAGGACATTGCTGAATTGCCTTTCTACAGGCCGTCTCCCGACAGCCCCGAGATCAAGTATCTGCTCGAGCGCCGAAAAGCGCTGGGCGGTTTTCTCCCGGTTCGGAACGCGGTTCAACCCAAGTTGGATCTTCCGAAGATCGAAGACTTTGGTCGAGACGCCTTGAAGGGAAGCGGCGCGCGCGAGGCCTCGACCACCATGGCTTTTGTGGACCTGCTGAAGCGTCTGCTTGATGATAAAAATATCGGCAAGCTGATCGTTCCGATCATTCCTGATGAGGCGCGCACGTTTGGCATGGAGTCGATGTTCAGCCGCTACGGCATCTACTCGTCCAAGGGTCAGCTCTACGAGCCCGTGGACAAGGAGACGCTGAATTTCTACCACGAGGCCAAGGACGGACAGATCCTCGAGGAAGGAATTACTGAGGCCGGCTCGATGGCGTCCTTTGTGGCCGCGGGTACGGCTTACGCCAATGTGGGCGTGCCGATGATCCCCTTCTTCATCTACTACTCGATGTTTGGTTTTCAGCGGGTGGGCGACCAGATCTGGCACGCAGGCGACAGCCGGGCCAAGGGTTTCCTCTTGGGGGCCACCGCGGGCCGCACCACGCTGAACGGCGAGGGCTTGCAGCATCAGGACGGTCATAGCCAGCTCATCGCCAGTGCCGTGCCCAATCTGATGGCCTACGATCCGTCGTTTGCGTTTGAGATCGCGGTGATCGTGGCGGACGGACTTAAGCGGATGTATCAGGATGGTGAGGATATCTTCTACTACATCACCCTGCACAATGAGAACGTTCCGATGCCGGCCATGCCCGAGGGGGTGAAAGAAGGGATTCTCAAAGGGCTCTACAAGTATAAGAAGGGTGCGGAGGGTTCGAAGCTCCGGGCGCATCTCTTGGGGAGTGGCGCTATCATGGGTTCCGCGCTGAAGGCTCAGCAGATCCTGGGAGAGAAGTATGGCGTGTCGGCGGATGTTTGGAGCGTGACCAGCTATAAGCAGCTGCGCACCGAGGCGCTCCGCTGCCAGCGGTGGAACATGCTTCATCCCACGGAGAAACCTCGTCGCTCGTACCTGGAGACCACGCTCGAATCTGAGAAGGGTGCCTTCGTGGCCGTGTCTGACAATATGAAGATGGTCAGCGACCAGATTGCTCCCTGGATTCCAGGCGGCCTGTTTACCCTGGGGACGGACGGCTTTGGTCGCAGCGAGACGCGTCAGAATCTCCGTCGCTTCTTCGAGGTGGACGCCGAGTGCACCGTGGTAGCCACGCTGTATCAGCTCAGCCGCAGAGGCGAGGTGAAGCCCGAGCTCGTGGCGAAAGCCATCAAAGATTTGGGAGTGAACCCCGAGAAAGTCTTCGGCGTTTGCGTGTAATTCTACTTGAGAAATTTTAGGATCAGGTCGATACTCCTATATGCGCTTCGGCGCTTGTTCTTTCTAAGTCTCTTTAAGAATTTTTCGAATTTACCCTGCTATGTTCGTGCTTTCGAAACAAAATTCCTTGAACCGTAAGTTATCACTACGGAGCCCTAAAGCCTTTGGTTTCTGACAGGCCTTCACTGGACGTCAACCACCAGGGACTCGGCTCCACCTGTTTCCCAGGCAGTTCAAAGGAACTGTTCCACACGGCATTACAGTGGGGTAATCTTTTAATCATCCCGGCGCGGGAGAGCCTGCCCCGGGATGTTCCGTTTTTAGGGATTGGTTTGAGTGCGCTGGAGAGTAAGGGGGAAGGTCAGTCCTGTTTGGAACCACTTGCCGATGATCTGACTGCCACCCGCCTGTAGTAGTCCTACAAAGCGGCCGTGGATGCCGGGGAGCTGAAGGGTCAGTTCCTCTCCTTTGAGTAGGACTTTTTCCACTGCAAGATGGGCATTCCCTTGATCGAGGCTGGTCATCTGCGCCGTGCAGATTCCTTCCGGCTGCCGCGTGATATGAAAGACGATGCGTCGTGCCGTCGGCCCGAGCTCCAAAGAGCCTCTCCACTCTCCCGATATTTGATCCCCGGCTGCTTTGTTGAAGGGCATATCGGCCGCCCGCAGCTGCTTGTGCGGATCCATGTCGGCAATCGCTTGCGCTCGGTCACCCCGTTTCAATTCCAGGGGAAGCGTGTCTTCCCCTTGTTTCCAACTCCCTTTCAGGAGCTTCCCATCGACACTTAATTCACCGGTGTAGGTCGCTAGGCCGCCTTCTCTTAGGTCCAGCTCCACGCTGAGTGTCCGTGCGACCAGCGCGGCGGTCGCTGGCAGATCGTGTAAGCCTTGGTTGAGGCTGTCGAAGGCTACGCGAAACCGGTTTTGCTGGGTAGAAACGAAATTGAAACCCACGCTCAAAGGGGTGGCTCCGGCTTCCAGGTTCCCTACCCAGTAGCCTGCCACGCTGGCCGGCAGTGGGGGGGTGGCGACCGAGGGATTGAGACTGTCTGCGTTGCTAGGTGCGGCTGTGTCCTGACGACCGCAGCCCGCCAGCCCGAGTGCCAGGGCCACTAGGCAAACGAGAGAGAAGGGGCAGAGAATCGCTTTCATTGTAAGCGGAGTTCATAGCGCTTTGCGGGCTGCAGGACCATGGAATTCCTTGCGCATCCTTTCCTTCTCGGCCTCTAATTCCATCTCTCGACGCTCATGCACAGAGAGATGCAGTGATGCCTAGCTGATGAAAAAAACGACTCGGTTCAAGAAGATGCTGCGCTCCCCGCAGGTGGAGTTCCTCATGGAGGCGCACAATGGCCTCAGCGCCCGAATTGTTGAGGAGGCTGGCTTCCAGGGGATTTGGGCCAGCGGTCTGTCGATGTCCGCCTCTCTTGGGGTGCGCGATAATAACGAGGCCGCCGCAGCCGGCCTTGTGATCCGGGTGCTGTACATCGCGGGTCATTGGCTGGACGTCGACACCCTTAACGATCTTTCAACCGCGCAGACGTTTGCCTCTCCTTTATGATCTCCGCGACCTCTGCTTTGGGACAATTCACCGCCCGCGGATTCTCCCACGTGTCGGGCGTGCCCTGCTCTTTTCTCAAGCCGTTTATCAACGCTGTGATCAATGAGCAGTCGTTGGCCTACGTTGGCGCTACAAGCGAAGGGGAAGCGGTGGCGGTTTCCATGGGGGCCTTCTTGGCGGGCCGAAAGACCGTTACTCTGTGCCAGAACTCTGGCCTGGGAAACATGGTCAACCCGCTCACGTCGCTGAACCATCCTTTCCGAGTTCCCACACTCCTAATCACCACGTGGAGAGGGCAGCCGGGCGTGAAGGACGAGCCGCAGCATGAGTTGATGGGCCAGATCACCCACTCGCTCCTGGAGACGATGCGCATCCCCTGGCTGCCTTTTCCGGCGAGCGAGGGAGAGTTGTCTGAGGTCCTGGACCGGGCCGATGAGTCGATGCGGGCCCGCAGCTTGCCATTTGCTTTGGTGATGTCGCAGGATACTGTTGCTGACTGCGCGCTTCGGCCCACCCGCTCTGGAATTCGAGTGGAGACAGAGATCAGCCGGGATCAAATGGCTTCCGGACGGCCTGAGATGATTCGCACCGAGGCGCTCCAGGCATTGTTGGAAACTCTTCGCGGAGATGAAGCGATCCTGGCCACGACAGGGAAGACGGGTCGCGAGCTCTTCACCGTGGCCGATCGTCCCAATCAGCTGTATGTGGTGGGTGGAATGGGCACCGCCTCTGCCATTGGACTCGGCGTTTCGCTTTGTCTGCCCACTCAGCCAGTGGTGGTGATTGATGGAGATGGTGCCGCCCTCATGAAGATGGGCAATCTCGCCACGATTGGGTATCAGGCGCCCTCCAATTTTCTCCACATTCTGCTCGATAATGAGTCCCACGACTCCACAGGAGGTCAGCGGACCGTCTCAGGTGTGGTGCGATTCGAGCAGGCGGCCGCGGCGGCCAACTATCGAAATGCTTGGACTGTCGACAGTCGCGATGGTTTTGTGGACGCCATCCAAGCGCTTCTCGACGTGCCAGGGCCCTCATTGATTCATGTTCGTATCAGGCCCGGCTCGCCGGAGAAGTTGGGTCGGCCGACGGTCGCTCCTCACGAAGTCAAAGAGCGTTTCATGGCCTTCTTAAAATCGTCGCGGATCCGCTGACGGCCGTCGGTCCTTCTATTACCTTAGAAACGCGAGTTGCTTGGCACCGATGTGACCCAAGATCTTCGCGAGCATGCCCTTCGTCGAACCTTTCCGTTTCACCGTCAGGATGTCTGGGGTTGCAATGACGGTATTGTCGAACCCCACCGCAAGAACAGCCGGCAGTAAACTGGACCGAGCGGCACGCACAACCTCGTGAAGCTCGCCCTCGCGCGCAAGAGGGAGCCGCAGCCTATCGTCCAAAGTTATGTTCCGTACGGAACACACTTAGAGACGGATACAGCATGCCCAGTGTTTCCTTCATGCGGATGGTTCGGCTAGTCTCTTTGGCCATGCAGCCATCGCTGATCTTTCGCTTTTGTCCCCGATGCGGGGTGGAACGTTCCATGCCCGCAGCGTCCGAGCCGTTTCGGTGTGCTCCCTGCGGATTCCTCTTTTTCTTCAATCCAGCTGTCGCCGCCGCCGCCATTCTGCTGGGGCCGGACGGGCGAGCCTTGTTCATTCGCAGGGCGAAGGAGCCCTCCAAAGGAATGCTGGGAATGGCAGGGGGGTTCATCGACATCGGGGAGACCGCCGAGCAGGCCTTGAGGCGTGAATTGCGTGAGGAAGTGAATCTGGAGCTGGAAAGTCTGCGCTTCCTTTGCTCACAACCCAACACCTATTCCTATCAGGAGGTGACCTATCCGGTGCTGGACCTGTTCTTTGTGGCGACGACCTTGAAGCCCGCGGAGGCGGCGGCCTTGGATGCGGTCGAAAGCTATTGCTGGCTTGACCCTCATGCGGTGGATCCCGCCGAGCTGGCCTTCCCGTCGATGCGCGAGGCAATGCACGTGTTTCAGCGCGGCCTGCAGTCCTCATTTTGAAAATCGGCGTGCCTCTTTCTGGGAGTGGGCACCCTCTGATCCGTTCCGCTCCCGTGCAACCCCGCCAGGGTCGTGATGTTGGCTGGGCGGCAACCCCGGGTGTGGTTTGCGTCACGGTCATCTTTATCTCTATGTCTAACGATGCCCGGGGGCGGCGTTAGCCGTCGTCCCGGATCTGAAGCGACCCATCCTCAAGCAGGGGCGCTACATGTTTCCCATAGAAACCTTCCCAGGAAGGAGTTACACACTCCAGGCCAAGATCCGGATCAGCGATCCGTGGTAACTCGGTGGAGGGTTAAGAACAGGGTTCTTCGAGCGAAGCTGCCGCCCGGGAATGGCTGTAAAATTCGCCCCTATTGTCCCTCGGCAAGGGGACGAGGTAAGGAGTCCTTCTTCATCCCGAGGCCCTCCGAACGTTATCAATAGCTGGTTCGGGGGGGGGCTTCCGGCGGAAGTTCCTGGCAGGGCCGAGGGGAAGCCTCGCTACCTCGTCTCCTATAGGAGCGGCGACCCTGACCTGCCCCAAGGCAGATACTTGCATGACAGCCATTTTGCCGTTAAGCCCGAGATGTTTCGCTAAACGCGGATCTTGCCAAAAGGCGGGGGTATGACAGTTTACACGCTTTAACGAGACTGTTTATGGAAAAACCTACGATCATCGCCTATCTGAAACCCTCCTGTGGCTGGAGCCAAGGCGTTCGCGCCGTCCTCCGCAAGTACGACCTTCCTTTCGAAGATCGAGATATCATCAATGATCCTGTGCAGCGCCAGGAGATGATCGAGAAGAGCGGTCAGATGCTCAGCCCATGCGTCAGCGTGAATGGCCGAATGCTCCCCGACATCAGTGGAGAAGAGGTGGAGGCTTATCTCCTGGCCCAGAGCCTGGTGAAGCCCAATTCCATCGCCCCGGACGCGCCGATCAACCAGCCGTGCGCCCACGAGATGCCGCAGCCGTCCTCTCTCAACTTTCGTCGGTAGGTCTCGATTCGCATGAGTTCGGTGGGAACGGTTTATCTGGTGGGCGCGGGCCCCGGCGATCCCGGGCTTTTGACGCTTCGCGGCGCGGAGCTCTTGGCCCGTGCGGATGTCGTGGTGTACGATGCTCTGGTCAATCCAGAGCTTCTCCGCCTAGCCCCCGTCTCTGCCGAGCGCATCTACGGTGGCAAGCGGGCGAAGGACCATGCGATCCCGCAGGACCAGCTGAACCAGCTGCTGGTGCAAAAAGCCAAGACGGGCAAATGCGTGGTCCGTCTCAAGGGGGGGGATCCCTATATCTTCGGGCGCGGTGGTGAGGAGGCTGAAGAGTTGGCGGAAGCCGGGGTTCCTTTTGAAGTGGTGCCTGGTATTTCTTCGATTGTTGCCGCCCCCAATTATGCCGGGATCCCGCTCACGCATCGCGATCATTGCTCGAGCTTCACTGTCTTCACGGGCCATGAGGATCCAACCAAGGAGACATCCTCACTCGACCTTGGCTGGTTGGCCGCGGCTCCGGGCACCAAGGTGATTCTGATGGGGGTGGAGCGCATCAAGACATTGTCTCATCAGCTGATCGAAAAGGGCATGTCCGCCGACACGCCTGTCGGCATGATCCGCTGGGGGACAACCGGCCGCCAGCAAACCTTGATCGCCACTTTGGGCACGGTGGCTGACGAGGTGGAGCGGACAGGCTTTAGCGCGCCGGCGGTGACTCTTATTGGCGATGTCGTTACCCTGCGGGATCGACTCAACTGGTTTGAGAAGCGGCCGCTCTTTGGACAGAGGGTGGTGGTAACCCGGACGCGAGACCAAGCCAGCCAGGTGTCACGGCGTTTCCGGGACTTGGGTGCTGCGGTGCTTGAGATACCGACCATCAAGATAGATGCCCCGGACAATCGCAAGGATTTGGTGGAAGCGATCATCGGTCTCAACAGCTACGAGTGGTTGGTGTTCACCAGCCCCAACGGAGTCACAGCCTTCTTTGAGGCCTTCTTCAAGTGCTTCAAGGATTTGCGGGATCTCGGTGGATGTCGCATCGCAGCGATCGGCCCAGCCACCGCAGCCAAGCTGACCGAACTCCATCTCCAGGTCGACCTTATGCCTGAGGCCTATGTGGGGTCGGAGATTGCGGAGGCTTTCAAGCAGGAGCAGGACATTGAGAACCTCAACATCTTGTTGCTTCGCGCCCAGGTTGCCAACCCTGACTTGCCCAAAGCGCTGATTGAGCTCGGGGCTATTGTGGATGATGTCGCCTGCTACAAGACGGTTCCAGAGACCGAAGATGTGAGCGGGGCCGCGGAGCAGTTCGAGAAGGAGGGCGCTGATTGGATCACCTTTAGCAGCGCCTCCACCGTGGAAAACTTCAACGCCCGTTTCAATCTGGCTGAATCCCGTCAGAAGTACCCGGCACTGCGCTTTGCCTCCATTGGGCCGGAGACGACCAAAGCCTTGATCGCGCTCGGTTTCAAACCGGATATTGAGGCGACCCCGCATACCATCGAGGGATTGGTGCAGGCTGTTCGGAAGGCGACCACTCGGAGTTAACCTCAGAACTCCTGTCTCCCATACGGTTCATCGCTTGCCGGGGCCTGGGATCCCTCCAGGATCCTGCCACTAAAACAGAGAACCGGTGGTGTCGTCCTGGAGGTCCTCAACCGACCGGCTATGGGCTGTGATCCCTTCGGGATCGGGAGCGGAGAGTGGGGCTACTCGTGAGAGAACGATCTCTTGGGCCGCCGACCCCGGAGGGGTCGAAGCCGGTAGCCCCGGGTTGACCGAAGGGACACCCGGGGTTGCCGCGCAGCCAACAGCACGACCCTGGCGGGGTCGCACGGGGGCGGAACGGATCAGGGGTAACCACTCCCAGAAAGAGGCACGCCGATTTTCAAAATGAGAACTGCTGGTCTGACCCGGCTTTACATTCCATTGCTCCCCAAATCTCATCAGGGGCAGAGTTTGGTTGCCTTCTTCGTGCGCGGTTTGGAGTGGGCACCCGGCAGAACGACACTCCACCACCGACGGACTGCTAGGGGCTAACCACTGACATCACGTAATGCGGATTTCCGAGGTAAGAGGCGCAGACCCTTTTCACCTCGTCGAGCGTGACCGCATCGAACTTTGCATCCTCGCTGTCGGAGTTTCCGTACCCGAGCCCGTAGAGCTC
>CAMAVD010000013.1 GCA_945861575.1 Akkermansia muciniphila
GCCCTAAGCGTCGTTTCTAGGCTGAACCTCCCACCTCTCTCCGGCTTCCATCACCCGATAGGGCTGGGACAGTCGGTAGCACTCGTCCTTGAATGCCTGAGGCGAGGCGGTGTTGAACTCAAAGAGGTCGTAATGGCAGGGAATCACCAACCCTGCGTCGATCTCCTTTGCGAGCCTCGCCGCTTGGGGCCCGTCCAGGTTGCCTGCGACCCGGCGCTCAGGCCTGTCTCCATTGATCGGAAGCAGGGCCACGTTCACCTTCCATTTTTGCAGCCACGCCTCCATGCCTGGATAGTGCAAGGTGTCCCCTGAATGGTAGATGACCCAGGGACCGAACGTAACCACATAACCCATATAGCGATGGTTACCTTGCTCATCTGTGTCGAGGGTGTTGTGTGCGGCGGGAACACCGTGGAAGGTGAAGCCGTGTAGGGAGGCCGCGCTGCCGGCTCTGAGTCCGATCGGCCATCCGACGGGAGTGCTCAGCCGCTCCGCAACGAATTGGCGGTTGGCCTCGGGGATGATGAGCGCCAGGTCGGGGTTCGCTTGTCGGAGCGGCAGCAGCGTTTCTGCGTCGAGGTGATCGGTGTGATTGTGGCTGGAGGTGGCGACCTGAACGAAGCCGAGGCTGTCCGGCGAGACCACCCGTTCCGTCATCCGCACATGCGGTTTGTCGGTGCCTGCGTATTTTCGAGTGAGGGAGTCGGACAGGTAGGGGTCGAGTAGGAGGAATCGGCCTTGCCAATGGATCAGAAAGCCACTCTGCCCCAGCCACCAGAGGACGAGAGAGTGCGATTGAGGATCGATGGAGCGAACATCTTTAAGAAAAGCCGCATCCGCCTGCTTAGGGCGGATCATCGGGTCCTCCTACGGTCGGGCAAGGCTGGCGTCGGAAGCAGGTCCCGGCCGGAGCGTTTGGGCGTGAGAGAGCGAACAGGCATGACCCTGTTTAACGAACCAACGCCCTTTGATTCAAGGGCCGACAGTCAATTTACAGCATTTCATGGACGTGACGGTTTCTGAATCCCGTCGGGGGATTAGCGCATTTGATTAAAAAGGGCCGGGGCTATGATGGCGGGTTTTCTGCTCCGGACGTAGCGATTGCCGCGACCGGGATGCTGGGGAGGCGGTAGATCCTTAACAAAACTAAAGTCATAGCCATGAGCCTCGTAGTCTGGGCGCAGACTAGCTCGGATCATCGCCACCTGAAATACTCGGCGCTGCCAGTCCTCCCAAGCCTCCCATTGCTCAAGCGGAGACTCCGGAGGGCGCTTCCCGGTGGGCCCGATGCTAAAGCGCTTCTCGTTGCTATGGGCATCGGAGAACACCCAATCGAGGTAGGTGGAATCGACGGCGAGAGCTCCCCCGGTGATGTACGTCATGAGATCGAGGAACTGGTCAGGTTCGGTCTTGATGCGCTCGATACAAAAGTGCGGGATCGCCTCACTGAGCCCTGGGGTTCTGAAGTCGTCCAGT
Source organism: Akkermansia muciniphila (assembly GCA_945861575.1). GTDB lineage: Bacteria > Verrucomicrobiota > Verrucomicrobiia > Limisphaerales > UBA11320 > UBA11320. The sequence goes on from CAMAVD010000013.1 coordinate 1,477, forward strand.
CCGTCCAGGGTGTCTAGGACTGCGTTGACGAAGGTCTTTTGGATCGGGTTCTCTTCAAAGTCTCCAATTTGATCCCCGATTTCGGCGACGATACTTTCATACTGACCGACACGCGCATCAAACTGCATGCGATACACCTCCATCATGCCTTGGCTCTCGGCCTGTTGGGTTTGGATGATGCGGGCCTTAGCGGCGATGCGAGGGATGGGGTGACGAATGAGGTTTGCGACCCGAATCGAGCGACGGAGCTCCGAGCCTTGGCTGTGAAGATTATTGCGCAGGGTGGCTACCGTCTCGTGGTGGACGTTCCCATAATACGTCGCGGGCCTAGCCTGCTCCAAGTCGTCGAAGAGAGAATCCAGAGTTCGACTTTCTGCCGAGTCGTTGACAAAGTGATTTTTGAGATAAATGGCTGTGAGCTCTGCCTCGGACGCATTCCCGACCTCGGGGGGCTTGGCTTCATAGTTGAGAGTGAAGGACAATTCTCCGACCCCCGAGCTGCAGACGATCTGCGGGTGGCGACTGAGCGTGGCCCCTAGCCATCGGGTGGCGCAGGCTCCGGTGGAAGTGATCAGAAAGTAGCGGTGTGGGCAGGGGGAGCCCGCCTGGTCAGCGTCTTTGGATTTTATAATCATGGTCTCTTGCTCCAGAAAACTGATCGGCATGGCTGGCCGTTTCTTGACTGAGCTGGATTCCAGCCTAGGCTCCTCTCAGATCAACTTTAGCTGACGCTTTATGAAACGCTGGAAAATTGCCGGTATCAATTTCGATCACTTCCATATGGGGGATCTTCTCCGCATGGCTGCGAATCATCCCGACGTCCAGATTGTGGGAATCTCGGATGAGCAACCGGGGCGGATGCTCGAGGCTGCCCGCAATTTTGGATTCTCAGAGGCGCAGGTCTTCACTGATTACCGTGCCTGTCTGGAAAAGGCGCAGCCAGATCTGGTGATCCTCTGCCCCGCCGCCGCCAAGCATGGGGAATGGGTGGAAAAAGTGGCTCCGTACGGCGTCGCTGTGATGGTCGAGAAACCCTTTGCAGGTTCTCTCGCAGAGGCTGACTCCATGGTGGCCGCCATGGCGAAAACCGGCAAGGAGTTGATGATCAACTGGCCTCTGGCCTGGGACCCCGGAATCAGAACCTGCAAGCGCCTGATCGACGAGGGGAGAATCGGTGAGGTGCTGGAGGTTCATTCTTACGGAGGAAACCGAGGCCCTCTATGGCACGGAGCTGATAAAGTGGAGAAAACTGCGGCGCAGGTACAGGCCGAGAAACCGTCCAGCTGGTTCTATCAAAAAGCGGCCGGCGGCGGTTCCCTGCAGGATTATGCCGGATACGGCACCACCCTTGGCACTTGGTTTCAAGGGGGACGTAAGCCGATCGAGGTGACCTGCGTCATGGACGAGCCGGCGGGTCTCGAGGTGGATGAGCACAGCATCACGATTGCTCGCTATGCTCATGGACTTTCTAAGTTCGAAACCCGTTGGGGCACCTTCACAGATCCATGGATTACGCAGCCCCAGCCCAAGTGTGGATTCGTGGTGTCCGGTACAGAGGGGACGCTGGCCGCTTGGAACTACGATCCGTTCGTCACCCTGCAAACTCGGCAAAAGAAGGAGATCCACGAGCATGCGTCGGATACCGTCCAATCGCCTTTTCAGGATCCCGTGCAGTATTTCATCCACTGTCTCTCGACGGGTGAGAAGCTGTCGGGGCCCGTCTCCGTGGAGATCAGCCGCATCGGCCAGCAGATTGTGGATACCGCTGCGCTCAGCGCCCGAGAGAAGCGCACAGTGCGGCTTCTCGCTTGAGGGTTGAACACGGCTCGTGTCTCGCCTAGGCTGGGGCCTGAATGAGCAGCGGCATTTACGATGATTTGCAGTGGCGCGGGTTGGTGGCGGATTGCACGGACACCCCGCAGTTAACCCAGCGTCTGTCCACCAGCCCGGTGGTGTTATACTGTGGCTTTGACCCTACAGCCGATAGCCTTCACGTGGGGAATTTAGTCCCGCTGCTTGCGCTGCGTCGCTTTCAGAACTACGGGCATCATCCGATTGCTGTGGCGGGTGGAGCCACCGGGTCCATTGGGGATCCAAGCGGGAAGACCCAGGAGCGCCCATTGCTCACCCAGGACATCCTGGAGGCTAATATCGCAGCAGTGAAGGTGCAGTTGGCGAAGTTGCTGGACTTCGACTCTTCGTCCAACCCCGCCCGCCTGTTGGATAATGCGAGTTGGACCGGCTCGGTTCGCTTCATCGATTTCCTCCGCGACATCGGGAAGCACTTTTCGGTCAATATGATGATCTCCAAGGAGAGCGTGCGCGCTCGGATGGAGGACCGGGAGACGGGCATCAGCTACACGGAGTTCAGCTACATGCTGCTCCAGGCGTTTGACTTCTATCATCTTCGCAAGGAGCTGAACTGCGAACTGCAGATCGGTGGCAGCGATCAGTGGGGGAACATCACCGCGGGTACGGACCTTTGCCGGAAGAAGTTGGTCGCAACCTGCTTTGGGCTCACCTTGCCGCTCATCACCAACGCCGATGGCAGCAAGTTTGGCAAGACAGTGGCAGGTGCCATCTGGATGGATGCCAAGAAGACCAGCGTTTACCGCTTCTACCAGTTTTGGATTCGGACGGACGATCGAGATGTGGTGCGGTATCTGAAGTATTTCACCTTCCTGAGTCGGAGCGAGGTTGAGGCGTTGGAGCGTCAGCATTTAGAGCGACCCGAGGGCCGGGTCGCCCACAAGGCCCTCGCCAAGGCTGTGACCGATCTGATCCATGGGGAACAGGCGACGCAGGAGGCGATGCGCGCCAGTGAGATCCTCTTCGGCGGCGGTCTGGAAGGGATATCGGAGAGCACGTTTAATGATCTGTTGGGAGAAGTTCCGACCAAGGCTCTGCAACCCACTCAGATTGCGGATCCCGGGATCGCACTCTTGGACCTGCTGGTCGTTTCAGGCTTGTGCGCCTCCAAGGGTCAGGCGCGCAAGGATTTGGAAGGGGGCGGAATTTCACTGAACACTGTCCGGGTGACCGAGTTGAGTCGTCAGGTGACCCGTGCAGATCTGCTTTTCGGCAAGCATTTGCTCTTACGAAAGGGTAAACGAAACTACGCATGTGTCACCCTGGCCACGACATAGTCATAGAATCTTATTGCCACGCTGGTCGCAGCGGCTACTTTCAACCGCTCGATCGTCACTTTAAACCGAACTCTCACGTGAACAGCGAATTTTGCAAACAGGCGTTGGCCAAGGTTGGAAACCCTAACATTTTGATTAACATCGTCTCGCGTCGTGTTCGACAGCTCACCACCGGCGGGGGCTCTGGAAGTCGGCCGCTGATCCTGGACGTGCAGAACTTGGGGGCAGCTGATATTGCTCTGCTTGAGTTGGTGGAAGACAAGATGGCTTGGGAAACCCCGACTCTCGACAAGGTTGCCGCAGGCGCGATCATTCCTCCCAAGAAGCGCCGCAGCAAGAATCACTAATTCTTGCCTGTCGGGGGTGGGTGGCCGTATTTCCATGAAATGCCTCCACTCTCCTCCCCAAGGGCCTAGATTTGGTTTTCCAGGGTCTACTGCTCGGATTCCCTGCTCGACTCTCGCGGTCTATGGCTGACATCGTTTCCAATCCAAAAGCACGTCGGGATCTCCACATCCTGGATACCTTCGAGAGTGGGATTGTGCTTCGAGGCACCGAGGTGAAAGCCTTGCGAGCGGGAAAGGCTCAGATCAGTGACGCGTTCGTGCGGGTGGATAAAGACGAGGCCTATCTTCACAACGCCCACCTGGACGAATACAGCTTCGGAAATCGAGAGAATCATATCCCCAAGGCTGTCCGTAAGCTGCTGCTTCACAAGAGCGAGATCCGCAAGATCGCAGAGTATGGATCACAGAAAGGGCATGCGATCGTGCCGCTTTCATTCTATTGGAAAAGCGGTAAGGTCAAGGTGTTGGTGGCGGTCGGGAAGGGGAAAGCGGAGTTCGACAAGCGCGACGATATCAAGCAGCGGGAATCTGACCGTGAACTGAGGCGAGCGACGATGAAGTATCACAAGGGACGGTAGCCCCTTGCTGCCTAGCAGGCCCTTGGACTTAGAGTGTTTTCAGCTGCCCTTGCCCCGTTTGAAACGGTTCCGTTCCTTCAGATTTCGACCTTGGATCTGGCCTCGCATCTCTTTGCTGGCGATTTGCATGGTTTGGATGAAGTTCCAGCAGTTGCTGGTCATGGCTCCTACGGCGCTCGCGGTATCCCTCTCGGCATGGTCTTCGGTGACCACGAGCACCTCCCCATACGCACTCAGCCGATGTGCCGCACGCTCTATAAGCTGGTCTGCGGTCTGACCTGCCTTGCTGTAGAGGATCTCCACTTCGCGAGTTGACGTTTCACAGCTCAAGCCACCGGAAGGGCGGTTTCCGTCGAAAACCACGGTGATGGGGACACCGCTCGCATCGTGGTAGGCGGTGAGTTGACGAATCAGTTCATCCCGGGCTGCCGCGCTGTAGCGTGCTTTTCCAGGGGCCAATTCTGGCCACTGGTGGAGCAGGCTATAGCCATCCACAAGAATTCGTACCAACGCCATGCCTCATAGCAAAGCGAGGGTTCTGGAGAATACGAACAACAAACTCATTTTTGTTCGTGCGTTTTTCGCAGTGGTTTCGGTAGCTTCCAGGCCATGCTCGTCTGGTCCATAGCACTTATTCTGGCCATCTCCTGTGGGATATTCGGCTTTTATGTGGGGGCGATTCGATGCGCCATCACCACCATCGCCCTGATCCTCAACCTTCTTCTACTGATTCCGTTGTCGAATCTCGTGGGGAAGATTCTCCCCAACCTAGGGATTAGCCATCCTGGCATGATTTGCGTTGTGGCACCTTTTGTCGTTTTTCTGCTCTTTCAGATCCTCGCGAAGGCCATCGCTCATTCAAGCCAGGCCCCGATTGAGAACTACTACAAGTACAAGGCCTCTGATACACAGCGTATGCTTTTCGAGCGTATGAATCAGCGTTTGGGACCCTGCGTTGCCATCCTGAACGCGCTTTTCTATACCGTTTTCGTGGCCATCGCGGGTTTGGGCTTGGGCTACGCGACGGTCCCACTAAGCCGTGGAGGGGAAAAGGACTCCTTCCTCTTCAAATCAGTGAACTTGCTGGCTCGCGGAGTGCAGTCCACGGGGATGGCAAGGGTTGCAAGTCCCTACGTGCCCGCTGCGCCGATCTACTTCGAACTGGTGGATGTCATCGCGGAATGGTTTCACCAGCCCTTGGTTCAAAGCGGCTTCTCCACCTATCCTCCGTTCATTCCCTTGGCCGAGAAGAAGGAGTTTGAAAGCATGGGCAATGATGTGAAGCTGCCCGACTTTCTGCTGAAATCCCCTTCCTATACCGACATTCTTGAACATCCCAAGCTGGGGCCGATCTTCACGGATGTGACCTTCCTGGATACGGCTCTTAAAAGCCTGGGGGGAGATCTGTCCGATCTCTCGACCTACATCAAGACAGGGCAATCCCCGAAGTATGATGATGAAAAGATCCTGGGACGCTGGGACTTCAACTTGCCTGCGAGCGTCGGGGAGAGCAAGAAGCTGAAGCGGATGAGCGCATTGGAGGTGAACCGGCTTTCCGTTCAGCTTTCGAGTTTGATGCAAGATGTGACGCTGCTTGCCACGGTTGATCACAAGATCATTCTCCGGAAAGGCTCGACGCAGACCGGGAATTTCGTGCGGCGTGAGGGAACCTGGAAGACTGACGGGGGTGGTAAGTATCAGATCAGCCTGCCGGTGGCAGATGATCGAAGCCTGGAAACGTCCGGTTCGGTTGAGGGGAGAAGGCTTCACCTGTCGTGGACGGGTGTCCGAGCCCTATTTGATCGCTGGTAGGTCGGCTTCGAACGGCTGGGGGTCCTCCTAAGGAGGGCTTCCCACGCAGAAGTTTTCCATGAAAAGGAATTCGTTGAGTAGCTGCTCCACCTCAGACCGGGGCACCAGCTGCTCGTCGCGTGATACGTAGAGACCTAGAACCGTGGTGTCCATCCTCTGAGCGGCGTACAGACAGGCGTGCTCATAGACCCAGCGCAAGGAAAGGGAGTCGAACTGCTGACCATCACGCACGGCCTGGAAGGTTTCTCTGAGTGAGCGCCAGCTGTTGTTGAGGAAGAGTGGCTGGTAGATGCTGGAGCAGCTTTGGCCGAAAAAGGTGTTGTCGAAGTGGATGACCCCGATGGCGAAAAGCCCGGTACGCTGTGCCTGCTGACTAACCCAACCGTTGATATGCTCTTTCATCGGATACGCACGAGTGGATCACGCCACGGCTGTGGAAAGTTGGACGCCGGGTTTTTCCCGATTGGCCTTGAGTAGGTAGCTGTGCTCCTCCTCTACACGAATGATCAACCGAGATTCCATCCCTTCCATCTCCAAACGTTCGAACGCGCCCACCGGCAGACCTTGGCAAACTTGGCGTGCTTTCTGACGGACGAAATCCATGAACTGCACCCGCTCCGCCGGGGCCATGCATTGCCAGCAGTGAATCACCTCCCCGCGGTTTCCCACGATCAAGAACTCGTCTACAGAGGGAGGTACGGCTGGGGTAGGTTCCGAGAACGCGGTGGTGGGGTTTCCGGGGTCATACTCTACCAAAGCTGGGACTTGCTCGGCCTGGTCTCCATCGGCCACGGCTGTCGCGTTCCCTGTCTGCGAGACGTCTGGAGGCGTTGCGGAAAGTGGGTCAGAGGTGAGGGCTTCGGGTGAGGATGGATTTGCGGCTTCTGCGGCCGCAGCTTGAGCCTCCACATTGAGTTCCTCGTCGCGCATTCGCGCCGCCTCCATGAGGAGGAACTCCCAGGAGCCATTGATACTTCGGTCCGGGGGTTCGCTAAAGCCCTTCAGATTGAACTGCCCGCCCGTGAAACCGAGCAGTCGATTGAAGGCGGTCTCACCGGTCATGTCGGAGACCTGCGCGTGTACTATGGATCCCTGCTCGATGAAAATCTGCCCGGTCTCGCCATTGGCCTCGATCTCCAGAATGACCGAGCTCCTGGCCAGGCATTCCATCTGCAGGACATCTTGAATACCAACCCGGCGCAGCACTCCCTGAAAGCCGCTTTCCGGCTGCCACTTTGAGAGTTCATCGAGAGTGGCGTAGACAATTTCAAGCGCTTCCGGGCAGCGCGGCTTCTCCATGAACAATTCCACACCATTTGCCTGGCAGGCCTGGCGGTATTCTTCGGAGGCGTCTCCCGTCAGCACCGCGCGTGGAATGCTTGGGTATTTGCGCTGGAGCAGTTTGAGAAACTGGATGCCATCCACCACCGGCATGTGGATATCGACCACCACCAGATGGGCAGGACTTTGCTGAAGCAGCGCCAGCGCTTTGCTGGTTGTGGAGGCGAGCAGGACCTCCCAGGCACCTGCGCTGTAGGTCTCCATCGCTTGGCCCACCACCTCCAAGAAAGCTGGCTCGTCGTCCACGAACAGGACGCGGCGCTTGCTCTGGATGGGGAGGGACATGGTGAGAGACGGTCAGGCCGCAGCAGCGATGGGAGCACCGGTCAGCACAGGTGTGTTCGCAGTATTTATCAAGGTGGTGGTATCCGGTGTTGCCGCGGGCAGCTCCTGCTTCTCCTCGATGGGCGGGAGCTTGCAGGCGGCTCTCCAGTTGGGAAGGCTATCGATCAACTCGAGCTCCTGGATATAATTGAGATCCACCTCGGGCAGCATGCGGTTCTGCACCTTGCCCTTGCCTCGCTGCTCCTGATCCCAGGCGTTGGCAATGTGGACGGCCGTCAGGGGGGAGAAGCTCTTGCTGAGGAAGCGACTCGGATAGTGATGCAAGGCCACCGCCTCAATAATGGTGACCGGCAGGCCCCAGATGCCGAGGACGCAGGCACCTACCTCCGCATGTGTGAGTGAAAACACCTCCTCCTCAACTAACCATAGGGGCCTCCCCTCCCGGTGTGCTGTCTGGAGAACTGAAATGTAGTCCGAGGTCAGATTGCAGGCGATGACGAGTTTGCCAATGTCGTGCAGAAGCCCGGCTGTGAAGGACTCCTCAACCATGTCGGGTGGTGCCCCTTGGTTGACCGCGATGGTCCTTGCGAGCGAGCCGGTGGCCAGGGCGTGTTCCCAGAGCCTCTCAACACTGAAGGAGGACGACTTGATCTTGTCAAAGTAGGAGAAGGTGTGGGCCAGCAGGAGGACGGACTTCGTTGTCTCTGCGCCTAGGCACAGCACGGCTTCGGTGGGGCTGGCAATCTGGCGGCGAAGGCCAAAGACGGCGGAGTTGATCAGTTGAAGCAGCTTGGCCGTCATCACAAGATCTTTGGCGATGAGTCCTCCGATGGTTTCCAGGCTCGAAGTCGGGGATTGCAGCTCCTTGACCACCTGGAAATAGAGAGCAGGAATACTGGGGAGCTTCTGCATCTGCGAGATGAAGCGCTTCACCCGCTCGTTCATCAGCCAGACGTCCAGGCTGAAGGCGCGGTCCAGCGCTGCCTTGAGCGTCTCTGGATCGCAGGGGGTTGCCAGGTAGTGATGCGAGGTGCCGACGCATTTGGTGACCGCCTGTTTGTCTGAGAGGTCGGCTAGAAGGAATCGCTGCGTTCTGGGGTGCTGTTCCGTCAGCTGGTTCAGAAACTGCAATCCGCTGGCGCAACCGACGCGGAGCTCGGTGACCACGGCGTCGAAGCCGTTCTGGCCCAGGGAACATTGGGCCTCCACGATTCCCGGGACCCCAACCACTTCCCAGTTGGGGCCGAGGCCGGAGGCCAGAGGCTTCAATGAGTGGAGGCCGTTAGGCCCATCTCCGACAAGCAAGAGGCGACGTTTCATAACTCAAAGCAATCCATTGCCAGATCTTCTATCGTCATCTTCGGTCCACTCGCCTCTGAATTTCCTCCCAAGAATGGTTGGCAGATGCCTGAACCCATGGGTCGATGTCCTGGCGAGCGCTGCCTAGGGCAATTGCCACCCGGGCATCGCCGAGGCGTCCGAGTGCTTCAGCAGCAGCGAGACGAAAATCACGATCGGAATCGCGGAGCAGCTTGACGAGAATCTGAACGGTGCGAGGGGCGGAAGCCATGGCCGCTGTGGCTGCGGTTTCTTCGGGCTGTTCGAAACGCCCGCGAGCCGCAGCGATTCGCGCCAGGACGTCGGCGGCTGCCTGGCGCACCCAATAGTCACGACTCCGATGGGCCGCTTCCAGCTCGCTGATGACGCCCTGCGCTCCTTCCCCTGCGTCCCAGTTCGGCTCCAGGCGTTGTAGCGTGCTCAGGGCGGCGTTCCGGATTGAGCGGACCTCATCGGTCAGAAGAACGATCAGTCCCGGCACCGCTCGGAGATCCGCCAAGCAGGTCAAGGATCGTAACGCGGTCAGCCGGACATCGGGGTCTTTGTCCCTCAGCAGCGGGAGGAGAGGGTCCACCGCACGAGGATCATTGCTTTTGCCCAGGGCTTCCACGGCGGAGCGTCGTACGTCCCAGGACTTGTCGCGGAGAGCCACCGTGAGCGGCGTAAGCGCCTTGGATCCACCGATCTTTCCTAACACTTCCGCCGCGGTGGCTCGGACCGGCACAAACTCATCCTTCAGCGCCATGATCAGCGCGTCGATCGCCTCCGGATTACCGAGTCGGCTGAGTGCTTCGACCACGGAAACTCGAACATGGCTATCCGGATCTCGGAGAGCGCTGACGAGGGGGCGCAGGGCGCGGGGGTCCTCCAGTCGTGATAGGGCATCGACTGCTGCTTTGCGCTGCTGGTACGAATCGGATTTCAGGGCTGCCACCAAGGGCAGGAACGCGTGGTCGCCCTCCTGGGTGGCCTGCATGAACTTGCCCGTGGCGATGGATTGCACCGCGCGCTCATCGGAGGTTTGCGGTTGCCATCCCAATTGGTCCAGCGCCCGTGCGGCCGCTTTGCGGACCTCCGTGCTTGGATCCTTGAGCGCGGCGATCAGGGGGCGTTCTGCACACTGAGCGTGGGCTTGGCCAAGAGCCAGGGCGGCGGCTTCTCTGACCTCTGGGGCAAAGTCGTTGAGAAGACCTGTCAGCGGGATGGCCACGCTATCGTGCCGGAAGGCACCCAAAGCGGACGTGACCGCCCGGCGGACCGCGATCTCGGGATCTGCGGATGCCTCGGCCAACGCATCGATCGCCTCGGGCTTGCCGGAGGCAGCCAGCTTCTCAGCGGCCGCGATCCGAGCCTCGGGCTTTCGGGACTTCAACTGTTGTATGAACCACCAGAGCATGGGGGAATCCCCAAAAACCAACGTTTATTGAGCTGTCGCACTTCCATCTACCACCGGAACAGGGAACCAGATTCTGTGGGTGCTTTCTGCACCTGTCCTAAATCGGGACTTCAGTCCTTCCCAAATCAAACGATCAAGTCCTAGGTATGCATTCGGCCTGCGGCGCCTTTCGCTTCAATCCCACGCCGCCTATGAAGCAGGACTCGTGCACATTCACATTGGCAACGGAATCGCTGTCTGTTCCTATCACCTCCGGCCGTGATTGCGGCGCTGCTTTAATCCATTACACTATGAGCTCCACCATTTCCCCTTCGCCTACCTCCTCCAATCAGCTGGAACAACTCAAACGCTTGACCACTGTGGTGGCCGATACCGGAGACTTCGCATCGCTGAAACAGTTTGCTCCGCAGGATGCTACAACGAATCCGTCCCTGATCCTGAAGGCCGCGCAGATGCCGGAGTACGCCTCGCTAGTCGCGAAGGCCATTCAGGACGGGTCATCGGCTTCGGTATCAGGGTCCGCGAAGGTGGGAGAGATCATCGATCGGCTCCTGGTGCTTTTTGGAATGGAAATTCTCAAGATCGTCCCTGGTAGGGTGTCGACTGAGACAGACGCTGCCCTGTCTTTTGACACTCAGGGCATTCTGGCCAAGTCACGGCGGTTGATCGAGATGTATGCGAGCAACGGGATTCCACGCGAGCGCATCTTGATCAAGATCGCGACCACTTGGGAGGGAGTGAAAGCCTCCGAGGTTCTTCAGAAAGAGGGGATTCGTTGCAATATGACCCTCTTGTTTTCCTTGCCGCAGGCCGTCGCTTGCGCGGACGCCAAGGCGACGCTGATTTCTCCCTTCGTAGGTCGTATTCTGGACTGGCACAAAGCGAAAACGGGTAAGGACTTCGCCCCCGCCGAGGATCCTGGGGTGCTGTCCGTAGGACGGATCTATCAGTATTACAAGAAGTTTGGGCATGCCACCGAAGTCATGGGTGCGAGTTTCCGCAATGTGGGCGAGGTGCTGGAGTTGGCCGGTTGCGATCTGCTGACCATTAGCCCAAACCTGCTGGCTGAACTTCAGAAAAGCACGGCTCCGGTGACCCGCAAATTGGATCCTGCCGCGGCAGCGTCGGCGTCCATGGAACCGCTGACGCTAGATGAGAAGCGCTTTCGATTCCTGTTCAATGAGGATGCGATGGCCACCGAAAAGACTTCGGAGGGAATCCGTAGCTTCGTGGCGGACACTGTCAAGTTGGAGCAGTTCATCGCTGCCAAGCTCTAGGGTTTTCCGAACCGTGAAAGGCGCCGTGCTGGCTGCCTGTTTTTCTCGATCGCATGGGCCAGGAGTCGCAGACGGGGTATGTGCATCAGAGCTATGTGTCGCGGATCGACGACACGGATCAGCCCTTTGCCCTTTGGGTTCCTCGTACCTACACGCCGCGTCGCCAGTATCCCCTCATTGTCGCCCTCCATGGCATGGACGGGGATGAGAGAATGATCCCTGAACAGTGCTTCGAGATTCCTGAGCGAGGATTCAGCGAGGAGGCGATTCTTCTGAGCGTTTATGGCCGAGGGGACCTGGGTTATGAAGGGCCTGGGGAGGCGGACGTTTGGGATACGGTAAGTTGGGTGCAGGATCACTATCGCATCAATCCACATCGCCACTATCTCACCGGTCTGTCCATGGGTGGCTATGGCACCTGGCGGCTCGCGTCGGATTATCCTGAGCAATGGGCAGCGATCGCCCCGATTTGTGGGGGAGGGGATATCAATGCTCTGATCGCCCTTCGTGACGTGCCGGTTTGGTGTGTGCATGGTGAAAAGGACGAGTTTGTGGGCGTGAATGAATCCCGGAGGTTGGTGCAGGAGCTTCGGCATCTAGGCTACGTGCATCGCTATGACGAGTTGGCAGGGTGGGGGCACAACGCCTGGGACTGGCTGTATGATCCAGATCGTACAGAGGACAGCCTGCTGGCTTGGTTTCTGAAGCATCGCAAGGAGCGGCCCGCCCCTTTGGTTCGCAGGCCTAAGCGACAGGGCGGATTCAAGGATCTCTTCCAAGAACGCCTGCTCATCAGCTATCCGTCGGTCACGCCTGTGCCAGGCGAGGCAGAGCTCTTAAGGATCGAAGCGGAGCGTATTGCGCGTTACTCCTTTGGTGATTTTGCCATGCGCTCGGGCCGACTGATCGTCCGTAGTGACCTCGAGATCAGCCCGTCAGATTTGGTAGGGGCCAATCATCTCATGCTAGGGCGCGTGGACAATCATCAGTGGCTTGGGAAAGTGGATCGCAAGTTGTTGGCGCGCCACTCCAAGGGAACTTTGAAACTTCGAGGTGAGACTTTCCTCGGAAAGTCCCTCGTGGCCGCCACCTGTCAGACCAGTCCTTGGAATCGGGACAAGCTGCTCGGCGTTCTCACCTACCAGCAGTACCATCATGTGCGGGGAATCAGCGACCGGCTGTGTGGCCCCGCCAATGATCCGCTCGCCCTGAATCTCTTCGATACCCAGCGTCGCCGGTTCATCCTCCAGGAAAGCGAGGGCTGACTGCGGCCTTGTCTGCGGGTGACAACGGCCTTCCCGGCGATGGGAAGGAGTTGTCGCAATCTACGCTTATTGCACCGAGCTTAACCGCAAAGCGTGACTCGCCGCGAATCGGACGCATCAGCGTCCACGTCGGCTGACAAAGTAGCCGCCGCCACCGAACAATAGAAACAGAACAACGATGATGAGTAGGGTTTGTGTTGACATACGTGAACCATCGGTCTGACCACGATTATGCGCAATGGGGTGTTCACCCTAGGAGCCTACATGAAGATGTGGCGGAATGTCGGGGTCGGCTCTCGCAGCAATAGGACTGGAAGCCGACAGTCATCCGAACAGTTATGCGTACCGGTCCAAGTTCTCGGATTTGCAGTGAGCTGGCGACAGGGGGGAAGCGGGCGGCGACACTATCCGCACGTGGAATCCCACCCCAAGAGCCTGTCAGCCTAAGTGGGATCATTTCGGGTTTTCCTGAGCGCGAGGAGGCGGTCGCCACTCATTCAAACCTCGTTCCGACACCGCTGCATCTGGATCAACGCCTAACTCATTCAAAGCCTGTCCGATGAGGTAGAGAGATCCGGCGATCAGAACGAGGGGCGAGTTCTCCGAGTCTTGGAGGGCTTTGCGCAGGCTGTGGGACAACTCCACCTTCAGGGATGGGCAAATGTGTTGGCAGCCCTCCAAGAGTTCCTGGGGAGACGCTCCGCGCTCGCTTTCTACGGGAACCAAGCTGACTCGATGCGCGTGAGGCAGGAGAGTGCGAAGCATCTCGTTCCAGGTCTTCTCCCGCAAGGTCCCCAAAATCAGATGCACTGCTCTTTTTGGGAAACGTTCGATCAGGGTCTGGCTAAGGGCCTGAGCGCCTTCGGCGTTGTGGGCGCCGTCCAGCAGGATCGTCCGTCTTTCTTGTCGGAGGATCTGAAAGCGCCCTGGCCAGGCAGCGCTCGCCAGCCCCAGGCGAAGTGCTTTGTCGTTGACCGGTCGGAGGTTCTGGAGACCTTGGACAACCGCGCAAGCCAAAGCGGCGTTCGTGCGTTGATGTGGCCCGGCGAGTGGGAGTTCCAGCGTGTCCAGAGGCGGGGAGAGTAGATCCGAGGGACGGACCTGAAGGAGGGGGGCACCGAGGCTGCGTGCCTTCTCCTGGATCACCTGTAATGCCCCCGGGTGTTCCACAGTGGTGAAGGCCGGAACCTTGGGTTTCAAGATGCCCGCTTTTTCCGAAGCGATGAGCTCATGGGTTTCCCCCAGCCAAGCCTGGTGGTCGAGTCCAATGTTGGTGATCACCGTGGCGATCGGAGTTACCACATTGGTTGCATCTAGGCGACCTCCAAGTCCCGTTTCCCAGATCACAAGTTCGCAGCCTTTCTCTCGAAAGTGGAGCAACGCCATAGCGGTGGTGAGTTCGAAAAAGGTGGGAGGATCGTCCTCAGAAAAATGGGCGAAGAGCGGGCGGATCCTTTCGAACAACGTGACGGTTTCCTCTTCTGAGAGGCGGTGTCGGTCGACCTGAATTCGCTCACCGAAGTGGACAAGGTGGGGGGAGGTGAACAGCCCTACCCGAAAGCCGGCGGATCGGTAGATGCTTTCAAGCAAAGCGCAGGTCGAGCCTTTGCCGTTCGTTCCCGCGACATGGATGAAGCGAAGTTCCTGCTCCGGATTTCCCAGCAGAGAAGCCAGGGTACGCATCTTGTCCAGACCCAGCTTCATGCCGAATTGGCGAAGTTGGTACATCTGCTGAATGATCTGCGAGTAGGTCATCATGGCAGTGGAGGTTCTTTATTCGGACAGCGGAGCCGTTTAAAAAAGGATGGGGGCCTCCCGGCCCCCTAACGGCCTCGCGAGAGTCTCCTTGCGGAGGGAGGCCTTTGAGCCCTCAGAAAAGCAGGGCCACTCTGGTTCGTCAAGCTCGGCGGCTCAGTTTTTCGCGGCCCTGTGTGATGGAAGGCTCGTGCAATCTGGGGAACGCTCGCAAACGAGTGGTCGGCCATCTGATCCGCTCCACACCCGTCCTCCCAGTTGAGGGAAGGGACGGCTGACGAGAGGCAGACTGCCTTGCCTTACGGCCTGTTTCGAGGGAGACTGGGGCATGATTTGGTTTCGAACCACCCAGTGCGCCAGGCTGCTAACATGCCTCGGAGTGATGGCCCTTGCTTTCACTGGTTGTTCAGTTGCGGAGCCTCCTGCCGCGCCGGCCGCGCAGTCTGCCGCCAAGGCTCCTAACGGAGCGATCCCGCTGACGGCGGGCACCCAAAGGTATGAGGTGAAAGGGCAAATCAAGGAGATTGATCTAGGCCGTCGTGCTCTGCGCATCCTCCATGAGGAAATCCCCGGCTACATGAAACGGATGACCATGGAGTTCGAGGTTCGGGATGAAAGTGACTTGGGAGGGCTCGCGTTGGGAGATGGAGTCGAGTTCAGTCTGTGGGTGACTGCGGACGATGCTTGGATTGGCAAGCTCCGGCGCATCGCAAGCGCTGTGCCGTCGGAAGCCACCCCTGCCATGGTAGTGAGCGCTGGCCCCTCCCTGCGCGTCGGAGATCTCCTTCTGGACACACCGCTGACCAATCAGTTGGGAAGGCAGGTCCTGTTCAGCCAGCTTAGAGGTCAGGCATTTGCCTTTACCTTCGTCTTCACTACATGCCCATTCCCCACCATGTGCCCTCGCATGACCAGCCATTTCAAAGAGGCGTTCGCTGGGCTTTCAATGAGTACAAAGGGGCGGACCAACTGGCTGCTTTTTTCGATTACCATCGATCCGCGAGTGGATACGCCAGCGGTTTTGTCGAGGTATGCCGAAGCGCATGGTTCAGATCCGGCCAGGTGGAGTTACCTGACAGGGGAAGAGTCCAACATCGAAGCGCTGGGGAAGAAATTCGGTCTGAGCTTTTTGAGGGAGGGGGGCGCGATCAATCACAATTTGCGGACTGTGGTCGTAGGAGTGGATGGTAGAATCCGTAAAATCTTCATCGGGAACGATTGGCAGCCGTCGGCTCTGGTGGAGGAGATGCGTCGAAGCTTGGAGACGCCCTAGCCACCTCGACCCTACCTTATCCCCTACAGACGCGGGTCTGGATGTCGAGTGGGTTTGTCCCACTTTAACTCTTAGGAATCGCCATGCATAGATTCATTTCGCGGTTGACCGTAGTGGAGTCATCCCCCTAAATTCTGGCTCAAGTTCGCGACTACAATAACCATAGAGAACCATGTCTAATACGATCGTCCCCCTAATCAGCTCCGGCGTCGCCGGTCCCCTGGGTGTTTTGCATCTGCCTCGCCTCTGGCTCAAGGTATCCCTCGAGCAGCGTGGTATCTTGGCTGCCGGCTATCCCGGTGCCGGCAAGGGATATGACCAGATGGTCATCGATGCTCTGGCATTGAACCGTGATGCCGTCATCGCGTTCATCAAGAGCAGCAAGCCCACCTATCCTCAGTTCGAGGCTTGGGTCAAGTCCCAGCCGGGCGTGAAGCTCGACAAGGCCACTGTGGACACCATCAACGGAGCCATCCGCGGCTACAACCATGACGATGGCACCCGCAAGTCCATCCTCTCCGCCAACGGCATTCCTGACGACGCCAACGCCTTCAAGGATGCGATCAATCTAAACAACCTCGACGACTGGAGCGAATTGCACACGGCCGTGCTCAAGTAGGCCTCCTGTCCAGTTTGAACGGTTGAAAGCGTCGGTGGGTTTCGTGCCCGCCGGCGCTTTTCCTTTGGGGCTCAGCGGGCCCAGCTTTGGATCCTCGACGTGGGCCAACATAAAGGCCTCCTCTGGTGGACTAATCGCTGCGAGTCGCTTGAAGAATGTTCGGGTGGTTTCATTCAGGCGCGTAGGGGGCTGCCACTCGCCTATCTTGGCCACGGCGGCCGCGAGATGAACGATGGCATTATCCAGCCGTGGTTTTGAGCCATGCCCACTGACGCCATGGCAATGCATGACCCGCAATTAGCGATGGGTGCCTAGGTTGTCAAGGTCCTCCGCTTCCCGAAACGGCGCCTCTCCCCAGATCACAGAGGCTGGATCGCATGAGGCCAAGCCACTGTAAGAAAAATGGCTTGGCCAGGGCCTCGGCTCGGCACACTATCGGGGAGAACATTTTTCATCCATTACGCGATCAACTTTATGGGACGCATCTACAATAATATCGTCGAGACCGTCGGACACACCCCGCTGGTTCGCCTTAACCGTGTCACTGAAGGGATTGAAGCGACCCTTTTGCTCAAGTGCGAGTTCTTCAATCCGCTTGGTAGCGTCAAAGACCGTATCGGTATGGCCATGATTGAGGACGCAGAGCGTCGCGGTATTCTCAAGAAGGACACCATCATCGTCGAGCCGACGAGTGGAAACACCGGCATCGCGCTGGCATTCGTTGCAGCCGCGAAAGGATACAAGCTCATACTGACCATGCCGGAGACGATGTCCCTGGAACGGCGAACTTTGCTGGCCATGTTGGGAGCGCGCTTGGTGCTGACCCCTGGAGCTGAAGGGATGAAGGGAGCGATCGCTCGCGCGGAGCAGTTGGCGCGTGAGACCCCCAATTCGTGGATCCCACAGCAGTTTGAAAACCCTGCGAATCCGCAGGTGCATCGCGATACCACGGCTGTAGAACTTTGGGAGGATACGAACGGGCAGATCGATATTTTGGTCGCAGCTGTCGGAACCGGCGGCACGCTTACCGGCTGCTGCGAGGTAATCAAACCCAAGAAGCCCTCGTTCCAAGCGATAGCTGTGGAACCGAAGGAGTCCCCCGTTATCTCACAAACTCTGGGCGGACAGCCTGTCAAGCCGGGACCCCACAAGATTCAGGGCACTGGTGCCGGATTCGTTCCCAAGAATCTACATCTCCAGGACTCGGCAGGCCATGCGCAAATCCTTGAGGCCGTTCAGGTCAGCAATGACGATGCCTTCGTGATGGCTCGCCGTTTGGCAAAGGAAGAGGGGATCCTTGTTGGGATTTCCACTGGCGCCAATGTGTGGGCCGCCCTTCAGGTCGCCAAGCGGCCTGAGAATAAGGGGAAAATGATTGTGACCATCGCCTGCTCGACCGGCGAGCGCTACTTGAGCACGGCGTTGGCCGACGAGGCGCGAGCTCAACTTGCTACCTAGCAGAGATCACCCTCGCACGAGAGGCGTGGTGCGGTTGTAAGCCCTGAAATAGTTGTGGCTCTTGTGCAGGTGGGGTGCGCCATTTCCTAATAATCCAGGACCATCCGGTCGGTCCAAGTTGCCTGGTTGACCCTCTCCTCCACCTTCTTGCGGAGGGTTTCTCTGTTGAAGTGCGTGGGGCGACAGTCCATTCCGACCGTCTCCAGCCAGTCTTCAGCATGCGCTAGTTCGTCGGGTTCGGCACCCAGCACGTTTGACACCGATTCAAGGAATGTTTCCAGGGAGCTTACCACTGCAGGACGTTCCATCTTCCGAAAGGCTCGCAAGGTGGAGGGATGGGGAAAAGGTTGGATCAGGCTGCGACATAAGATTCCTCCATTCGATGTGTCGTAAATACGTTCGAAGAGATACAGCCTCGTGCCATAGCTGAACGTTAACAGCGCCAGAAGCTCTCTGCTGAGAATAGGTCCGTCCCCGCCGGCATAGAACTCCTCGCAGCGTGGCCTGACGAGGCAGTGCTGTGCCGCCTCGCGGGCCAGCGTTGCCAAACGAACCCTCGCGGGAGCGCGCAGGATTCGGGGCGTGAAGGGGGCGGCGGCCCTTGATCCTGTCAGCCCCTGGCTGTTCGGGACCGGTCCTATTGCTTGGAGGAGTGCTGAAGCATCCATTCTCCTATCCCTGTATCACCTCGTGTGCCAAGCGGTCTCAGCTCGCGGCGGGGGATTTACCCTCTGTGTCGGCGTGAATCCTGTCCGGCTTCTGGGCATGTTTGAGCCGGTCTTAGCCAGAATTATCTCCTGCAGCACAACGCATGAAACGGACCATTCTCGCGCCTTCGAATCACTCCACTTGGGGGGTGTCCCAGTAACGAACCGACTCAGCCAGCGTCTGGACAGCCAGCGGACATTCTTAAGGAGATTCTCCTCTTTTGAGCAGCAAGAGCTTGAGGCAGGTAGTAGGTCTGAGTAGTTCCATGCGAATAGAGGAGCGGCCGCCCCCCGGATAGGTCCTCGCGGGGTAGCGGCCGAAAAGAAAGAGTCGGGGTGGTTTAGCCCTTGCAACCGCAGCCCGTGCCGCAATCGCCACCGCCGCCGCCGAAGTCTTCCTCGGAGGGAGGACGGCCCAATTCAAAGGTCTTGCTCACATAGCTGCCGATGAACTGTTGGATGGTCTGAATCTCCTGTTGCGCGGTGAGGAAGCAACTCACCACCGGGTTCTTCAACACGGTGTCACGCTGGCTCTCGAAGGCCGCGATATCCGCCTGAGTGATGCTGCCACCCGTCTGCTGTCGATGTTCGAGCATCTGGCTTTGCTCGACCAAACCATTGTAGGCCGCCTTGGATGCTTCATCTTGCAGGAATCCCTCCACATGGCTGCGCAGGCTCTTAAAATCAGGGTGGGAGATGATGCTCTCACAGAGCTCAAGGGTCTTCTTTTGAATAGCGGATTCTTCGATGCTCGTCTGCATATGCGTTGGTTCGTGCGGCGCGCAGGCGGCGGCCGTATTGGCTTTCATCGCTGCTGCGCAGTCAGCAATACACCATATCGACAGCTTCGAGGCAAATCAAACCTAGCAGGCCCTCCGACTTAGAATGTCTTTCTGTGGGGTGCTCGTCTGGGCTATTCCTTGGTTCCAGGGCTTTCTGGGCGTCGGCCTGCTAGCCCGGATTTTTCATAGTCCCATGCCACGAGGGGCATCCACGCGTCCTCTGTCCCAATGCTGCCAGGCATGGCGAACCAAAATCCGGGCTTAAGAGCGCTGCGCGCGGGAACACAGAGTGTTGAGTTTCTCCCAACTCCGGTCTGCCGGAGTTGCTTCTAGCCCGCAGCGCGCTGGTATGATCTGCGGTGACAGGAATGGCTGCGGACGAACCTCAATCGTGTTGCGGGCTATGAAATGTGCGGGCTAGCGGGACATGAGATAGGCCACCAAGTCGCGCTGGTCGGTTTCGCCTAGTCCCTCCATCAGCCCTTCGGGCATAATCGATGCCGTCGAAGCAACGACCGATTCGACCTCTTTTCGCTCGAGGGTCACTCGTTCTGTTGGGGTCTGGAGGGTCAATGTTTGTTCGGTCGATGTTCCCAGGATCCCGTTGAGGACGCGGTCATCGCGCGTGGTGACCGCGCTGACTCGGTAGCTCTCGGGCACCACAGCGCTTGGATCCAAGATATTCTCCAGGAGGTAGTCGAGATTCTTGCGGTCCGATCCGGTAAGTTCGGGGCCGATGATGCCGCCTTCGCCAAAGAGCTTATGGCAAGTCCCGCAGCTCTGATTGAAGAGAGTGCGTCCGCGTTCCAGATTGCCGACGGCCAACGTCTGAGAGTTCAATCGAGCGCGGTAGAGTCTGAGAAGTCGTTGCTTGTCGTCCGACAGCGGCCGGTATTCCGGCCACAGCTCTGCGACTCGGCGAGTGATATCAGGATCATTCAGGCTCCGCAGTTGACGGACCTGGAGTGGCCCTACTTCTTTGCGACCGATCTTGCCTGCACCGATGGCCTCTATCAGGTCTTTGGCGAAAGGGGTTCGGGAGGACAAGGCATTGATGGCTTCGGCTTTTGCTGCGGAAGACCGGAGACTGCCAAAGCTGGCCAGGAGCAAGGACGGTGTTTCCGCTGCGCCCAGCGCTGCGAGAGCCCGAATCGCATCTGGTGCGATCTCCATCTCGGTCAGCAAAGGCGGGATCAAGGAAACCAGGGAATTCACTCGGCTCTGCGTCAGAGCATCCAAGGCACGGCGTCGCGCGCCCAGATCGCCTGCCGGGTTCGCCAGGACTGCTCGTAGTTCGTCCGTGGCGCGGCCATCGCCAAAAACCGTCGACAGCTCCAACAGCCGCTTTCGCGTGGCTTCGGGCAGTCGTCCGTCCAGGGAAGCTACCAGCGCCTGCCACCCTTGTGGGGCATTGGCTTTCCGGCGTCCTCGGAGTGCTTCCGCCATGCCTTCCATCACGTCTGCTGCGAGCGTTGCAGTGTGGTAGGTGGATAGGCTTGCTACCAACCGGTTGATTTGCCCGGTGTGGGTTTCCCAATCCTCGCTGAGATGGCGGGTGACGAAGCGGCGGAGTTTGGGGATTTTTGTTTTGAGGGCGAGATCGACCGCTTTCTCCGGCGCGCTCAGAACAGCGGGCTGCAGCCCATACCAGAGCAGCAAGGGGAAGGTGGGGTCGTTGGCGAGATCGGCGCGCGACCCGAGAGCTGTGGCCAGTGCCCAGCGGCTCTCCCTAGGGGTGTTTCGTAGGGCCGAGGCGATGAACGCCAATACCAAAGCGGATTTTTCCTCAGCAGCCATCCGCGTGAGCTTGGCGAGGAGGTCTGCGCCTGCGGGCCGCGTGTCTATGAGGCAGCGCAGCGCCCAGAGCCGCACATGCTCCTCGGCGTGGTCGAGGTTTTGGAAGAGCCAGGGAATCTCGGCTCCGCCTGTGGCGTTGAGACACCACATCGCCCTGAGCTTTTTGCGCACGTCCGTCTCGCTTTCAAACTGCTGCCGCAGCGCGGGGTGGACATCCGACATGCTTAAGCCTCGCGCGGCCCTTGCCTGCAGCACGGAGCGGGACTGCCGTACAAACCAATCATTGGCGTGAGTTTGCAGAGCCACTAACTGGCTGTTGCTCAAGGCTGAAAGATTTGTGGCTTTCGCGGGGCGGGTCTCGCCATAGGTTATTTTGTAAATACGCCCAGAGGTGCGATGGATGCCATCGTTATCGTGGCATTCGCCGATGTCCGACCAATCGCAGAGATACACACCTCCATCAGGGCCATAGAGAAGGTCGATCCCGCGGAACCAGGGATCGTCGACTGTGAGCAGGTCAGGCGCATGCCGTCCCACATAGCCGGCTCCCTTACGTTGCAGGATGTCGTGGTTCACTCGTTTCCCATGATAGTTCACCGCGTAGGCTCCGTTGCGGTAGTCGGAAGGCCAGTTGTCTCCGAGGTAGATCATGAAGCCGCAGTGCGCATGCCCACCTCCGGCCTGGGAGGTAGTGGGGCTGACACCGATTTTTCGGATCTCGCTCCACACCTCCCGTGTGTCCCAGTGAAAGTGGTCAGCGGTCTGCTCGATGAGCTCATATAAATGGGGATTAAAATGTTCGCCATACATCCGGCGGAAATAGGCCCCTGGCACCACGTGCCAGAGATGGCCGATGACGGTGTTGATGAAAAAGAGCTGTCCATGATCATCCCAGTCGTGACCCCAGGGGTTGGTGGTACCCTCTGCGACGACCTCGAATTGATGGGTGATCGGATGGAAGCGCCAGATCCCGGCGTTGAGCCGTGCGCGTTGGTCCCTGGGCGTTCCTGGCTTTCCCACCTCGCTCGTCGCCTGAATGCCCTGACGTCCGTAGAGCCAGCCGTCTGGTCCCCACTTGAGTCCATTCACGATCGTGTGCCGTGTGCTGAAGTCGTTCCACCCCTCGAGCAGCACCTCTGGGGCGGTATCCGGCACATCGTCTTGATTGTGGTCGGGGATAAAAACGAGGTTGGGGGGGCAAAGAGCGTAGACCCCTCCGAACCCTATTGCGATGCTGGTGAGTCGCTTCGCTTGATCCCAGAAAACCGTGCGTTTGTCGAAGTGACCGTCGTTGTCCACGTCTTCAAAGATCACGATTCTATCCCGGAGGTCGGGGTGATAGTTGACCGGATTCTCCGAATAGGTGTAGTTCTCCGCGACCCAGAGTCGTCCTCGCTCGTCGGTCGTTATAGCCATCGGTTGTTGAACATCGGGCTCTCCGGCGAAGAGGGTCGCTTTGAATCCCGGTGGAAGTGTAAACCGTCCCACGGCCTGTGAGGGTGGAACGATGGGGATGTTTTCCACCTGCGTGTCGAAAGGCTTTGGGAATCCTGTCGCTCTCGCCCCAGGGGCGGAGAGGGCCAGGCAGAAGGGGAGGCTGAGGGTCAGCCAAGCGATTTGCCAGTGTTTTGATCGACGCACGCGACAACGAATTTGCGGATGCATGCGCCTTTGCTACCAGAGCTGGCTACGTGGGGTCGATGTTTGCATGTGTGCCCTATGTCGGATCCGAGCGTGGTACGGTAGAGAGAATGGAGGCGTTCATGGTTGAAGCTTCGCGCCCTGAATCGTCCTCACATCAACGAACCCGCTCAAATCTAAACGCTGGAACTCGTCAACCGAGATCAAACCTGTCGAGCCGTCTGCATACCCAATCGCGTGGGTGAGCGGCGCCTTGCCAAACATTCGTCTGGGCACGTTGTTAAAAGGTCTATCACACGCCGCAATGACCACACTGCCGGTCGCCCCGCCAATGCCTACCCTCGTAGGTGAAATGAGAACTTTCGCTTGGCCAAGCCAGCTCAAGCCTGACACATGTTTGAAATACTCCCGCTCGCTACGACGAAGCTCAGTGATCGACACCGCCTGGTCCCCGCGCTCCGCTCCGATAAGCTGGAAACAATGGGAAATGGTTTTGCATGCAGCCAGCGCCGCTGAATTCCCTCCGCAATTCGACGGCGGGGCCAGCGCAGGAAACAGAAGTGCGCCGACGAGAGTGAGCGCGGCGCTGATGCTGCCGATTGCGACCCACCTTTGCTGCGAACGCGTCACGCTCATCGGATCCAACAGTCTTGGTAAGCTGCGGTCATCACGCAGTCTATCACACGAATGACCTCAGTTGCTGACCTCATTGGTCCACTTTACTCTCGGCTCCTATTACTGGCAACTCATGTTCTTCGCATGGGGGATGCTAATCCCAACATCGTTTCTGGACCTGTAACCCCACGTTCCGCTCGGGTCCTAGCACAGCGGATCCCAAGCCAAAACGGAGGCTGCAGGATCAATGCTGCGAGGTCTTTCGCTTCTACGACGTCAGGATGTCTGAGCCTAGTAAACAACAGCTTAGAAAAGTGCTCCTTAGTAGGGTCTAGAGCCCGCCAAGCCCTTTCCTGGATCAAGGGCTTGATTCGATTCGATGGATCTGGCTTATAGGCGGCAGTAAACACTCTGTGATACGCCACCTTTCGATTCAATTGATCCTCCTGAGCTTCTGGCTCTTCGGCGTGCTTGCCTCGTCCGCAACCGCGGCGGTGGGTGCGGTGTCTGCCGCGGACGCCTTTGATGAGGCTAATAGACTTTTCGAGCAGGGACGCTTCGGGGCAGCAGCCGATGCCTATGAAACCGTTTTCAAGGGAGGGCAGACGACGGTTGCCGTGCTGTTCAATCTGGGGAATGCCCGTCTCCGGAATGGCGAAGTTGGTCGGGCGATCGCCGCCTACTTGCAGGCGCAGCGACTTTCCCCGCGCGACGCCGGTGTCCTGTCGAATCTTCAAATCGCACGGCAAGCTGTGAAGGCCTCCGAGGGGAGGGCCTTTTCTCTGCGGCAAAGGCTGTTGGGCTTCCTGACGGCTGGGGAATGGTCTGCGGCAGCCGCTGCGGCGGCTTGGCTTTTCTTCATAGCTCTCAGTCTTGGGGAGTGGCGTCCGTCGCTTCGAGCGTCGCTTCGTCTGCCGTCAAAGATCTTTGGTGCTTGCCTGGTTGTTTTTCTGGGCGCCTGGATGCTCGTGGCGTCCGACGCATCAAAGTCGCATGGGGTGGTGGTGCAGAAGGATGCGCCGGTGCGCTTCACGCCGCTGGAGGAATCTCCGGTTTCCTTTAACGCGCCAGACGGCTTTGAGCTGGAAGTTTTGGGGCGCAAGGGTGGAAGCGGGTCGGGGGACGAGTGGGTGGAGGTGAAGGATGCTTCGGGTCGCATCGGGTGGATCCGCAGTCGTGCGGTGGCTAGGGTTGGCTTTTTCTGAGCCTGCATGAAACGGCTCGACCAAGCTCTGGTGGACCTGGGGTTCTGCGATAGTCGTGAGAAGGCCAAGCGTGCGGTTATCGCTGGCGAGGTGCGGCTCAACGATCAGGTGGCGCGTAAACCGAGCGACCCGGTGCGCGATAAGGACGTGGTGACCTTGGCTGCGAAGGAACGCTTTGTTAGCCGCGGCGGACATAAGCTCGAGCATGCCTTGGTTCATTTTCACCTGGATCCAACCGGTGGGGTTGCATTGGATGTGGGGGCGTCGACGGGTGGGTTCACGGACTGCCTGCTTCAGCACGGTGCCGCGACCGTGTACTCTGTTGACGTGGGGCAGGGGCAACTTGCCTGGAAACTGCGTCAGGATCCGAGAGTGGTGGTCATGGAGCGCACCAATGCGCGTCATCTGACGCCTAAATCCTTCCCGGCCGGGGTGGCGCCTTTTGGCTGGATCGTGGTCGATTGTTCCTTTATCTCTCTTAAGCAGATTCTTCGCCCCTTAACTTCCTTGCTTGACCCGAAGGGGCATATCGTGGCGTTGATCAAGCCCCAATTCGAAGCCGGGAAGGCCGAGGCTGATCGAGGCCAGGGGGTGATCACCGATCCCGCCATCCACCAGCGGGTTCTTCAGGAGCTTGAGGCTTTTGTGCGCGGGGATCTGGGATGGGCTTGGCAGGCTGTGGTGGAGTCGCCCTTGTTGGGGCCTGCGGGAAACAAAGAGTTTTTGGTGCTGATTGAAAAAAACGCTTAAAACGATTCGGACTGTCGGGCTCGCTGCCAACTCGCGGAAGACCGTGAGCCGTGAGCTGATCCAGCGCGCTGCCCGGCTGATCCGACGAAGCGGACGTCAGGTTTGCTGCGATGTGGCCACGTCGGAACAGGCCGGCCTGTCGGTGACCCAATATAGCGACACGCGTGAGCTCGCGCGGCACTCGGACCTGCTGCTGGTTTTTGGTGGGGACGGCACCATGCTCCGTGTCGCCCGTGAAACGGCGGGCGTTGGCACCCCGATTCTGGGTGTGAAGGTGGGGGGCTTGGGCTTTCTGACCGCCGTGCAGAGCCCAGACCTTCCAAAGTCTTTGGCTAAGATCTGGACCGGTCAGTTTTCCATCGACACCCGCTCCTTGATCGAAGCGCGGATCTGTAATCGTGGCGATCGACTTCCCCAGTTAGCGCTCAACGACTTCGTCATTGGGCGCGGCGATATCTTTCGTTTGATCGAACTTTCGGTGTCGGTCGATGAGGAGCTCCTCACGCACTATCGTTGTGACGGATTCATCATCTCTTCCCCCACCGGTTCCACCGCCTATTCCTTGGCGGCAGGCGGGGCGATCGTCAGTCCGAAGGCCGATGTGCTCACCCTCACCCCCATCTGTCCTCACACCCTCACGAATCGGTCGGTCATTGTGAACTCACATTCTAGCGTGGTGGTGAAAGTGCTGAGCCAGACGGTCCAAACCATACTAACGGCGGACGGGCAAGTGCAGACGCCTCTTGAGGCGGGTGATGAGGTCCATCTCAGTCAGAGTCGACACTCCATCCGGCTCCTCAGGCTGGAGGGGAGCGCGTTTTTTGCGACCTTGCGACAAAAGCTTAACTGGAGTGGTGGTAGTTTGCCCACCTGAGCTTGTGGAGTGATTCGAAGCGAAATGATATGTTACGTCTGAAGGACATAGCTGAGCGAGCAGGGGTGTCGATTATGACAGTGTCCAAGGCGCTGCGCGACGCCCCGGATATCTCCAAGTCGACCAAGCACCGCTTGCAGAAACTTGCTGAGGAGCTGGGATATGTTCCCAACTCGGCCGCCCAGGGGTTGCGTAATCAGAGGACTCGCCTGCTTGGAGTGATCATCCCCTCGGCCACCGACCCGGTCTTTGCTCGGGTAACCTTGGCGCTTGAGGATCAGGCCCACGAGAGGGGTTACGATATTCTCTTTGCGCACTCGTTGAACCAGGTAGATCGCGAGGAACGCTGTATTCGGCGGATGCTCGCACGGAGGGTGGACGGGCTCTTCATCTCCCCGGTTTACCGAATGGCGCAGGAGTCGGCCGTTTATGCGGAGTTGTGGCAGAGGCAAGTGCCCACGGTTTTGCTGGGCCATCGTGCCGCGTTTTGTCCGAACTTTGCGTCGGTGGAGACGGAGGACATCCTGGGGAGCTACTTGGTGACACGGCATCTGCTCCAGCAGGGTCATCGGCGGATCGCCTACTTTGCGGGGCATCCCGCGTCTCCAGCGAGTCAGGAGCGCTTGGAAGGGTATCGTCGCGCGATCCGCGAGGGCGGGCGTGAGGCGGAGGATAGCCTCCTGTTTCAGGCGGGGAGCACCATCGAGGAAGGAGAGAAAGCGGCGTCACAGCTGGCTTCGGAGAAATGCGGTGCGACGGCGATCCAGGCGGTGAACGATCTGGTCGCCATCGGCGCTGCCACGTTTCTGCTGGGGCAGGGCTTAAAAATTCCTGAGGACATCTCGGTAGCAGGATTTGGTAACATATTGATCAGTGAGCACTTCCGCGTTCCCCTCACGACGATTCGGCAACCGAAGCACCGCCTGGGGTTGGCGGCGATGGAGATCATGTTACGTCTATTGGAAGGTGAAATGCCCCCCGTGCGACGTCTGGTGGGAGAGTTGGTCGTTCGTGAGAGCACCGGTCCAGTGCCCAAAGCGTTGATGTGATCCGCTAAACGCCTATTGACTAAACACAGCTCGCCGCCAAGGATGATTACCGGTACCGGGCTCGGTGAGTTCGTCATACCCTTACACTTGAAAACCGAAGACTCAAGCAGCGCCTCCGTGTCCATGGGAGATAGGATTCTCTCCCGGAGTGACCTTCGCTCGCACTACCTGCTCCGGCTGGCGACCAACGAGAAGGATCTGCATGCCGCGCAAGCCTTGCGCTTTGTGGTGTTCAACCTGGAGCTTCACGAAGGACTGGACAGTTCCTACGCTACCTGCCGGGACGAAGACCCCTTTGACGCCGTCTGTGATCATCTGTTGGTCGAAGACACGCGGACGCAGGAGGTGGTGGGAACCTACCGACTTCAGACCGGTCTTTCCGCGGCGTCCCATCTGGGCTACTACAGCGAGCAGGAGTTTGACTTCAGCCCTTTCGAGAGCCATCGCGATCGGATCATTGAACTGGGGCGTGCCTGCGTTCATGCCGAGCATCGCAATTTGGCGGTCTTGGGCCTGCTGTGGAAGGGGATCGCAGCCTACGCCCGCGAGCACAAAGGGCGTTACATGATTGGTTGCAGTTCGCTTACCTCCCAAGACCCAGCTCTCGGAGCAACGATGTACCTCGATCTGGAGAGAAGCCATTTGGCTCCGCCCGCCTGGAGGACCCTCCCCCAGCCTTCCTATCGCTGCTCATTGGATCAGATAAATGAGCGCTCTCCCAAGGTGCCGAAGCTGCTTCTGGCTTATCTTTCGCTGGGGGCCAAGATCTGCAGTCCCCCTGCGATTGATCGTGATTTCAAGACGATTGATTTTCTCACTCTGATGGACCTGGAGGATCTTCCCCAGAACACGGTCCTCAAGTATCTCAGCTGATTCATCCTGGCCATGCGGGTCGCCTCTGCGTCCCGCCGCTTCCCACCTACAGAAACATGGGCTTCCTGAGGTCTTTTATCCGGCTGATGGCCTTTCTTGTATTCTCGGCCTGCTGCTGTCTGCATTTTCTCTTCACGATGTGGATGACCGGCCGGTCTCGTGATACACGGAAGCGTGCGGTGTGGTGCCAATTCTGGGCATCGACCCTGCTGAAGCTGCTCGGGGTGAGGGTCACGGTGCATGGCTCCTTTCCCACCCAGGGCTTGATGGTCAGCAATCACCTGAGCTATCTTGATATCATCGTCTACGCCTCGTGCCAGCCCTTCATCTTCGTGTCTAAGAGCGAGGTTAAGCGCTGGCCGATCATTGGGATTATGACACAGTGCGCAGGAACGCTCTTCATCAATCGTGCGGAGCGGGGGGATGTGAAGCGGATGGCCGAGGCCTTTGCGCCGGTGATCGAGCGAGGTAATGTCATCACCCTTTTCCCCGAGGGCACGAGCACGGGCGGGGATCGGGTGCTGCCCTTCTTTTCCTCCCTCTTCGAGCCGGCGGCTGTCCATGGATGGTCGGTGTCTCCTTCCTGGATAGGGTATGTGGTGCCGGGTGGGGATGCTTCCGAGGAGGTGGCTTATTGGAAGGACATGACCTTCTTCCCGCATCTGCTGCATCTGTTCGGTTTGAAAGAAATTCGAGCCATCGTGCGTCCGGGGTTTGCTGCGCCACCGGGATTGAACCGCAAGCAGATGGCCAAGCGGATGCACGAGCAAGTCTGCCAGTTGGCCTACGACGAGGGACGTTCCCTGGTGGTTCCGCCGCCGGGCCTCTCGACTGCGTCGATAACGCGTTCCTGAGATACAGTGTGCCGTTGGATGAACTCCTGATCGGTCAGCCCCAAATGGTCTGCGATCCGGAGGATCTCCGGTTCCGTTAGTCGGACTTGCCCTGGCCAGCGGCAGCAGGCTGTAGAGCGTTTGCAGTCGAAAAAACGGGCGTGATCGGCAGATTACAGGCGGAGGAAGATTTTGCGCTGGTAGAGAAAACGAACCAGAGCCAAGCCGATGCCCACCGTGACGAGAGCGGCCAGGAGGTCGCCAACCCCCGAATGGACCTTCTCGTTTAGGAAGTTCATTACATCGCCCCCGGTGAATCGCAGGGAGACTTCTCGGAAGTGGATGAGGTTGTTGGCAAGATAGATTGTGATGGCATTGGATCCAACCCAGACAAAGGGCTGGGCCCATCGTTGGTAGCCCCAGACCTCGATGATCTGATAGAAGGCACCTAGAAGCAGGGCACTATAGCCGCCGGCAACCAGAACAAAGGACGAGCTCCAAATCTTTTTGACTATGGGGAAGTAGGCACCCCAGAGGAACCCCCAGGCCAGAGCGCCCACTCCGGCCATCAGGAGATACTGCACTTTCTTTTGATCCGAGATGGACTGGTTCTGGATCAGGAGTCCGGCGAAGACGCCTAGCAGGCAGGTGGCGATCGCCGGGAGCGTGCTCAGGAAACCCTCAGGATCCCAGGTGCCATTCCATTTCTTTCCAGGGAGATACTTCTGGTCCAGGTAGTGGGTGAGATTGAGCCCGGGCTGGTAAACTCCTTTGATGGTATGCTGAGTTCCCCAGTTTAACTCCGTGACCGACTTGGCTGTGATCTGCTCGCTGAGGAGAACCCCCTTTGGATCCCGCGTTCGCAGGTCAGGGAAGGGGACCGCGGCCAGCAATGCCCAATAGCCTCCGAGCAGGACGGTGACAAGTGCCACCAATCCTCGGGTTTTGAGGTGTAGAAAGGCCAGAGAGGTAAAGAGATAGCAGAGGGCTATTCGGTTCAGCACGCCCATGAGGCGTATGTCCGGCCACTCTTTGGAAACGCCTCCCGAGTAAACCAGGGCCACAGCATACATGAGAAGGAAACGGCGGCCAATGCGCTTATACGCGGTCGTCTTGCCCTCGCCGCCTGCCAGGGTCTTGGTGAGGGAGAAGACGATGGAGACGCCGACCAGGAAGACGAAGAGGGGAAAGATCAGATCTTCGAATGCGAATCCCTCCCACTCCTTGTGTGACAGTTGCTGCGCCAAAAAGTGCAGCAAGCCGGAGCCTTGTTTGCCCGCCATTTTATCCAAAGCCCCGACCAGTCCGCCGGCTCCAACGATCCACAGCATGTCAAAGCCGCGGAGGGCATCGACGGATACAAAGCGTCTGGGTGGGGCGAGCCGGGCGGGAGGACTTGGTTCGGTTTGCATGACAGAGTTTCTGAGAGCTACCGAAACACAGCAGGGTGTATCGAGTCGATGCGATTCTCCAGGGGAGCGAGGCCCCCTCCTCTTGTCTTGCTCCCGACCTGCTGATCGTTAGATCTTCAGGGGCCTCCGGCCCCGCTGCTGGAATGGCAGATATGTCCAAACTTGTTTTTCTAAATGGCGCTCTGATTCCTGAGGGTCAGGCAATGATCCCAGTGCAAGACCGTGGATTTCTCTATGGCGATGGGCTGTTCGAGACCTTGCGTGTTTCCCATGGGCGAGTGTTTCGATGGGGCTCCCACTGGCAGCGCTTGAGCCGAGGCCTCGATTTGCTCCGTATCCGCCTCCCTTTCGACTCCGAGACTCTCGGTCGGCATGCCGCTGACTTGATCGCTGCGAATAGCCTTCAGGATGGGTTGCTCAGGCTGGCGGTATCTCGGGGTATTGGACACCGTGGCTACTCGCCTCGGGGGGCGGATTCGCCCACGTTGGTGATGACAGTGACCCCCGCTCTGGCACCGGCCCTGACGCAACCTTTAGCTTGGTGGGTAATTTTAAGCCGTCACAGGCTCCCGGGGGCCACTCCGCTGAGCGAGTGCAAGACCGCCAACAAGCTGCTGCAGGTGCTGGCCCGGATGGAGGCCGATGATGCAGGGAGGGATGAGGCTCTTCTTACGGATGCCGATGGGTTCCTGGCCGAAGGGACCAGCGGCAACCTTTTCTGGATTCGCGATGGAGCGGTGGAGCATCCGCCTGAGGAAGTGGGAGCCCTTCCCGGTGTGAGTGGCGGCGTCATTCGCGAGCTCTGTCTGGCGCGCGGGGTGCCGATACGTTCAGCTCGAATCCGTCCGGCTGATCTCGTGACGACCCAGGGAGCGTTCCTGACCATGAGCACCCTGGGCGTTGTAAGGCTGGTAGGGTTGGACGGGTTGGATTTGCCCTGCAGTCCCCTGGTCGACGTGCTTTGGCAGGACTATCAGGTTCTGGTCGACGCCGAGACGCGAGTTTAGCCCAGAACAGCGAGTTATCCGGCCCTACCGCGGTTGAGGGGCACTGCACTGGCGTCACCGGTGGCCATCACCCTCGCGCCCCGTTTTCCAACCTCACTAAAGATTCAGCCCTCCTTCTTCCGATGGAAGCAGAAGCCCCTGCGTTGGGGGCTTCACTGACTGACGAATGAGGACGATGATTCACGGAATTGGGAGGGGATTGCTCGCGGGATATCTGAGCACCCTGATTGTGTGCAACCCGGGCAGCGCGTGGGCGGATGGGCATGGTGCGCCGACTTCGGCCGACGCCCAACCCTCGCGCAAAGGAGTGGACCAGACCCTCTCGCTCATCCGTGAGGCTTCGCTGGCCTTGCTCAAGGAGGGAAATCAGCGTTATGCGGCGGGACAGTCACGCCACCCCAACCAGGACGCAGCGCGTCGAAGTCTGACGGTTTCGGACGGCCAGAAGCCCTTCGCCAGCATTCTGGCGTGCTCAGACTCTAGGAGTCCCGTCGAAGTGATATTCGACCGTGGGGTTGGAGAGTTGTTCGTAATCCGGGTGGTCGGCAATGTCGCAGATGAGACCCAAATCGCTACCATCGAGTATGGGGTGGAGCATCTCGGAACCCCCTTGCTGGTGGTCTTGGGCCATACCGGCTGTGGTGCCGTGGGGGCAGCGTGTAAAGGGGGCAGCTTGCCTGGACATTTGCCGGCGTTGATCCGACGCATCCAGCCCGCTGTCGACAAGGCTCGCGCGGTGGCAACCACTCCCGAGCGTCTTATTCCCACGGCGATTCAGGCGAATGTGTGGGTGCAGATTGAGGAGGTCGTTTTTCAGAGCTCGATTGTTCGCGAGAAGCTTAAGGAAGGTGCCCTGCAGATTGTGGGCGGTGTCTACGATTTGGAGAAGGGCTCCGTGAGTTGGCTGGGGGCGCATCCTGGATTGGATGGCCTGATCGCTAAGGCGGAACTCGCTGAGAAGGAAGCCGCGCTGGCCCAGGCCGCAGGCGGCAAATCGGGGAACGTGACGCAGGATGGGCCGGGTGACGCTCCTCCTGCTTCGACGCAGGAGACGCCCTTCCGCATTCAGTCCCTGCTCCCGGCGCACGACGTCAAGGCCAGGACCCCGGCTCCGAAGGCAGCTGCAGACGAGCATCCTCACCACTGAGGCTCATTTATTTTAGGGGCGGCCGGAGTGCTGCTCCGCCTTTTCGCGCCCGCGCGCTCACCTCGAGCCGCGGGCGTTTTGTCTTTGGGTCTTCCCGAACGCGAGGGGGGGAACGCCTGACGTCGTCGCCTACAGGGGACTTGGACATTCGGATGTAGGGGACGGCGTAAGCGCAAATAGAGGGACAGGTCAGCTGTCGCCTTTCGTTGTCAGGGTTGCTGCTGTTGCGGTTCGCTGCGCGGCAGTCCCTGCCGTTGTTGTTCCAACTGCCCCTGCGGTTCACGCCTCAGAATATCGAGTTACGCGATCATCGGCATCAAATGCCCATGACGTTTCATACAAGCGCGCCCCCTGAAAAGCTAGGGACAAGCCAAGACCGTTTATCCGCAGATTTCGCAGATTTACGCAGATGAAGGAACAAGACACGGAATTAGGGTGGGGAGGCAGAGCCGGTACTCAGGTCTTTCTTGATCCAACAACGTTGCCCCCCTTTGCCACGCCTCGTCTATTGCCAAGTGGGCTCAGCCTGAATCCACTCTAGGTCAGGAGTTCTGAGCCTTGCCGCTTGCCCTGTTCTTCCGAGCCTTTATCTTGCGGCGTGAACCTGATGCGTCCTACGCCTTTTGCCTTACCTGTGGTTGCCGTCTTGCTCTTGGCTTCCGGCTCCCGGGGAGCGGTTCCCGCAACGCCTCCATCTTCAAAGCCCCCTATGAGCACCCGCTCCCATTCCCACACTAATCGACTCGCTCTCCAGCAGTCTCCCTACCTCCTGCAACATCAACACAATCCGGTGGACTGGTTCGCCTGGGGAAGCGAGGCGTTCGACAAGGCGAGGCGGGAGAAGAAGCCGATTTTTCTAAGCATCGGCTATTCCACCTGTCATTGGTGTCATGTGATGGAGCGGGAATCCTTCGAGCAGGAGGAGACCGCCAAGGTGCTCAATGAATACTTTGTCTCCATCAAGGTGGATCGTGAGGAGCGACCCGATGTGGATAAGATCTACATGACCTTTGTCCAAGCCACCATCGGAAGCGGGGGATGGCCGCTCAACGTCTTTCTTACGCCGGATCTGAAACCCTTCTACGGAGGTACCTACTGGCCGCCTGAGCGCAAATACGGTCGTCCCAGCTTTCGCGATGTGCTCAAGAATGTTCAAGAGGCGTGGTCGGGCAAGCCAGAGCAGATTCTTGAATCCGCCCGATCGATGCATGATCAGCTCTCCGGAATGCTCGCACGAGAGGCGACCAATGGGCCCGCGCTCACCGTCGCTGACTTGCAGCAGGCCGGGGTGGCTTTGAAGGAGGGCTATGATCGGGTCCATGGCGGTTTCGGTAAGGCCCCCAAGTTTCCGACTCCAAGCCATCCGCTCTACTTACTTCGATACGCCCGTCGCTTCAACGACGAAGCGGCTCAGAAGATGGTGCTACACACATGCGAACGGATGGCAGCCGGCGGGATTTATGATCAGCTGGGTGGCGGGTTCTCTCGCTACTCAGTGGATGAGAAATGGCTTGTGCCTCACTTCGAGAAGATGCTCTACGACAACGCCCAATTGGTGAATCTCTACCTGGATGCCTATCTCGTCTCGGGCGAAGCGCGGTTTGGCGACGTGGTCCGGGACATTCTTCGCTATATCCTTCGGGATATGACGCATCCCGAAGGTGGCTTTTATTCCGCTGAGGACGCGGACAGCGAGGGGAAGGAGGGCAAGTTCTACTGCTGGACGGAGCGTGAGATGAAGGAGTTGTTGTCGGCCGATGAGTTTAAGGTGGCCGCTCGGTATTTTGGAGTGACACGCGAAGGGAATTTCCACGATCACAGCGATCCTCAGGCTCTGCCCGAACAGAATGTCCTTAGTCAGATGCATCCCAAACTGGACGCGCAGGAGCAGAAGCACTTGGCCGCAGCGAAGGAGACGTTGCTCTCGGTGCGAGCCAAGCGGGTGCGCCCGCACCTGGATGACAAAGTCCTGGCCTCTTGGAACGGGCTTATGCTGGGGGCGATTGCTCGCGCCTACGCCGTGCTGGGGGACGCTGTTTATCTGGATGCCGCGGTGAAGAATGCCCGCTTCCTGGAGGCGAAGCTTTGGGACCGATCCACGAAAACGTTGTACCATCGCTGGCGTGGCGGTGAGCGCGACCAGGTGCAGGTGCATGAGGGCTACGCATTTCTGACGCAGGGAGTTCTCGAACTTTACCAGGCCACGCTTGACCCCGCTCATCTCGAGTTTGCTTGCGCGCTGGCGGAGACGATGTTGAAGAGATTCTACGACCCCAAAGAGGGGGGCTTCTGGCAATCGCCGGAGGGATCCCAGGATCTGATCCTCCGCGTGAAGGAGGACTACGATGGTGCCGAGCCTTCGGGGAATTCTGTCGCAGTGGCCCTGCTTTTAAGATTGGGCGCCATCACTGATCGCCGCGATTTTCGCGATGCCGCCGATAAGACCATTAAGCTCTTCGGCCCCCGGCTGAAGCGGCAGCCGCATGCGGTCGCCAACTTTCTGCTCGCTTTCGATTTTGCCCATGTGGAGCCCAAACGTGTGGTGATTGCAGGGGCAAGGTCCGGGGCGGAATTCCAGGCGCTCCTGAAGGCGGCGCATTCCGTATATGAGCCGAACAAGGTGGTGCTCGGGGTGGAAGGTTTGGTGGAGGCGTTTGCCAAAAACCTCCCTGCGAAGGACGGACGCGCTACTGTCTTCCTCTGCACCGGCACCCAATGTCAGCCGCCGACCAGCGATCCTGCGGTCCTCAAACGAGCGTTGACTGGGCGTTAAGGCTCAAAATCCGGCAGCCGGATTTTGAATTCTAGCAGGCCCACGCACAGAAACTCGTGGAACCCATAGATCGCTCTTGTCGGGTAGCTCGCGTCGGGATGTTCTAACTCCGAGGGGCCTGCTAGCGGCGGAAAGATTTAGCGAAGTCGTCATTCACGATGGCTTCGACCTTCTTTTCGAATTTCGAATCCCGGATTAACTCGTTAAGTTTTGCTTCGTAGACTGAGGAGTCGAGCGGGAATTCGACGGTCTGCGCGGTGAGGGAGGAATAGAGCATGGCGTTGGCGAGTTCCACGGATCCAACGCCGTCGGCTCCGGGGGTGAGCAGGGGTTTGCCGTCGCGGATCGCTTCGCCGAAATTTTGCATCAGAGTCGCGTGCTGGGCGGGGGCGTTGGTGAAGGGGACCTCGATGTTCCACATGTCGGGCTTGCCGAATCCGGTCTTAGCTGCACGACTGAACTCCAGGACATCCGACTCGGTGCGGGTGAAGGTCAGTCGATCGTTCTCCAGTACGAGTCGTCCGCGCGTGCCGCAGATCTCGAGACGATTCGTCCCGGGCACCTCGCTGGTGGACGTCACAAACACGCCGGTCGCGCCGCCCGGCCATTCCAGATACGCTGTGACTTCATCCTCCACCTCGATCGAGTGATAGCCGCCCAGCTTGCAGAAAGCTCGCACGCGACTGGGCGCTCCAAAGAGCCAGTGGACGGTGTCGAGATTGTGAAGCGCCTGATTGAGCAGCACCCCACCACCCTCGCCCTTCCAGGTCGCCCGCCATCCTCCACTGGAGTAGTAAGCCTCCGTGCGGAACCAGTCCGTGTTGATCCAATTGACGCGAGTAAGTCGGCCGAGTTCCGCATTCTTCAGCAGCGATTGGATCTTTAAATAGCGAGGTTCCGTGCGCAGCTGAAACATGGCAGCGAACACTTGATTTGGGTGGGCGTGGGCCGCTGCCACCAGACGTTCCGCATCGGCTTTGTGTGCGGAGATCGGCTTTTCCACCATGATGTGCAGGCCCGCTTCGAGGGCTGCGATTCCCAGGGTGGTGTGTTGGTAGTGGGGCGTAGCGATGAGCGCGGCATCGATCTGACCCGATTTGAACAGGGCTAAAGGATCGGAGTAGAGGGCGAGAGGCTTGTAGGCCTCCAGCTTGTCGGGGGAGGTGCTGCAGACCGCTACCAGTTCACACTGGGGTGCCTGGCCCGCACGCAGATAGCTCGCATGGTGCTTCCCGATGTTTCCCATTCCGACGATGCCGACCCGCACTGGTTTCATGGCCTGAGAATGCTCATTTCATCCACAGAGGGGCAACCTCGTAGTTTCACGCTGTGAGAAGCCCCGTTCCAATTTGAAGACCTTTGATCCGCAGATTGCACAGGTTTTCGCAGATTACGGAGAAGGCGTTGGAAGGGAGAGCCGCCGTGTCTTGTTCCTTAATCTGTGTAAATCTGCGAAATCTGCGGATAAACGGTCTTGTCTTGTCCCTGCCTTTTCAGGGGGCGCGCTTGTATGAAACGTCATGGGCATTTGACGCCGCCGATCGCGCAACTCGATATTCTGAGGCGTGCCCCGCAGGGGCAGTTGGAACAACAACGGCAGGAGCTGCCGCGCAGCGAACCGCAACAGCAGCAACCCTGACAACGAAAGGCGACAGCTGACCTGTCCCTCTATTTGCGCTTTGGCTCATCCTCGTTGCACTCTTGCCCACGTGCTCTCGCACGAGGTCAGGAGTTCTGAGCTTAGCGCCCCCGGACGGCCCCCAATGCAGATACTTCATACGGGCCACCTCCTCTCGCCGCTCTCGATTCCGAAGGGGGCACAGCTAATACGGTGAGTTGAGGACCAACGGGATGCCTAGATCGATTCGCCTTGTTGACGGAGGCTTTGCAGCGGCGGGTTTTCCATTTACAGTCTCCCAATGCAGATCGTTCCTGTCTCTCTCGGTTCCCGAAGCTATCCGATCCAGATCGGCTCCGGCCTCCTGTCAGGCTTGGGTCGGGAATGCGTCGCGTTGAAGCTGGGCAAACGCTGCGCGGTCATCACGGACCGAACGGTCGGACCCCTTTACGCTGCGGGGGTGCTGAGGAGCCTTTCCCGTGCTGGTTTCGATCCGGTCGCGATCACGATCCCTGCGGGTGAGGCTGCCAAGCGACTGGCCAATGTGGAGCAGTGCTACAATCAACTCGCGGCCCATCGATTGGAGCGCAAATCATTCATCGTGGCTCTCGGGGGCGGGGTGGTAGGTGATCTGGCTGGCTTTGTCGCTGCGACCTACTTGCGAGGGATTCCTTTCGTCCAGATCCCCACGACGCTTCTGTCGCAAGTGGACAGCTCCGTGGGAGGTAAGACCGGGGTGAATCTCAAGGCGGGCAAAAATCTGGTGGGCGCCTTCTACCAACCCCGCCTTGTGCTCTGCGATTTGGCCACGCTGCGTACGCTGCCTTCACGTGAGTTTCGGGCGGGGTTGGCGGAGATCATCAAATACGGAATCATTTACGATTCCGAGCTCTTCAGCTTTCTGGAGTCTTCCATGTCGAAGATCCTTCGTCGTGATTCGAAAGCCCTCACCCATATCATCGCCCGATCCTGCGAGATCAAGGCGGAGGTGGTGAGCCAGGACGAGACCGAGTCCGGCCTTCGCGCGATCTTGAACTACGGCCACACCATTGGACACGCCATTGAGGCGATCGCGGGCTACGGGAAGTATCTTCACGGAGAGGCCATCGCTATCGGACAGGTGAAGGCGTCTCTTCTCTCCGAACGTTTGGCTGGCCTGAAGCCCTCCGACACCGACCGTGTGCGCCAGATCTTCGTGAAAGCGGGATTGCCGGTGCAGATCCGTCTGAACGCGGCACAGCGCCGGCGGCTGTTGGACGCGATGCAGTTGGACAAAAAAGTCAGCGCCGGTGAAGTGAAATTCGTGCTGGCTCGGGCCTTGGGTAAAGTGGAATGGGGCCACAAGGTCCCCGCCGATTTAATCCATTCGGTCCTCGATCTGCCGTGAGTCACGGGCGCATCGAACACGGCAGGATAGAGACTCCAAGGATAGGCCGTTGCCTCGTCGCCAGCTCTGGGGATTGAACCTAGAAACGCCGGATCCTGCGCTTCGTCAATATTGACGACGACACACCGATCCTCTTACTCCTCAAAATCCGGCAGCCGGATTTTGAATGCTAGCAGGCCGACACACAGAAAGCCCTGGGACAATCGAGATCACCAAAGCAGGCACCTCGCTGAAGGATGTTCTACCTTTGACGGCCTGCTAGTGGCGGAAGTGTCGGGCCCCGGTGAAGACCATCGCCACGTTATGCTCGTCCGCCGCTGCGATCACCTCTGGATCGCGAACGGATCCGCCTGGCTGAATGGCCGCAGTAGCGCCTGCCTTCGCGGCAGCGATTAGGCCGTCAGGGAAGGGGAAGAACGCGTCGCTGCACACCACGCTGCCTGCCAGCGCAAGCCCGGCTTCGCCCGCCTTCCAGACCGCGATGCGGCTGGAATCCACCCGGCTCATCTGGCCGGCTCCCACGCCCAAGGTGCGGTCTGCGGCGCAGTAGACGATCGCATTCGATTTCACATGCTTGACCACCCGCCAGCCGAAGAGCATGGCTTTGAGCTCCGCCTCGGTGGGGGGGCGTTTCGAGACGATCTTTAGATCAGCGGCTGTGGTGCGGCGCATATCACGTTCCTGCCAGAGGAAGGAGTCGGCTCCTACGCTGCGGATGTCCGAGGAGAGCGGTCCCTGGAGGCTTTTGCGGATTCGCAGTAAGCGTAGATTCTTTTTCTTCTGCAGCAGAGCCAAGGCTTCCGGGGAAAAGGAGGGAGCAATGATGACCTCACTGAAAATCTCGGCCACCGCCTCAGCGCAGCCGAGGTCCAGAGCGGTGTTCACAGCGATGATCCCCCCGAACGGGGCTTGTCGGTCGGTGGCGAAGGCCTTGTCCCAGGCCTCACGCAGTGTGGCACCCTGACCCATCCCACAGGGATTGGTGTGTTTCAGGATTGCGACGGTGGGGCTTTCGCCATCGAACTCGCCGATCAGGGCGGCGGCGGCGGTTAGATCCAGGATATTGTTGTAGGACAGTTCCTTGCCGTGCAGCTGCTCGAAGTAGTCTGGGAAACGGCCATAGAGCGACGCGCGTTGATGCGGGTTTTCACCATAGCGAAGCGGTTGGGCCAGGGGAGCCTGGATGTTGAGCACTGCGGGAGGCGCACCTGCCTCGATCAAACCGAAGGCACCGGAGAGATGATTGGCGATGGCCGCGTCGTAGGCGGCGGTGCGGGCATACACTTTGGTCGCGAGACGGCGACGTAGGTCCAGGGTGGTTTCGCCTTTCTCGCGTAGCTCTCGAGCCACGACCTCGTAATCTGCGGGATCCACAATCACCGTCACACTCTCATGGTTTTTCGCCGCGCTTCGGAGCATGGAGGGGCCTCCGATGTCGATGTTCTCGATCGCGTCGTGCAGGGACACCCCCGGCTTGGCGATGGTTTGCTCGAAGGGGTAGAGATTCACCACCACCAGATCAATGGCGGCGATCTGGTGAGCGGCCACCGTTTCCTCATGCACGGGATTGCCTCGGAGATAGAGCAGTCCGCCGTGGACTTTGGGGTGTAGGGTCTTGACCCGGCCATCCAGCATCTCGGGGAATCCCGTGTGGTCACTCAGGTCCTTCACTTTCAGTCCAGCGTTTCGGAGGGCCAGGGCGGTTCCGCCTGTGGAGATCAGTTCCACCCCAAGATCGGAGAGAACCTGGGCAAAGGGGACCAGTCCGGTTTTGTCAGAGACAGAGAGTAGGGCTCGGGCGACTTTCGTCATAAATGTCGGCCTATTACAGCATGATGTCCGAATCAGGCGTCAATGGCATTCACGGGGAACTTACGTTTTCTGCCGTTCCCGTTTCCCGCGACTTGCCCATTTTCAGGGGGGACCCTACTTTGGCCCCGTGCGCATGACCCCATGGATACTTTGGTGCCTCTTGCTCTTGACGGTCCTTCCATTGCCTGCCGCTCAGACGGCGGGTTCTGGCTCGGTTCAAGGTAAAGTCTGTGTGATCCCCATTCGTGAGGACATAGGCACTCCGCTGGTTTTCCTGGTGCGCCGCGGGGTCAAGATGGCCATTCAGGGGGGGGCTGAGGTGCTGGTCCTGGACATGGACACCAATGGAGGATCGGTGGATCGGACCGAGGAGATCATTGAGATCCTGGGTCAGTTCAAAGGGCGCACCCTCACCTACGTGAACCGGCGGGCCTTTTCCGCGGGGGCTTTCATTGCGCTGGCCACCCAGAAGATCTACATGTC
The DNA here is from genome assembly GCA_945861575.1 of Akkermansia muciniphila. Taxonomy (GTDB): domain Bacteria; phylum Verrucomicrobiota; class Verrucomicrobiia; order Limisphaerales; family UBA11320; genus UBA11320. The sequence goes on from CAMAVD010000013.1 coordinate 42,132, forward strand.
CCCTGAGGGAGTGATTGGGGCAGCGGCACCCATCATGGTGGGGCCGGGGGGAGGCGTGGAGAACTTGAACCCGACGGTAGAAGCCAAGATGAGTTCGGCAGTGGCGGCCATGGTACGCGCTAGCGCGGAAAAGAATGGGCACAATCTGGACGTGGCCGACGCCATGGTGCGGAAGTCCCGCGCTTTGGTGATTGAGGGAGAGGTTTTGAACAAGGAAGGGGAGATCCTTACCCTCACCAGCCAGGGCGCCGCCAAGCGCTATGGGAATCCTCCGAAGCCCCTGCTGTCTGCGGGCACTTTCCCCACCCTGGACGATTTGCTTAAGAGCGTTGAATCCGGCGTCGAGAGCCGGATTGTGGTGGAGCCGACTGGCTGGGAGCAGGTGGGAAGTTTCCTGGGCAGCCAGGCCGTGGCATCCCTCCTTTTGCTCGCCGGGATCGTGGGGCTGTATATCGAGTTCAAGACCCCGGGATTCGGGCTTCCTGGCATCCTGGGATTAACCTCCTTCGGCCTGTATTTCCTCGGAGGCTATATTGCCGGTTTATCGGGCGCGGGCTGGGCTCTGGTCTTTTTTCTGGGGGTAGTTTGCGTGGGGCTGGAGCTCTTCGTTTTTCCAGGAACCTTTGTAGCCGGAATCACAGGCGTGCTGCTGATGATTGTCTCCTTGGTCATGGCCCTGGTTGACACCTATCCTCAGCCTGGGAGTTTGATACCGAGCCTGCCGGAGGGAGACTTTCTGCTCCTGCCCGCAAAAACAGTGGTCATTGCCTTCCTGGGTGCAGCGGCGGCTATCGCCATTCTAAATCGTTTCCTTCCGAAAACATCCCTTTACGGGCATCTTGTTTCCCACACCGCGAGCGGCTCTGCGACCGAACTGGCCTTCGAGCACACTCGCCAGGCCCTGCTTGGGAGGGAGGGTGTGACCACCTCTGCCTTGAGGCCCGGTGGGAAGGGGCGGTTTGGGGATGAGTGGGTGGATGTGATCAGCCGGGGGGAGATGATCGACAAGGGTGTTCGGGTGAAAATCGTGGGTTTCAGTGGGGTAGAGGCGGTGGTGGAGCCGCTTACCTAAAGCCGAAGTGAGGCTCACTATGGACTGGTCTAGAACTGGAAGGCTTGTTTCCCTGAATGGCCTGGGAGGTTTTATTTCCGCGTGGCTTGCTGCCCTGTTGCTGGTTTTGGGTTGGGGGGCGTTGGGTATGGAGGTTTTGGCCGCGGGCGCGCCGCCTTCCGCTCTTCGTGTGGTTACTTTTAACGTCTTCTTTCGGAATACGAATCTGGTCTCGCTGAGCGACTTCCTACGGTCCATGAAGGCGGACGTGCTGGCCTTGCAGGAGACCACTCCGAGGATGGAAGAGCAATTCAGGCGTGAGCTCAAGGGCGTGCTGCCCCACCAGCATTACGTTACGGCGCGTGGTTCAGGGGGATGCGGAGTTCTCAGCCGTTTTCCATTGGAGAGCCTGCGCGACTTGGCTCCCACAGGGGCTTATCGAGGGGCGATCATTGGACAGGTGAGGATGAGTCCGACGAGGGCCATTCCCTTCGGTATTGTGCATCTTGTGACCCCGAAGGTGGGCAAGGTGAACTCGCTGGCTTCGGCACTTCAGGTCTTCCGGGCAGCGGGGGAGGGGCAGGACGAGGAGATACGTCGGATCCATGAGGCGGTGGTGGCGAAGGGCTCTGGGTTAGGGATTATCTTTGGAGATTTTAACAGTTTCTCCTTCAGCCCTGCTCAGCAGTTCCTCAAGGAACGTGGGTGGGTGGACAGTCTTTTATCGGTGGACGCTGAGGCCGATCGGAAG
>CAMAVD010000014.1 GCA_945861575.1 Akkermansia muciniphila
TTTGTCCAGGTCGCATGACGAGGAACCAAGCCCAGATGACCGACGACCGGGATCCCCTCGCGTGCCATTGCCTCGATGATCGAGGGACTAGCCGAGCAGTATACAGAGCTCGCACCCAGCTCGAGAGCACGGAATCCGACACGAATCGCCTCCTCAGGGGAGGCGAGCCCGTGGGGAGTCGCGCAGGAAAGGAAACTCTTGGGAGCGGCCGCCACGAGTAAAGGCAGACGCGCCTGCGATACAGGAGAATCAAAGCTGCAACTCAGCAGATCAATCCCGGCCGCTTCCGCCGCCGCCGCTTCCTCCGGGGACTTCACATGGACATGAATCAGACAGCGTTTTCCCTTAAGCTGCCGCAGGTCATAGACGGAATACTTTTTATCCGGTCGAAGCATGCTCGAACAGTGTCTGGCAGGGCCCTGCGCTTCAAGAAGGAAAGGCGTGGCACGGGCAAACGTAGAACATAGTTGGCCTTTGCGTTACTCCCCGCCACGCAGGCCACCCCTCGCCAAGACAAGGACTTTATCGCAAAGGCGCGGGACCTGCCGCAAAGACGCAAGCCGGACAAAACCTCATACTAATGAACCGAATCCACGGGCCCGACACATCACCGTTTTCCTCCTGGCCTTCTCGCGCCTCTGCGCCCTGTCCCGCGCCTTTGCGTTACTCCCCACCACGCCCTCACCAATCCCAATCACCGTGAAGTCTAAACAAGCAAAATGCTGTCTTGTTTGCGCTTGAAGCGAGCAGGAAAGGCGGCTTCGATTGGTCAGGGAGGTTTTGAATGAATCAAGAGAACGCTATTGCCTTGATAGTTGTGGACGCCGCCATCGAAGTGCACCGGACCTTAGGTGGCCCTGGGCTTCTAGAAGACCTATATGAAGAAGCGTTGCACGCCGAACTCTGCATGCGTGGACTGCGAGTGGAACGACAGCAAGTCATCCCAGTCGTCTACAAAGGTCGCAAACTTCGCTACCCGTTGAGATTGGACATGCGAGTAGAGGGTCTGTTGGCGGTGGAGAACAAGTCAGTCGTGCAATGGAACCCAATCTTCGAGGCCCAGATGCTTACCTACCTCCGTCTAACAAATCTTCGACTCGGGCTCGTGATCAACTTCGGTGAGCGCTGGGTAAAATCCGGGATACACCGAGTGGTGAACGGCCTACCAGAGAGGCCATCCCCCTAACGATCCGGAAGTTGCTCGCCTTCTCGCGCCACCGTGGAACGTGGCAATCCTTTGCGTTTCACCCCACCGCACACACCACCACGCAGGTCACCCCTCGCCAGGATCAAGGAGTTTATCGCAAAGACGCGGGACCTGCCGCAGAGACGCAAGCCAGACAAACCCAATACGAATGAACGGAATACACGGGCCCAACCCATCATCGTTTCCCTCCCGGCCTTCTCGCGCCTCTGCGCCCTGTCCCGCGCCACCGTAGAAAATACCTGGCCACCGTAGAAAATACCTGGCCACGGTAGAAAATACCTGGCCACGGTAGAACGTGGCAAGCCACCGTGGAACGTGGCAAGCCTTTGCGTTACCTACCATCAAGCGAAAAAAGCTTCCAACCCGACCGCATGCTCATCGGCAATACCACCAGGATGCGATCGCTGCGCCGAATGGGATAAACGCCATGGCGTACTTGATGCGAAAGCTGCGCTTGATGGTCTTGTGCCGAAACAGCCTCGCCCCCAGGAAACCTCCTGGCCATCCCCCCAAGGCACCGAGCAGAATCAGCGTTCGCTCCGACACGCGACGGCCTGAGCGAGAGGCACGCCACTTGTCCCATCCAAACATCAGGAATGCGACTAGGCTCAAGCCCCCAAACCAAACAAGAACCAGCCCATCAACCCACCTCACGGCACCTCCCAGACAGGGTCTTCATCATCGGGATAGCGGACGGACCTCAATCAGCCTGGCCGAATGAGCCGGCAAAGAGTCCACCCGATAGTCTCCGGAGAAGTCACCCAGGACTTCGCCGGTCCAGTAATCCGTAAGGCGCGACTTCCTCTTCAGCCGGAGTGTCCGGCTCACCGAGGTGTCGCCCCAATTGAAGAGCGAAACCATCTCGCGCCCCCGCAAGGCTGTGACGCCCACCGTAAACGCATCGTCCTCGAAGCGCGCGCAGACACCCGAAGGGGGAACAAGCTTCTTCAACATCTCGGCTCGCCGTGGGGTGATCCGCGTAAGATCATCCCCGCTCAGCAACATCCCGCCGGTCGCATAGATCCAAGTCGCGTGGAACTGATATTCATGATCGGGGACCTTCCCCATGGTAGTCGGTCGGCCACCGGCATCCATCACATCCTTGGAACCTCCGTCATGCAACACAACGCAATCAGGGTCATTCCACCACAGACGCCCATTCTGCCAACCGCGCAAGAGATTCTCCCGGCCAATACTGGCAAAGCTGCCCCAGGACCGCTCGATATCCAGAGAACTGCGCGACGCGTGTATGAGCCCGAGCGAGGGCCAGATGGGATGATTGCAGCCCATGATAAGCGCATCGCCAGCACCCCGACGGATCGCTTCCATGCCTTTCCGATAGGCCTCAATACGTGTGGCGCTCCGATCATACCGATGGCCTTCTGGTAGAGTTCCCCAATAGGTCGCATCCAGCTTGAAATAGGTGCAGCCCCAGTCGCGGCGCAGGGTCCGGAAAAGCTCTGTGAGCCAGCGTTGTGCTTCAGGATGCGTTCCGTCCAGGGCATACCATGGACCCAAACGCCATCCGCCGAAGCCCACTTTGTCGGACCGGAGCGGTACGCCCTTGGAATCTTGGACGAACCAATCCGGATGATCCTTGAAGAGTTTGGACTCGCCGCTGGCGATGAATGGGGCCACCCAGAGTGCGGGTTCGAAACCCCGCTGACGAATCTCTTGAAGCACGCCACGCAGGTCTCCTCCGAAGGCCCGGCCAGACTCAAGCCAGTCCCCCATCCACGGCTGATACCCATCATCGATCTGGATGTAGCGCAATGCGGGAATGTGTGTGCTGATCCAGTCAAGATTGTCGGTGATGTTCCGCGCAGTGACCTTGGGACCAAAACAATACCAGGAGCACCAGCCAGTCGGAACCGGTTCATGCCGAAGCCGGGGATGCTTTTTCCCAATAGCGCTGGCCAACCTCTCCAGCAAGTGATCCCTGGACGCATGGCTCAGGACCACGAATTCTTCAAGCTCCCAGCTCTTCCCTGGGCCGAGCTCCAGATCCTCGGTTTCAAGCACGGCCTGCAGACGCGTGGCGTTGAAGTGAATCTTGCCGTTGAAGCGGCGGCAGGAAGTGAAACCTAGGAGCAATCGATCCGCCTCTCGGGGCGAGAGAAGGAGCATGCCATAGACCGTACGAAAACCAGCAGGCTCTGGAAGGCGATAGTGGCCGCGATCCGTATAGGAACCCACATCGACAGGCTGAGCCAAAGTGCCGACGGTCTGGGAAAGCATCTGAAATCCCTCTCCATAGACCGGGGTGTCCGCATCGAGACCGTGGGGGACATCCAAAAGAATCACCTCACGGACTCGCACCTTCGTCGTTCCCGTATTCAGAAGTCGAACACGACACGCATCGCCACGCCAGCGAGCGTCGAGTCGAAGCGCCGAGGCATCGCCGCCATCCGCCAATGCCACCCGCGCACCCGACCGAGCACGGAGCGCAGCGACCGCCGAAGCGGGAGAGGCAATCGCACCAGCCAGGGGCACACAGCCCAGGGATGCGAGTAACAAACACCGGATCAACAGGACTGACTTACGCGATGCGGAGGACATGGCAAGAGAGTCAACCGGAATCCCGAGCGGAGTCGATGAGAGTTTTAAGGAGTCGAGACGGCGTAGAGTCACCCTTGACGCCCCGCGCGCAAGCGTGCTGAAAAAAGGGCAACCCACCAAGAAAGCCCCCTCCGAAAGCTTCGTGAGCTTCGTGCCTTAGTGTGAGGAACTCGGCGGCCCTGCTTCTAGTTCTTCCCGATCCGGAACAAATGCTGAGCGCCTCGGATGAAGAGCGCTCCGTTGTCCACCGCGTAGCTGGCAAGGGTGCGCTCTCCCAGATCGTTCTTGGAAAGCACCTCATACTCCCTGCCCGCCTTCAGCACATAACCCATGCCTTCCTCGTTCTGAAAATAGACCCGGCCCTCCGCGAAAACAGGCGAAGCCGAGAAGCCTCCCCCGAGCCTTTCGTTCCAATGCACCTTCCCCGTCTTCGCATCGGCGCAGGTCGCAATGCCGGCATCGGAGACAAAATAGAGCTCGGAGCCAACCACCAGCGGCGAGGGCGTGCTGGGAGCGCCTCGTCCCGTCTGCCAGACCACATTTGTGGCGGTCACATCCCCCTCGCCGCCGGGCCGGATTGCGTAGAGCTTCGGGAAGTCATAGTCGGTGTTCACGAACAGCAAGCCGTGCGCGAAAACCGGCCGAGGAACCACGGAGAAGCCGTTCCCAGTGCTCACCCGCCACAAGGGACGCCCGGTGGCCGGATCATAGGCATAGGTACCGCCCGCGCCCGGGCTGATGAGCTCGGAACGTCCGGCATTGGTGATGAGGAGAGGAGTGCTGAAGGCGAATTTTTTCGGCACGGATTCGTTCTGCCGAGGGGTCTTCCACAGAATCTTCCCCGTGTGACGATCGAGCGCGATCACCACGGGGTCGGTGAATCCGTCGCAACTGAAGATCAAGCGGTCGCCCACCAGAACAGGCGATCCGCCATTGCCGTGAACGGACGGATACTTGATGGAGGTTTGTCTCCACAGAACGCGTCCGGCCAGGTCCAAGCACGCGGTTCCCAGGTGCCCAAAGTGGACATACAGGCGACCATCGCGTACGAGAGGGGTCGGGCTCGCATAACTGTTTTTGGCATGCAGGTTAGCCCCATCGTCGGGACTGAATACATTGGTGGTCCAGATCGACCTGCCATCTCGCGCATCCAGACATATCGCGGCCAATTCAAGCTGCTTGGAGCCTGGGATGGATTTTGCCCCGGTAAGATAGAGGCGATCCTTCACCAGCACCGGCGAAGACCATCCCGCACCCGCGATGGGCACCTTCCAGGCTAAGTTCTCCGTCCCGCTCCATCGGACGGGAACGTCCTTGGCAGGCGAGTGTCCTTGACCGGTAGGACCTCGAAACTCAGGCCAGTCGTGCGCGCAAAGGGAGAGGGACGCAACGGTCATCAACGCAGTGAAAAGGAGGCGGACCGTGAAGGTCGAACCACTCAGAGGGCGCGAGCCTTGAGCGGATGAAAGGGCGAGCTCGCGTGGCCAATTCTCTTGAGATGCGTTCATGGGGAGGGACGTTACACATCCAGACTTGGAGGCCAAGCCTGATGTGAGGGCACCTTTCGTTTGCAACTATCCCCCAACCCAAGAATGACCCTGGCGGACACCCTGCAGAACGGAGCTCAGGCAAGAATCTCGTGAACCACTTTTCCGTAAACATCCGTCAGCCGGAAGTCACGGCCAGCGTAGCGGAAGGTCAGCCGCTCGTGATCGAACCCAAGCAACTTCAACATAGTGGCGTGCAGGTCATGCACGGAAACAGGATTCTCCACCGCACGGAAGCCGAACTCATCGGTCGCACCGTAAATCGTTCCGCCCTTGATGCCACCTCCTGCCATCCACAATGAAAATCCCCAGTGATTGTGGTCCCGTCCCTGGGCCGCTCCCGAGCCGTTCTGCCCCATCTCCACGGAAGGCGTGCGTCCAAATTCTCCGGTGCACAGGATCAGCGTGGTGTCGAGCAACCCACGCTGCTTCAAGTCCATGATCAGTGCGGCCAAGCCCTGGTCGCATTCATTGGCCACCTTCCGATGCTCCTCGCGAATATTTGAGTGGCTGTCCCAGGGCTGCAGATTGCCATGCCAGGTTTGAACGTAACGAACACCCCTCTCGACCAGCCGTCGGGCGATGAGCAGTTGCCGGTTCTGCGGGCCCTCACCATAGGCCTTCCGAATATGATCGGGTTCCTGATCCACATCAAAGGCATCGGTCGCCTCCATTTGCATGCGGTAAGCCAGCTCAAAGGAACGGATCCGAGACTCGAGTGCCGCCTCCCCGGGACGAGCGGCCAGATGGTGAGCGTTTAGATCCCTCAATAGCTCGAACTGCTCCCGCTGGGCTTTGGGAGCCAGCCGGGCGTTGCGAATATGATCGATGAGCTTGCGCGGATCGGCCTGCGAGGTGTCCACATGGGTGCCTTGATAGGCCCCGGGCAGAAAGGCAGACCGCCAGTTCGCAGCCCCACCCACGGGCATGCCGCCCGGACATAGGGCGACGAAGCCCGGAAGGTTCTGGTTCTCGGACCCCATCCCCCAAGTCAGCCAGGAGCCCAGACTTGGACGCACTTGCCTCTGATCGCCGGTGTTCATCAGCATCAAGGACAGCTCATGGCTAGGGAGCTCAACATGCATGGATCGGATCACCGCCAGCTCATCCGCGCATTGCGATAGATGAGGAAACAGATCGCTGATGGGGATACCGCTCTGCCCATAGTTCCGGAAGGTGAACGGCGATGGCAATGCGACCCCGGTCTTTCGTTCAGTCTGGAGATTCTCATAGGGCAGCATCTGTCCTGCGCGCTTGGTCAACTCAGGCTTGGGGTCGAAGGTGTCCACCTGCGACATTCCTCCATTCAAAAACACGTGGATCACGCGCTTGGCTCTGGGTGCGAAATGCGGCGTGAGATCTCCTGCAACCGCGCGTTGACTGAGCAGATCCACGAGAGCGAGTGAGCCGAAACCCATGCCACAGCGTTTGAGGAACTCTCGCCGCGAAGGAGGGAAAGGGGTGTTCATAGGTCGGATCTAGTCTACGAAGGAAAACTCATTGGCCGCAAGCAGGGCATGCGCCGCCTGCTGCCAGGCCGCTGACGGCTCGGTCGTGGCACGCACGAAACGTAGGACACGATCCAGCTCGCTCGTCTCGGGATCTCTCGAAAAGACTCGCCGATATAACTCCCGAACGCGGCGATTGTCGTCGTCGCCTGCGCTCTTGCTCACCCTCGCGGCCAGGGCAGTCGCACGGTCCTGGATGAACTCCGAGTTCAGAGCGAAAAGGGCTTGCTGGGGCACGGTGGTGTCCGGACGCCGGGCGGTGCAGGAGCTCGGATTCGCGGCGTCAAACGTGCTCGAAAGAGTGGAGACGATATCCCGGTTCACAAAGGCGTAGACGCTTCGACGCAGCACACCGGGTTGGGCCTGGCGATCGAAGGGCTTGCCTCCCAAGGTGAGATCGAGCTCTCCGGACGTCGCCAGCATGGAATCCAGCATGGCCTCCAGCTCGAGCCGCCGGGTCGGCATCCGCCAGAGTAGCTCGTTTTCCGGATCGGCGTTCCGCGATCGTTCGTCCTCCACGGCACGCTGCGCATAAACGGAGGAGAGCATGATACGACGGTGCAGCTGCTTAAGAGAGGCTCCGTCCTCCAAAAACACCGATGCAAGGTAGTCTAACAATTCGGGATGCGTCGGCAGGCGTCCGCGTGTGCCCCAGTCATCAGGGGTCCTAACCAGTCCCTGCCCAAAATGATGTTGCCACACCCAATTCACCAGCACGCGGCGGGTCAGGGGGTTGGCGGGAGAAACGACCGCGCGCGCCAAGCCCAAACGCCGGTGTCCCTCTGGAAATGGCTCAGCATTTGTGCGGCTCAAAATGGACAGAAAGCCAGGTGAAACCACCGCACCTCGGTTCAACGGATTTCCACGTTGCAGAACATGGAACGGCCCAGGCGTCTCCTGTTCCTGAAGCGCCATGGCTCGCGCGGGCGATCCTGGGGAATTCAGGTGCAACTCGTGGATGGCTCCCCGACGCCCCGACAGAGCGTCATTCACGGAGCGATTCAGAAGACTCAGGGCCACGCTGTCAGAAACCGCCGTCGGGGTGTTGTTGGCGTAGAGATGACGCCGTAACTGACGGGTGACGGGGGTGTTGATTTCAAGTTGTCGCGGGTCTTCATCCGGAATGATCGCCGCCCCGGGGGCTGCTTCCGCAGAAGCGTTTTGGAGTCCTTTCAGCCACGCCAGGTGCACGTTGGTGAACAGCGTCCCGTAGGCTTCCGCGACCTCGATCATGGACTTCGGCAGCTGTTGATTGAGGGCGTCGATAACCCGCGGATTCCACCGAGGAGCCTCCGCCGAGAGCTTGTGGAGTTCCTTGAACTTCGCAGGATCCCCATTTTCTTTCTCCAGGCTGCGGACCAGGTTCGTGCACGCCTCCGCAAATCCGGCAGCAGGCAGGCGGGACAAGCGTGCCCAGGGGCCGAAGACTGCGTCGGTCTCGGGCATCTTGCTGAGATAGTCCCGCCAACGATTGAGAATCAACGGGCGGATATCGTCGGTTCGATACGAGAGGAACTCGGTGGAGATATCCTGCTCCGGCACTCCTTTGGCAAGCTCGCGCAGGTACAAACCCACCTGCATGCGCAGCCGGCTGCGCATGACCTCGTTCTGCTCGCCGGCCATGTCGTCATGCCAACTCTGGAGGCGTGCGAGTTCACGCTGGTAGTCACGGTAAGCGTCTCCGTCTTCCGGATGTCCCAGGATGGGGAGGGTCCTGGGGACTTGGCTGGCCGCGAGGCTTGCGTAAAGGGAGTAGTAATCTTTGGTGGAGATGGCGTCGAATTTATGGTCATGGCATCGAGCGCAAGCAACGGTCAGCCCCATCAGCCCTCGCGATATGACATCGATCTGGTCGTCAATGACATCATGCCGATTTCGATACTGCATTCCAACAGTCAGGAAACCCAAGCCTGCCAGCGCGGGATCGTTGTCCTTCAGGCCCAGCTGATCGGCTGCCAGCTGTTCGGTCACGAAGCGATCGTAGGGCACGTCCGCATTAAAGGACCGGATGACATAGTCTCTATAGGTGTAAGAGAAGGGAAACCGGGTGAACCCAATCGCGCTGCCTCCCAAAGTGTCCGCGTATCGGGCGAGATCAAGCCAGTGGCGCCCCCAACGCTCACCGTAGCGCGGAGAACTCAACAGGCGGTCCAGGACCTTTTCCCGAGCGTCCGAGGAGGTATCATTGACGAAGGCCTGCACCTCGTCCCAGGTCGGCGGAAGCCCGGTGAGATCGAAGGTCGCGCGGCGGATCCACTGCCAGCGCGGAAGAGACGGAGCGAGGGACAAACCGCGTGCTTGAAGCGCTCCGACGATAAAGCGATCGATCTCGGTGTGCGCAGGTTGGACCTGAGACGGAAGGGACGGTTTTTTCACCGGCTCGAAAGACCAGTGCCTGCCCTTTGGGGCCACGGAAGCCCCACTTGCCACCGCAGGGACCAACCCCAGAAGGAAGCAGGCGGTCAGCACCCACGTCGCAAGGTCCGCTTCGGCGGCTCTGGCTACTTTGCTCAGGATTCGGGCAGCTGCGCTACGATTTAGGCTCATGGAGTGCAACAGTGTGCTCTTCAGCCAAGTCACCTTCCCTCGGCCATTCAGAGGCTGAATTTCTGAGAGACGAGTCGTCGAGACATTGGACTGAGTGTTGAGCACTATCCAGTAATTGCCCGTCCCCATCAAGTTCGGAAGCAACTGATTCTCGGCGGGACGCTAAGGGGTCCAGCCTCAATATCTCGCACGGCCACCGTAGAAGGTGGCAAGCCGACGTAGAACGTGGCAAGCCTTTGGGTTACACCCCCCGCACGGTGCCCCAGATCAGGCAGGCTGTCTTTGGGTGAATTCGACACGCGTGAGGATCGTCTCCACTAGCTCAGTGAACCCTCACGCACCTCAACAGATCCTGGTGTTATGCCTAGCGCTTCCGATCGCATCCGCGAGCGCAGCGGGATCGATCTCCCCCCAGCAGGCTGAATTTTTCGAGCAACACATCCGCCCCTTTCTCGCGAACGACTGCTACGAGTGCCATGGCGCGAAGAAGGCGAAGGGTGGGCTTCGCGTGGATTTTCGCGACGGACTGCTCAAGGGGGGCGAGTCGGGCCCGGCCATCGTTCCCGGCAAGCCCATGGAAAGCTTGCTGATCCAGTCGATCCATCACACGCATCCCGATCTCAAGATGCCGAAGGATCGACCGAAACTCTCCCAGTCTGCCCTGTTCAACTTCATCAAGTGGGTGAACGACGGAGCGCCCGACCCACGCGACCATCCTCCTAGTGCGGAATCCGTGGGGAGCGCGGGTTGGGAGAGCGTGTTCAAAGCGCGCCGGGAGTGGTGGAGTTTTCAGCCCATCAAAAGGACAGCCCTGCCGACAGTGAAGGACACGGAAGGATGGGAACAGCCGGTCGATCGATTCATCAAGGCAAAGCTGGAGGCGGAAGGGTTCCGACCCGCTCCCCCCGCGCTCCCCCAAGCCTGGCTTCGACGTGTCCATTTCGCGATCACTGGACTCCCCCCTACCGTTCAGGAACTCCAATCGTTCCTGAACGATTCCTCTCCGGATGCCCGTGCTAAAGTGGTCAATGACCTGCTGAATTCCCCTCATTTCGGTGAACGTTGGGCTCGCCACTGGATGGATCTTATTCGTTTCGCGGAAACCTACGGCCACGAGCAGGACTACACGATACCGCATGTCTGGCGGTATCGGGACTATCTGATACGTGCGTTCAACAGTGATGTTCCCTACCCCCAGTTCGTGAAGGAGCATCTCGCCGGCGATCTGCTGAAGAGCCCCCGACGACACCCTACGGCAGGATTCAATGAGTCCGTCATCGGCACGGGATGGTGGTATCTGCACCAGGCCACGCATGCTCCAGTGGACCCGCTCCAAGACGAGGCGGACCGCATCGACAATCAGATCGATGTCGTCTCAAAAACCTTCCTTGGGCTCACCGTGGCCTGCGCCCGCTGTCATGATCATAAGTTCGATGCAATCTCCACCCAGGACTACCACAGCCTCACCGCGTTTCTTCGCTCCTCCCGTCAGAACATCGCTTTTCTTGATCCCGATGGGACACTGGAACCTCGAGCGGAATCACTGCGTCAACGCCACAGCGAAGAAAGCCAGATCTTGGAGGCGAGCCTCAGAAAGCTCCGCCAAACAGGCGAGCCTAAGATTGTAGCCTATCTTTCAGCCGCGCGTGAGATACTCCAGGTTCAGGCCGATTCCAATAAGGCTGGAACCAATGGACCAGCGGAGACCGCCTCCAAGGGTTCACTGAGCTCTCAGCAAACAAATACCCTCACAGGTCCAATAGAGGCGGTCGCCGCCCGGAAAGGGCTGAAAGCCTCGATTCTCGGAAGCTGGGTGAAGGAATTGAGCACTCCTGCGGCACAGAAATCGCCACACCCCCTGCAGCCCTGGTTGGCAGCCGTGGCCGTTGAACTTAAGAACCACTCAAACAACCCTGCCGCGACCGTGCCACACCCTGTCACGCCGCTGGCTGCTGGCCGATCAAACGCGCCAGTCGAAGCCGTGGTGTATGCACCGTTTGAAGCGTCCGACTTCAAGGCATGGTTTCCGAGCGGCCAAGCCTTCACCCCCCAGGAACATTTCGGTGGCAACTGGCGGGTAGGGAGCAACGGGTTAGACTTTCTCCCCGCACGAGTCGCGCACAGCGGAAGAATTGCCGGCGCGCTGCAGGGAGCCCTTCGGTCACCCACCTTCACCCTCACGCATCCCAACATCCACCTTCGCCTTGCCGGCGAAGCCGGGCGGGTTCGATTGATCATCTCTCGCTACGGCCTACGCGAGTTCAATCCGCTTCTCTTCGAGAAAACCCAAATCGACGTCAACACAGGTGGTGCGTTCACATGGCATTCCATCACCTCGCAACTCCAGAGGCATGTCGGTCGACCCGCCTACTTTGAGCTCATCGATGCTGGGGACGGCTACCTTGCGCTGGATCGGATCCTCTTCTCCCAGAGCGACAAGCCGCCCTCGGAAGGTCCGACAATCGCGGTCGAGCCGACCGACTCGTCGCTGGAGCAGGCAAAACGCCTGGAAGCAACAGCTCACCAAGCCCTGGATTCCTGGATTCGCCGCTCGCCTGACGAAAACTCCCTGGCATCACTTTCCTGGCTGTCGCGAAGGCGGCTTCTCGACTGGAGCGAAGCCACCCCCGCGATCTCAGGGGTGATCGAACGGATGAACAAGGCAGCCGAAGGCCTGCCCGCTCCCCTCCGGGTGCTAGCCATGACCGATGGGAGCGTGGAGAAAACGCATGTTTTCGTCCGAGGGGATCCTAAGCTTCTCGGCCCTGCGGTGAGTCGACGCTCCCTGGAAGCCGTGTCTGGATCCGAACCGATGCCCATCACGACAGGAAGCGGTCGACTCGAACTGGCCGAGGCCTTGCTGGCAGAGGGCAATCCATTTCTCTATCGGGTGATCGTCAATCGGGTTTGGGCTCATTTGTTCGGACGTGGGCTGGTGGCCACCGTCGACAACCTGGGATCGATGGGACGCACGCCCTCGCATCCTGAACTTTTGGATTACTTGGCCCTGACCTTCCGCGAGAACGGTGGATCCATCAAACAGTTGATCCGAACACTCTGCTTGACCCGCACCTTTGAGATGTCCAGCTCACCCGCGGACGCCGTGGCTGAGGCCCGGGATCCGGACAATGCCCTGCTCCATCGGATGCGACTTCGACGCCTGGAGGGCGAAGCCATTCGTGACAATCTCCTGGCCGTCTCAGGCCAGCTGAATCGGACCCAGTTCGGCCCTTCGGTTCCAACCTATTTCACGCCCTTCATGGGGGCTCGCATGTGGGTTAGGAATGAGAATGGCCCCATGGACGGCAATGGTCGCCGCTCCCTCTATCAGGAAACGCGCCGAAACTTTCTATCCCCCTGGATGCTGAGCTTTGATCTGCCGCTTCCAGACACCACGGTGGGCCAAAGAAACAGCTCCAACGTCCCCGGCCAGGCGTTGGCCCTGATGAACGATCCGCTGGTAAAGAAGCAGGCTGAAGCCTGGGCCAAGGAGTCGACCGCAAACACCAGGCTCTCCGACCGTGAGCGAGTCGAGCTCCTGTTTCTCCAAGCCCTGGCACGCCCCGCGACGACGCTCGAACTCGAGAAGATGCTGGCCTTTCTACACACACAGGCAAACGCCAGAGAACTCTCCCCCGAAATTGCCCGACACGATCCGGCCTTGTGGGCCGACGCCTGCCATGTGGTTTTCATGATGAAGGAGTTTATCCATGTTCCTTAAAGGGCCAGAACGTTTTCGCTCCATGAACCGTCGCCAAGCGCTCCGCGACGGGGCGCTTGGTTTCGGAGCCATCGCCCTGACCTCGCTGCTCGCGGACAGAGCCTACGGCGCCGAGACTGCCTCAAAACGTCCTAGACCCCCTGGGTCTCATCGTCCATCGCGGGCCCGCAACATCATCTTTCTCTACATGGACGGCGGCGTCTCACAAGTGGATAGCTTCGACCCCAAGCCCCGGCTCAGGCAGGAAGATGGGAAACCCTTTAGAATGAAAATGGAGCCCACCCAGTTCGAAGAGAATGGCGCGGTGCTTGGCAATCTGTGGGACTTCAAAGCCTATGGACAGAACGGCCTTCCCGTCAGCGATCTCTTCCCCTTTGTCGGCAGCTGTGCAGACGACCTGTGCGTCATCCGGTCGATGTTCTCCAATTTCTCTGAGCACAATGCCGCCAACTATTTCCTGCACACCGGAAGCGGGATGGCCGGTCGGCCGAGCATGGGTGCCTGGACCACCTACGGGCTCGGTTCGGAGAATCAAGATCTTCCCGGATATGTGGTGCTGGATGGCGGACTGATTCCCTCGGGGGGTGTGGATTGCTTTGCGTCGGGATTTCTGCCCGCCAGCTATCAGGCCTCCTTGCTGCAGAACCAGATGCCCGCCCTTGCCAACGTGCAGCCGCTGGAGTCGAATACGCGCCTTCAACAAAACAAGCTAGCAACCCTGGGAGCGCTGGATGCTGGCACCGTGCAGGCACTCGGTCGGCATGACGCCTTGGAAACCGCCATCGCCAACTACGAACTCGCCTATCGCATGCAGATGGCCGTCCCTGAGGCAACGGACATCACGGGCGAGACCGCCGCAACCCAGCGGCTCTACGGCCTCGAATCCTCCTTTGTGCACACTCGAAATTACGGGCGCCAATGCCTGGTCGCACGTCGTCTGATTGAGAGAGGCGTTCGATTCATTGAATTGACCTGCCCCCGTGCTCACGCCGACGCCAGATGGGACGCCCACGGAGATCTCAAAAACAACCACTCTCTCAACGCTCGGGCCATCGATCAGCCCATCGCGGCCCTTCTGAAGGATCTGAAAAGTCGCGGCCTTTTGGACGAAACGCTGGTCGTCTGGTCGGGGGAGTTTGGGCGTACCCCGTTCGCCCAGGGCCGCGACGGACGCGACCACAATCCCTTCGGCTTCAGCCTCTGGCTCGCGGGCGGGGGCATCCGAGGCGGCATGTCCTACGGTGCCACCGATGACTACGGCTACAAAGCCGTCGAAAACAAGGTGTCCATCCACGATCTTCATGCCACCATGCTCCATCTCCTAGGACTGGACCATGAGCGGCTTACGTTCCGTTTTGGCGGTCGCGACTATCGACTCACCGACGTCCATGGGAATGTGCTGAACGCTGTAATCACTTAGATTGACTCAATAAATGCTAGCTATGAAACCCCTCAATCGTCGCCAGTTCATCGCATCCTCTGGCAAGGCAACCGCTACGCTCGCCGTGGGCTCTGCCTTGGTCAGCGCTCCACGCATTGCACGTTCACAAAGCCCCGGCGACCGGATTGTCCTCGCGCTCATCGGTGCCGGCGGCCGTGCCGGCAGTCATGCGGCGGGCATGTCGCGCCTACCCGGCGTGGAATTCAAGTATGTCTGCGACATCTGGAAGGATCGCGGTGCCGGGATCATGAAGGATCTCACGGGCGTTCAAAAGCGCGCGCCACAGCGGATCTCTGACATGCGTGTGGCGTTCGATGACAAGGAAGTCAACGCGGTGGTCATCGCCACTCCGGAACACTGGCACGCACTCGCCACGGTCTGGGCCTGCCAGGCGGGCAAGGATGTCTACGTCGAAAAGAACCCATCGATCTCGATCTGGGAAGGCCGGAAGATGATCGAGGCGGCGCGCAAATACCAACGCATCGTGCAGGTCGGCTTTCAGAATCGCAGCGGCCCCTATGCGGCCTCCGCGCGCGACTATATCGCCAGCGGCAAGCTGGGCCGGATCGTTCACGTCAAAGTTTACAATATGCTGGACGGGTCCAAGTGGGAGCCCAAGCCGGACAGCGCGGTCCCGGCGGGACTCGACTGGGACGCGTGGCTCGGGCCCGCACCCGAGGTGCCCTACAATGCGGGACGCCACATGGACTGGCATCCCTGGTGGGATTATAAAGGCGGCACGCTCGCGGATGATGCCAGCCATCAACTGGATCTCACCCGCATGGCACTGGGCGATCCGCCGCATCCGAAGTCCGTCCTCTGTATCGGCGGCAACTACGCTTACCAATCCCAGCGCGAGGTGCCCGAGTTTCAGTGCATCACCTATGATTACGGCGACTTCGCGATGACCTGCGAGAGCGGCAATGCGACCCAGTATATGCGGAAGTTTCCTGGCGAAGTTCGCTATGGAGACAAATGGCCGCACTGGCCAACCTCCGCCACGCGCGTGGAGATTTACGGCACCAAGGCCCTGATGTATCTGGGTCGCCACGGATGCGGATGGCAGGTCGTGGTCGAGGGCGGAAAAGTCATCGATCAGGACAAGGGCTATTTCCCGGACAAATGGCATCAGCCAAACTTCATCGACTGCCTGCGCACGCGAAAGCAGCCAAATGCTGACATCGAGCAGGCCCATCACAGCGCTTGCCTGGTGCATCTGGCGAACACGTCCTATCGCGTCGGGAAGAAGCAACTGATGTTCGACGGCGCCGCAGAGCGTTTCACCAATAGCGACGCTGCCAATGCGCTTCTCAAGCCAGCGTATCGGAAACACTATCGTATACCCAATGAGGTTTGATCGGTGGTCGCACGGCGAAAAGAGGAGTCATACCTCGGAATCACAAATGGGCACAAACATTAGCCTGTTCCAGGTCCTGAGCGGGTCTGCCAGCAGGCCCATCGTCCTGCTCATCCTCGCCACGGCTGTCTTGCATGTCACGCTCGGCGGCGCGACGGCAGCCTCACCGGAGGCGATCGCCCCACGCGATCAAGCCCCAACCAGTGAGGCCACGAACACGCTAGGCTGGGAGGCCACTCGCAATGCACGCAAGGATTGGTGGAGCTTCAAGCCCGTTCAAGCACCAGCCGTGCCCAAAGTAAAGAACACAGCCTGGTCTGACCATCCGGTGGATCGCTTTCTTCTGGAGAAAATGGAAGCACGTGGGCTCAAACCTGCGGCCAGGGCCGACCGCGATTCCCTGCTCCGCCGCGCCACCTTCGCACTGACAGGGCTGCCTCCCAACTCGGACGAGATCGAGTCATTTCGCAGCGATTCTTCACCCGACGCCTATGAGAAGCGACTGGATGTCCTCCTCGCGTCACCTCGTTTCGGCGAGCGTTGGGCGCGCCACTGGATGGACTTAGTCCGCTATTGTGAATCGCACGGCAGCCAGGGCGACCCGGAACTGCCCATGGCCTGGCGCTATAGGGACTACCTGATTCGCGCCTTTAACAGCGACGTGCCCTACAACCAATTCGTGCGGGAGCAGATCGCCGGCGATCTACTCCCGGATCCACGTCTGAACTCGGCAGAAGGCTTGAACGAATCCAAATTGGGCATCGCGCATCTGCGCATGGTGGAACTAGGCTTCGTCCCTGTGGATGCCTTGGACGATCAGGTCAAGGTGGTGGACAATCAGATCGACGTCTTCTCCAAGGCTTTTCTCGGGCTCACCGTTTCCTGCGCGCGTTGCCACGATCATAAATTCGACCCCATAAGTCAGAAGGACTTCTACGCCCTCTACGGAATCTTCGCCAGCAGCCGTCCGGGCCAGGTCGTCGTCGACGTCCCAGAGCTGATTCGAACCAACCGCACAGAGCTTACCGCCTTGAAGCGGGAGATTCGCGCCGGTTTGGCCGAAGCGTGGGCAGCGGCAGCGGCCAGAATGGGAAGGGAGCTGCAAGAACAGGCGGCACAGCGCAGAGAGAAAGATCGCCTGGATGCGGAGATCCGCAGAGTCAGCGAGAGGGTCGCCCAAGTGGAATCTCGAGCGCGGGCCGAGCTAGCCCAAAAGAATAGCGCAGACGTTTCGACCCCACTGCCAAATCCGCTGGCGCAATGGAGTTTTGAAAAGGACTTGCGCGATTCTATCGGGGCGATGCACGGAAAAGCCTACGGTGCAGCAACCGTTCGCAATGGACGTCTGATCCTCACAGGCAATGACTCCTGGGTAGCCACCGACCCACTGAAGCAAAGTGTGAAGGAAAAAACTCTGGAGGTATGGGTGACTCTGGCTGAGTTGGGTCAGAGAGGAGGGGGGGCCTTGACCCTGCAGACGTTGGATAGCGAGAACTTTGACTCGATCGTTTTCGGCGAGCGGGAAGCGGCGCACTGGATCGCAGGGAGCGACTTTTTCCGTCGCACACGTGACTTGGGCGGAGTTACTGAAACATCCAAGCCGGGAGAATGGATCCATCTCGCGGCTGTTTATGGAGCCGACAACTCGATCACCCTCTACCGGAATGGAACCCTCTATGGGGGTAGCTACCAGCAAGGCAGTTTGCAGACTTTCGCAGCGAACCAAGCACGGGTGTTGCTGGGCAAGCGACACCTGGCCAATGGGATCACCTCCCTCGCCTGCGAGATCGAGGAGGCTCGACTTTACTCTCGAGCCCTTACGGCCACCGAAGTAGTCGCCTCCTTTCGCGCAGGCACCCTGCGAGTCGACGCCGCCACCTTGACCCGAGCGCTCACCCAGGACGAACTTCAAAAACGGTCAGCCCTTCTCGAAGAATTGGAACAGCTCCAGAGCGACCAGGCGAAGCTGATGAAGGACCTGTCCGCGCTCGAGATCTGGAAGACCTCCCTTGCGGAGGCTGTCAAGAACACCTCCAGCCCGCTTCAACCCTGGGCGAAGTTATCAGAGCTCAACGAGGCCGCATTCCAAGACGGCTGGAACGAACTGGCGAGCTACTGGAAAAGCGAGCTGGCCAACCGACGCGAGTTCAACCGAACAAACTTCACCCGAGTCTGGGATCTGCGCGGTGAGGATGCGGGCCGTTGGTTCATGTCCGACAAGAGTTCAGGAACAGCAGCGGCGGTTGGAGAGTTCTCCGTGGAGGCCAAAGGGGACCGGGTTCTGAGAGGGCTGTATCCGGCGGCGGTTCTCACCCATTCCCTCACCCGGAAGCAGAACGGAGTCTTCACCTCCCCGCGATTCAAAGTAACCACGGACAACATCAGTGTTCGCGGGCTAGGAGAACGCAGCAGAGCACGGCTCGTGGTTGAGAACTACGCCATTGGCGGAGGCGGCCTCTACCCGGCCTCAGGTTTAGGTTCCGATGAGATGAGGTGGTTCCGAATGGATACCGCCTACCGCAAAGGGGCGCATGCCTATCTTGAGTTCATCACCGCCGATGATTCCCCGAACTCGGATGCTTCCGACGGCGGACGCGCTTACTTTGGGGCGGCAGAAGTGGTCTTTCACACGATCCCAGAAGCACCCAAAGAACTGCTAGTGCCCGTCGCCCACTTTCTCGCCGGCGGGCCACCGCGATCGGTTTCAGAGCTCGCTGAGCTCTACAGCCGCTCACTGAGCCTCGCCATCTCACAGTGGCGGGAGGGCAACGCCAGCGACGAAACCCTCACCTTCCTCGATTACTTCATCCGACGAGACCTGCTGCCTGCCACACTAGCGCGCCTCCCGCAGCTTGGCAAAGCGGTTGCCGCCTATCGGGAGCTCGAGGAGAGAATTCCGGTTCCCCGTCGCGCGCCGGGGGTCCATGAAGCCGCCGCTTTCGATCAACCGCTGTTTGCGAGAGGTTCCATCACTCAGCCAGGCGACCCTGTTCCCAGGCGTTTCCTTGAGATGTTCGACGAGAGGGCGTTTCCGACCACCTTGAGTGGAAGACTGGAACTGGCCGAGAAGGTGGCAAGCCCGGAGAACCCGCTGACCGCACGTGTCATGGTGAACCGTCTTTGGCATCATCTCTTCGGACGAGGCCTTGTCGGAACGGTCGACAACTTCGGACGCCTCGGCGAGAAGCCAACCCATCCGGAGCTCTTGGACTATCTGGCCAGCTATTTTATCGAACACGGATGGTCCGTGAAGCAGACCCTGCGTCTTCTGATGACCTCGAAGGCGTTCCAGCAATCCGCGATTCCTTCCGCTGAGGCCCGTAGACTCGATCCGAGCAATGAGCTCGTTTCGCATGGGCGTGTGCGTCGACTGGAAGCAGAGGCGATCCGCGATGCCGTGCTGGCCACCTCGGGGCAGCTGGATCTGAAAATGTACGGCCCCGGTGTGAATGTCTACTATCTGGCAAAAACAGAGGGTGGGGGTGCCAAAGGGCCGCTGGATGGGGACAGGCGTCGCAGTGTCTATCAACGAATCCGACGCAACGCCGCCAATCCGTTCCTGGAAGCGTTCGACGCGCCCAAGCCGATGAGCACTCGAGGTAAACGGGATGCCACCAATGTTCCCGCACAGTCGCTCACCCTGCTCAACGACCCGTTCATCATCGATCAATGCTCCAAATGGGCGAAGACGCTGATAGGAGAAGGTCGCGCCCGCGACTCGAGGGTCGAGAGCATGTTTCTGAAGGCCTTCGCTCGATCCGCGACTCCAGCGGACTTGACGGCTGCCCGAGAGTTCCTTGATGAACTCGCTGCCGAACACACCGTTCCCAGCAACGAAATACAAGCGAGCGAAGTGGTATGGAGAGACTTTGCGCAATCCCTTTTCTGCCTCAAGGAGTTCATCTATGTCGAATAATCCATCACGATTTTCCATACAGCGCCCCGACTTGGTTTCCCGTCGTGCCATGCTGGCGAAGTGTAGCACCGGCTTCGGCCTCGTTGCCTTGTCCGGACTCATGGGAGGCGGCAAATCTTTGGCGGACGCGCCTGCGCGGGAGATCGCTAATCCCTTTGCACCACGCCGGCCCCACTTCACCCCGAAGGTGAAGAGCGTCATCTTCTGCTTCATGTCCGGCGGCGTCTCACATGTCGATACGTTTGATCCCAAGCCACGCCTGAAGCGGGATCATGGCAAGCCAATGCCCGTGCCTGTCCGTGCGACCATGTTCAACGAGAACGGCAACATCATGGCCAGCCCATGGGAGTTTCGGAATCACGGAAAGTCTGGGCTGCCCATCAGCGAGCTTTTTCCCCATATCGCTAGCTGCGCGGATGACCTGGGTGTGATCCGTTCGATGACCAGCATCGCCAATGAACACGCTCAAGGGAACTACTTCATCCATACCGGTTTCTCATTCGCCGGTTTTCCAAGTGCGGGGGCTTGGACGACCTATGGCCTGGGAAGCGAGAACCAAAACCTGCCCGGATTCGTCGTTCTGAGCAGCGGGGGCGCCCCTCTGGGCGGTGTGAACATCTTCGGGAATGGATTTTTGCCCGCCGTCCACCAGGCTTCGTTTATTGATCCCAGCCAGAAGGAGCCGTTGCCCAATATCACCCCTCGAGAAGCGGACGGGCTTCAGCGCAAGCGCCTTCGATTCATCGACCGATTGGATCAGCGCCATCTCGCCAGCCTTCATGGGGATGAGCAGGTTGACTCTGCCATCCGCAACTATGAGATCGCC
Source organism: Akkermansia muciniphila (assembly GCA_945861575.1). Classification (GTDB taxonomy): domain Bacteria; phylum Verrucomicrobiota; class Verrucomicrobiia; order Limisphaerales; family UBA11320; genus UBA11320. The sequence goes on from CAMAVD010000014.1 coordinate 20,630, forward strand.
TACCGCATGCAATCGGCCGTTCCTGACCTGGTCGATCTGCGAGGCGAAAGCGAGGCAACGAAGCAGCTCTACGGGATGGATTCGCCCGTCCGGGAAAAAGCCGAGTATGGCCGACAATGCCTGCTCGCTCGGCGGCTCGTTGAACGTGGGGTCCGGTTTGTAGAACTTACGTGTTTCGCGCGTCCCTCCGACCAGGGTCAAATCGGCAACCCGTGGGATCAACACGGCGGCCTGAAGACGGGACACACGGAAATGGCTTTCCAGGTGGATCAGCCCATCGCCGGTCTGATCAAGGATCTGAAGGCGCGTGGTCTCTTTGAGGAAACCCTCATCGTTTGGGCCGGCGAGTTCGGTCGCACCCCCTTCGCGCAGTCGAAAGACGGACGGGACCATAATCCGTTCGGATTCAGCGTCTGGCTAGCGGGCGGCGGAATCAAAGGCGGAACCGCCCATGGAGCCACCGACGAACTGGGCTACTACGCGGTGGAGAACGTCTGCACTGTCTATGATCTCTGGGCCACGGTGCAGCACCTGCTCGGCCTGGATCATGAACGGCTGACCTACCGTTTCGGCGGCCGCGACTATCGCCTCACCGACGTCCACGGCCACGTCATCCGACCTATCCTGGCATGAGACCGTCACAACAGCCTGCCAAGGCAGGGGTTCGACGGGCAACATCCGCCTGGAGCAGCACACTGCACAATCCAGGATAAAGTCCTAGAAAGTTTGCCGCTTCGCGGCCAAGACTGTCCCTACTCATTATGAAACCAATAGGCCTCGCCTCTCGATCCATTCAGCTTGCCGTGCTGACGCTGCTCATAGCCTGCGACCCGCGGCCGCTTCAGGGACTGACTCTAGACCTTCAACGCCGCGATCCTGTTACCGGATCAGTCACCCTCCGGACCGAAACCGTCGATCCCAAGCGTGTGGGTGTCATCGCCGTGGACGTGTGGAACTATCACTGGTGCAAAACGGCTACCATGAGGGTCGATGCCTTTGTGCCTCGCATGAACAAGGCACTCGATGCCGCTCGTGCGATGGGCATGACAGTGATGCTCTGCCCGAGCGACGTGGTGGACAACTACGGGGGCTACCCGCAGCGCGAGGCGATCTTCGCCCTGCCCAAAGTCGAGGTGCCGTCCGTCGTCAACGTGACCTGCCCACCCGTTCCCGATGCCGGCGGATGCGCGTGCGGACGCGAGCGCTGTGGGGGAAACTTCGGCTGGGATGGCATGCATCCGGCCTTACGGATCGACGAGGCGGATCTCATGCCAGACACCCAGGCAGAAGTTTACGCCATCTGCAAGAAGATGGGGCTAACCCATCTGATCTATGTCGGCTTTCACACTCAGGTTTGCCTACTCGGCAAGCCCATGGGACTGCGGGCGATGAAATCGGCGGGACTTCAGTGCGTCCTGGCACGCGATATGACGGACGCGCATCCTGGATACGATCCGTCCCGCAACTTCACCCCTGATCTGAACACCGAACAAGTCGTGGAGCATTTTGAGAAGCATCTCGCTCCCACCATTCATTTCGAGGCAGAACTCACCAAGCTGGGAAAATGGGATCCGAACTGGGTGGTCGATCCGGTCCGCATCGCTCCCTGGGGCACCCTCATGCGCCCGCACCTATTCGAGCAACCCATCACCGTCACCCTCACGGCTCCCCTCCAGCCAGGCGCTGAGATTCGATACACCCTGGACGGCTCACATCCAACCTCGGCTTCCACCCTCTACCTTAAGCCATTGGTGTTTACGAATGCGACGACGCTAAGAGTCACGGCCTTTAGAGACGGGCGGGCGGTTTGCCTGGAATCCGAGGGCTCCTTCGCACGGCTGGGACCGATGCCCCCAACGCCACAGATCGCCATCGGCGACTTGAAACCCCTCCGCAATGTGGGCTTCGGTCACACCTACAACAATGTCGTCCGTTACTCAGGCAACACCCAAGCCCCTCAGAAGGATCGGTCAAACCTGGGTCAGCCTCTAAAAGTGAACCGGACAACCTATCAGACCGGCATGGGAGTTCATGCACCTTGCTCGTTGATGTATGAGATCAAGCCGGAATACGAGCGCTTCGTCGGCTTGGCTGGGGCGGACGAAAATCTGATCAACATCAGCAACGGCTCGAATCTCGCGAAACACCCCAGCATCGTGTTTAAGGTGTTCATCGACGGCAAGGAAGCCGCCAGGAGCCCCGTGATGCGCGTGGTTTCCACAGCGTGGCGCTTTGATGTGCCCCTCCCAGCAGGCTCCCGACAGATCAACCTGGTCGCGATGGATGCAGGCGACGGGTCCCGTCAGGATTTCGCCGATTGGGCCAATGCTGGTTTTATCGTCCGCAAGTGAGATGTCACATCTCAACAGGCGCCTCCCATACAGCCTCATGAAATCCACATTCCGCCTTACCCTGATCGTCCCGACGCTGCTTGTTCTTTCCTGCGTCCTGCCGGGTTCTTCTGCCGAGTCAATCACCTTGCATACCCGCGGCCGGGCGCGCAGCGCTGCCGACACCAACACAGTCGACGTTATCGAGAAGCAGGTTCAATGGAACCCAGCCCAGACGGCCGTAGTGATCTGCGATATGTGGGACAAGCATCATTGTCCCGATGCCACCGAACGCGTTGGTGAAATGGCCCCACGCATGAACGAGGTGCTGAAGGCCGCTCGTGCGAAAGGGATGCTCATCATTCACTGCCCGAGCGACACCTTGGGATTCTACAAGGATCATCCAGGGCGGAAGCTCGCCCAAGCCGCTCCAAAAGTTGAAACCAAGGTGCCACTTCAAGGCTGGTGCTCCCTCAATGGCGTCAAAGAACCCGCTCTGCCCATCGACGATTCCGATGGCGGCTGCGACGGTTGCCCGGAGTGTCCGTCCTATGGCGCGTGGAAGCGCCAGCATCCGGCCTTGGAGATCATGGACGGCGATGCGATCACCGATTCCGCCGAGGCGTTCTATCTCATGCGCCAGCGTGGGATCACCAATGTGGTCATTATGGGGGTGCACATCAATATGTGCGTCCTTGGGAGATCATTCGCCATCCGGCAGATGGTCGCGCAGGGACAAAACGTCCTGCTCGTGCGGGATCTAACGGACTCGATGTACAATCATCGGATGCGCCCCTACGTCTCGCACTTTCGCGGCACTGAGCTGGTGGTGGAGCATATCGAACAGTTCTGGTGCCCCAGCATTACGAGCACCGACTTCCTGGGCGGCCAGCCGTTCCGGTTTAAGGAAGACGTAAAAAAGCGGATCGCGATGGTGATTGGCGAGAACGAGTATCACACGTGGGAAACACTGCCCGAGTTTGCCCGAAAGGAGCTCGATTGGCGCGGCTATCAGGTGTCGTATGTCCTGGCTTCACCCACAGACGGCGATCCGAACTTTAAGAACTTCGAGGCCATAAAAGAGGCGGATCTCGTGGTGGTAAGCGTCCGACGTCGCACCCCTCCGAAAGCGATGATGGATCTGCTCCGCGAACATATCGCCGCAGGAAAACCGGTGGTGGGCATCCGCACCGCCAGCCATTCCTTCGCCGCTACGCCCAGCAGCGCCGACTTCTCATCCTGGAACCACTTTGACGCGGAAGTGCTCGGTGGCCGCTACGAGGGTCACTACAATAACAAGCCCCCAACCGCTCCACACAGCGTCATCGAAACCGTCCCGGCAAGCGCCTCCCATATCGTTCTCACCGGTGTGAAGTCCACCCCGTTTCTGGTAACCTCGCATCTCTACAAGAACCGCGGCCTAGCCTCCACCGTGATGCCGCTCCTGCAAGGGCGGGTGGAAGGGCAGGATGTCGTCGAACCCGTGGCGTGGGTGAATACCGCAGAGGATCGACGAGTTTTCTACACCTCACTGGGAAACCTAGATGACTTTCAACTCCCTGCCTTCCGCCGCTTGCTCCTGAACGGCATCCTGTGGTGTCTGCACGACCCGCTGCCACCACCCGCTCCGGAACCTGCGTCCAAATCCACTAAACCGCTCCCCCCCCCGCCAACCGCCCCGGCAAAGGCTCCTGCACAGCCTATCCCCGCCGCTCCTCCCCGGGATCTGCCGCAGGAAGCCAACGCGCCCGCCCTCAGTCCAAAGGAAGCTCTGGCGGGCTTCCAGGTCGCCGACGATCTCGAGTGGGAACAGCTCCTGACCGAACCTCAAATCGCTCAACCGGTCTTCCTCAATTTCGATGAACGAGGTCGTATGTGGGTGGTAGAGTACAGGCAGTATCCGTCGCCTGCGGGCTTGAAGAGGGTGAGCCACGACAGCGTCTGGCGCTCGGTGTACGACAAGGTACCCCCGCCCCCACCGCACCACTACAAGGGAGCTGACAAAATCACGATCCATGAAGACACGGATGGCAATGGAACATTCGACCGGCACACCACCTTCCTCGACGGGCTCAACATTGTCACCTCGGTGGAACGCGGACGTGGCGGGGTGTGGGTCCTGAATCCGCCCTATCTCCTCTTCTACCCGGATGCAAACAACGACGACGTACCGGACGGAGATCCCGAAGTTCGCCTCTCCGGCTTCGGCCTTGAGGACACCCACAGCGTCGCGAACTCCCTGCGCTGGGGCCCGGACGGATGGCTCTACGGCGCCCAAGGGAGTACGGTCACCGCCAATATCGTGGTGGCTGGTGCCGATGGAAAGCCCCAGAACGCCAAGCCGTTTTACTCTCAGGGCCAAAACATCTGGCGCTACCATCCCAAGAAGCGAGTTTACGAAGTGTTCTCCGAAGGAGGGGGCAACGCATTCGGCTGTGAGATTGACAGCCAGGGACGGATTTTCTCGGGCCACAATGGCGGTGACACCCGCGGCTTCCATTATCTGCAAGGCGGTTATCTACAGAAGGGCTTCGAAAAGCACGGCCCGCTCTCCAACCCCTACGCCTTTGGCTACTTCCCCGCCATGCCACATGGCAGTGAGCCTCGCTTCACCCACAACTTCATCATTTACGATCAGGGCGCTTTGCCCGCGCGTTACGCAGGCAAACTGTTCGGCATCGAACCTCTGCAAGGCCGCATCGTCGAGAGCGAGCTCCTGGTCGATCAATCTTCCTTTCGCACGCGAGACGTTTCCCGCCCTGTGACCAGCACGGATCGTTGGTTCCGTCCGGTGGACATCAAGGTCGGTCCTGACGGCGCGGTCTATGTTTGCGATTGGTACGACCAACAGGTGAACCACTTTCGCAATCATGAAGGCAAGATGGACAACAGCAACGGCCGGATCTACCGGCTGAAAGGCAAGGGAGCACAGCCACAACGAGCGGAGGATCTCTCCCGGCTCTCCACGACAGATCTGGTTGAGCGCCTCAAGCATCCCAACCGCTGGGTGCGACAGACCGCCTTGCGCCTGCTAGGGGATCGCCACGAGGCCTCCCTCGTGCCCGCCTTATCGTCGACCTTGCAAAAGAGCTCCGGCCAGAACGCCCTCGAGACGCTCTGGGCCCTGCATCTCTGCGGCGGCCTTGTAGAGGCTGAGGCGCTTCGGGCCCTGGACCATTCCGATCCCTTCGTGCGGCTCTGGACCGCGCGCTTGCTGGGCGACACAGGTCATGTCTCCGCAGCGATCGCTTCCAAGTTCATCGCGGTGGCTTCGACCGAGCCAAACCTTGAAGTGCGAAATCAGCTGGCCGCCACTGCCAGACGATTGCCCGCACAGGAAGGTCTCGCGCTGGTGAAAGCCTTGGCCGCGCGATCAGAAGATACCGAGGACAACCGGATGCCACTCCTGCTCTGGTGGGCGATCGAGGCCCAGTGCGAAAGTCATCGGGACGAGGTCGTGCGCCTCTTCGAAGATGCCGGCTTCTTGAAAAGCTCACTGGTAGAAACCCATCTTCTCCATCGCACCACTCGGCGTTTCGCTCAGTCGGGGTCGCGCCGGGACTTGCTGACCTGCGCCCGGTTGTTTGAGCTGTCACCCTCGAAGGAGCACAGTCGCCGTCTCATGTCGGGCTTTGAAGCCGCCTTCAAGGGACGCACCCTCACGGGTTTGCCCGATGAGCTCGTTCAAGCCATGTCACGACACAAGGTGGGCTCGCCTGCCTTCGGCCTACGACAGGGCGATCCTCGTGCGGTTCGCAAAGCCATCCAAGTTGTGGCGGACGAAACTGCCCCTCGTGCTGAGCGCCTGGAGTTCCTGGGCGTGATGGGCGAGTTAAAGGTTCCTGGAGCCCTACCGGCGCTCACCCGGGCTTACCGGGGCGTTTACAAGGACGATGCCCTGCGCAAAGCGATCCTCTCAACCTTCCAGAATTACGATGAGCCCGCCGTCGCGGACATCATTCTCAGCGCGTATGCCGCGCTGGGCCGCGAGTCCCTGCCCACAGCTCAAACCTTGCTCGCGAGCCGCCCAGCCTGGGCCTTGAAGCTGGCTCAATCCATCAGCCCCAACGGCGTTTCCTGGGCGGGATTCGGAATCAAACCAGAAAGCATCCCCTTGAACATCGTCCGGAAGCTGAAACAGCATCGCAACCCGGAACTCCAGGCACTCTTGGAAAAGCAATGGCCCAATACGGGCAGCCCGACCACCGAGGCGATGGAGAAGAAGATCACCCAGCTTGCCTCGGTTGTTAGAGGGGGGATGGGTGACCCCTATCAGGGACGCACGCTCTTTCAGAACAACTGTGCCAGCTGCCACAAGCTCTTCGCGCAAGGGGGGGAAGTGGGTCCGGATCTCACGGTCTACAACCGGGCAGATCTGGAATCCTTGCTCCTCGCCATCGTGAATCCGGGCGCAGAGATTCGCGAGGGTTTCGAGAACTACTCGGTGGAAACCAAGGATGGACGTTTGCTGGCCGGTTTCTTGATCGAGCAAAACAATCAGCTCATCGTCCTGCGCGGACTGGACAATCAGAATGTGACCCTGGCGAGGACCGAACTGGAGGAACTCAAGGCCGTGGGTATGTCGTTGATGCCCGAGGGATTGTTGGATGGATTCAGCGAGGAACAGACCCGCGCACTCTTCGCCTATCTCCGAAGCACTCAACCGCTGGTGGGTGAGCCTCCGCGCCCCAGCGCCAAACCTTGATGGACCGTGACGCTGGAGATCCTAGGCATGACTCCGAATCCAAACCTGCCCCTTTCATTCCTAGGTCCCCTTTGCGTCACCGCCATCCTTCTGGTCTCGCCATCCTTCGCGAAAGCAGCAGATCACGCTTCCACATTCTTTGAGAGCCGGATCCGTCCCTTGCTCGTCACGCACTGCTACGAATGCCACAGCTCCGCAACCAAACAGAAAGGGGGACTGACACTTGATTCAAAGGGGGGCTGGGAGAAAGGGGGCGATTCGGGTCCGGCGTTGGTTCCAGGTAAACCCAGAGACTCTTTGCTTCTCAAAGCCGTGCGTTGGACAGACAAGGAACTCCGCATGCCCCCGGAGAAGGCGGGCGGAAGATTGACGGACGCACAGATTGCCGACTTTGAATCCTGGATTTCAGAGGGGGCGTTCGATCCGCGGCTATCGGAGACTGCGATAGCCGCCAAGAAAAGTTGGGAAGAGCTTTTTACGGCACGACGGCAGTGGTGGAGCTTACAACCACTGCATGTCACGCGCCCACCCGTTGCGATGGCTGCTGAGTGGTCTGCTTCAGCTGTGGACCGTTTTGTCCACGATAGGATCCTGAAGGCCGGAGTGGTCGCGTCCCCCAGGGCGGATGCCACAAGCTTGATCCGTCGAGCGACCTTGGTGCTCACGGGACTGCCTCCCACTACAGAGGACGTGGAGACCTTCGCCCTGAAAGCTCGCAAGAACCTTCCCAAAGCTTACGGGGAACTGGTGGATCACCTGCTGTCGCGTCCTCAGTTTGGTGAGCACTTTACGCGGCACTGGCTTGATGTCGTGCGCTTCACCGAGACGCATGGCAACGAATGGAACTACGATGTCGCTTACGCGTGGCGCTATCGCGACTATGTCATCAGGGCCTTCAACGAGGATCTGCCCTACGACCAGTTCGTGCGGGAGCAGATCGCAGGCGATCTATTGCCGAAGCCACGGTGGAATCGAAAGGAACGCTACAATGAGTCCGCCATCGGCACGGCCTTCTTTCGCTTCGGTGAGGTGAATCATGACAGCTGCGTCACGTTCGCAGCCATTGGCTACGATATCGTAGACAACCAGCTCGACACCCTGACCAAGGCGTTTCAGGCCACCACCGTCGCATGCGCCCGCTGCCACGACCACAAGATGGATGCGGTTTCGACCAAGGACTATCACGCCCTGCTAGGCGTCCTCAGAAGCACGCGCTCGGTGCAACACACCCTAGATAGTCCGGAGGTCAATCGAGATGCCCTGGCCCAGTTGCGACGCTTGAAACGGCAACTGCGTTCTGAGCTGGTCGATGTGTGGCGCACGGACGCGAAGGCGCTGACCGTATCAAATCTCAGCGGGCAAGTCGGGGCGCTCAAGGGCAAATCACCCGCGTCCAGCGATCCCCTCCATCCCTGGTTCACCGCCTGTCACACCGAAACGCAAACTGTGGCGCAGGCATGGGCGATGCTGGCGACAAACCATTCCTTGGAACGCATGAGAGTCGCAGAGTTTAACCGCACCAACTTTAGCACCCTGGCGGATTTCCGCGAACAGCTCCCGTCGGGTTGGACCCACACGGGCATGGGATTGCGCTCTGGCGTGTCGAGCCAAGACGACTTCGTGGTAGCCCACGAAGGTGAGCGTGCAGTGAAAGGGCTTTTGCCTTCCGGGCTGTTCACCTATTCGCTCTCAGATCGACTGAATGGTGCGCTCCGGTCCCCTCCCCTGCGACGAACGCATGGCAAGGTTAGTTTCGAGGTGCTCGGCGGACGGTTTAGCCTAGCCCGCATTGTCTTCAACAACTGCCAGCTCAACTACAATCACCAGCACTCCCTGCATCACACCAACTGGTCCTGGGTCACGGTGGACCTTCCGGAAAAAACCGACGAGCTACACCCTTATGCGGAGCTGCTCACGTATTGGGATAATCCTAAGTTCCCGGATCCGTTAGGAACGCTTGGCAAAGACACGGAGAACCAGCGCGGGCCCTATTCGGAACACGCCAAGAACCCACGCACATGGTGGGGAATCCGACGCATCGTTCAGCACGACAGCTCAGAGACTCCGCGGGAAGAATTGAGCCATTTATCCCGACTCTTTGAGGGGCCCGTTCCGCAGTCCAAGGAGGCGGTTGCGGCACGCTACGCCTCTGCTGCAGAAAAAGCAGTGGAAGCCTTCACAAGCCGCAGCGCGAGCGATGACGACGTCCGCTGGCTGGATTGGCTGGTTAAGAATGGATTGCTCTCGAATCGGAAAAGTTCCAGCCCGCGCCTGGCGAAACTGGTAGAACATTACCGCTCCATCGAAAATCAACTATCACTGCCCACGGTAATGCCAGGCATGGCCGACGAAGGCGCCCCCTTCACCCAACCCATCCTGCTTCGCGGGGACTACAACAAAAGAGGCGCGCGGGTAGATCCCGCTTATGTAGAGGCTCTGACGCCGACTGGATACACCCTGAGCGGAAAAGGGAGCGGTCGCGCTGATGTGGCCAAACTCATCGCCAGTCCGGACAACCCGATCACCAGTCGAGTCATGGTTAATCGTGTTTGGCAGTGGGTCTTTGGCAAGGCATTAGTGGCCACCCCGGACGATTTTGGACATCTGGGTGAGAGTCCTTCCCATCCCGACCTCTTGGACTATTTATCCTCCCGCTTTGTGAAAGAGGGATGGTCGACAAAACAGTTGATTCGCACCCTGGTGCTGAGCCGAACTTTTCAGTCCGCCAGCGCACCCACCCCCCAGGCCCAGCAGCTGGACCCACAAAATCTTCTACTCTCCCATCACTCCGCCCGCCGAGTTGAGGCTGAGGTTATTCGCGATAGCATCCTGGCAGTCTCCGGGCGCCTCGACCCCCAGCTCTACGGGCCGAGCGTTCATCCCTTTCGCGAAAAGGCAGATCCCGAGAAACGCCTCTTTACCGGTTCCGTGGACGGCGAGGGACGGCGCAGTCTCTACCTCAAGGTTCAACTGATGGAGGCTCCCCATTTCCTCAGCGCCTTCAATCTTCCTGGCGGCAAGGTCACGCAAGGCCGGCGCGACAACTCCAATGTGCCCGCTCAAAGTCTGGCGCTGCTCAACGATCCTTTTGTCCGTGGAATGAGCGATCTGTGGGCATCCCGCCTGCTGAAGGAGGGGCACCGAAACGTGGAACACCGCCTGACGGCAATGTTCAGCGCTACACTGGGTCGCTCACCCAAACCTCTGGAGCTCGAGCGGTTCAAGGCGATGGTTCGTGATCTCGCGAGCACTCACGGGGTCTCTGAATCCGGTCTCATGGCCAGCCACGCTGTCTGGAAGGATTTGGCGCACACACTTTTCAATCTCAAGGAATTCATCTTCATACCATGAGCGTGGCCAGCCAATCCGTCCGATCGTCCTCGGGTTTAGGGTGTCAGGGTAGACTGCCGCAGCCCCTCTCGCGCCGCGGCATGCTCAAGACCAGTGCCACAGGGTTCGCCTGGCTTGCGTGGTCGGCGCTCGCGCAGGGGAAAGCACCGAATGGAGTTTCAGCCCGTCCGCATTTTGCAGCGAAGGCCAAAAGCGTGATTTTTCTTTTCATGGACGGCGGCGTTTCGCACGTGGATACGTTTGATCCGAAGCCCATGCTCGAGAAGCAAGTAGGCCAGCCATGGAGCGGCGACCCTACACGCAAATGGGTGAGAAGTCCTTGGAAGTTTTCCTCGCACGGTCAAAGCGGCACGCCCGTGAGCGAGCTCTTTCCTCACATCGCCAGCTGTGCAGACGACATCGCCGTGATCCGCTCCATGAAAGCGGAGCTCCCCATCCACTCGACCGGAGTATTGCTGCTTCATACCGGGCATAATCTGAGTGGGCGGCCTAGCCTTGGCTCGTGGATGAACTACGGTCTCGGCAGTGAGAATCAGAATCTTCCCGGCTATGTGGTCCTGAGTTTCGGCCATGTCCCCGTGGGCGGGATGGAAGCCTTTAGCAGCGGATTCTTGCCGGCAAATCATGAGGCCACGCTTATTCGAGCAGAGGGATCGCCCATCGACAATCTGGTGCCCTCCGATTCTCAAGCTACCCAGCAGGCCAAGCTCGAGATTCTAGGCCAGCAAGACATGGAGTTCGCGGCTCAACTCGGTGGAAACGACGCGGTGGAGAGCGCGGTCCGAAACTACGAACTCGCTGCCCGCATGCAGTCATTAGTGCCCGATGTTCTCAACGAAAGTCGGGAGAGCAAATCAGTGCGAGAGCTCTACGGTCTGGACGACCCCGACCTCAACACCCGGCTCTACGCGCGCCAGATTCTGCGGGCACGGCGACTGGTGGAGAACGGAGTTCGCTTCGTTCAAGTGAATTGCCCGTATGGCTTATCGAACGGCACTTGGGACCAACACGGTGGATTGAAAGCGGGTCACGAGAAGAACGCGCGCCAAACAGACCGGGCTGTCGCTGCGCTCATCAAGGACCTGAAGCAGCGCGGCTTGCTCGACAGCACGCTGGTCCTCTGGGCCGGTGAGTTCGGAAGGACGCCGCACGCCCCCGGGCCTGACGGCCGCGATCATCACTCAGAAGGCTTCAGCGTGTTTCTGGCCGGAGGGGGGGTCAAAGGAGGCACCGTTTGCGGGGCCACCGATGAATTCGGGATGCATGCCGTCGACCAGGTTGCCGACTTTCACGATCTTCACGCCACCGTGCTCCACCTCGCCGGCCTGGATCACGAAAAACTTACCTTCCGCCATGCCGGTCGCGACTATCGCCTGACGGATGTGCATGGCCACGTCATCCGTTCCATCCTTAGCTAAGGCAGCACTCCCTCACCGATTTCCGAATTCCCTATGCGGCGGCACTCATCGAAATACCTCGTTCCGCTCAGGAACATGTAACGTTCGACTCATCCTATGAAGAACTGCTTTGGTTTCATCCGCTTGCTCAGACTCCTTGTGCTGTGCACTTTGTCGCTAGAACGCCTCGCCGGCGCGGACTGGGCGCCTCAGCTGGCGATCCAGACCTGGACGTTGCGAAATTTGAATTTCGACCAGGTAGTGTCCTTCGCCGTGGAGCATGGGTTTCGGGATCTCCAACTGAGCCTTCATCTGAACCCGAAGGCGTCTCGGGAGGAGAACGCCCGAAAGAAGGCTATTTTGGATGCCAATGGCTTGAGAGTTTACACCTTTGGCGTCAATGAAACCTCCCTCGACAAGGAGGAGAACCGGAAGCTGTTTGAGTTCGCCAAACTCATGGGGATTCAGCTCATCATCGTGGAGCCACCGGACTTCAAAATCTGGGACAATCTGGAGGAGTTGGCCAAGGAGTACGATATTCGAGTCGCGGTGCATAATCATGGCATCAGATCCCTCTACGGCAATCCAGCGGTAGTAAGGAACATCCTCAAGCACAGGGACCGCCGCCTCGGAGTCTGCCTGGATGTGGGCTGGGTGACGGCTGCTGGATTCGATGCGGCGAAGGTGTTCGCCGAATACGATGGACGCGTCTTCGACATTCATCTTAAGGACAAACGCATTGAGAAGATGAAAGAAGGCGAAGACGTGGCGTTGGACACCCCCATCGGAGAGGGACACGCGAACCTAAAAGGCCTCTTGCGACTCCTCAAAGAGACCAAGTGGCCAGGCCGTTTGGCCATCGAAACAGACAGCCCTGAACTGGCCAAGAACCCAGGACCTTTTGTCGACGGAGCAAAGGCCTTTGTTCGAGACCAACATCAGGGGACGGGTAAGTGAGCGTATCCGCTTAAGGCACACTTCTTCTGCCAAGCATGGTCACGACGCGGCTTTGTGCAGGATCCTGGTCTGGCCCGACCAGCACTCATCTCCCCGATGACGATTCCATGATGTATCTGACGTTCAGGACCGACGGCCAAGCGCTCATCCGGCTAGGAAGCACGAATAAAACACTAGTTTTCTACGGCACCTGGAATCTGCGATTTAAGGCCCTGGGAGTCATCCCTAAGGTTGAGCTTGCCGGGTTCGGTCATGCGGACCACTTGAAGTTTGATTCACTCCTGATGCACGGCTTCCTGGACACCGCCACCACCCGCAGCGAAGTTTACGGGAGGCTCGTTCGTAGCGAAATCAGCATCGAGCAGGTGGGCTCAGTTGGACCTACCGCAAACATCGCCCGTCCCGCTCGCCTATGAAAACACGCATGCGCACTCCTGTGAGTCAATGGGGCTACCGACGAAGGTCTTTGAGCACCTCTGAGTTGGGAGGCTCTCAGAATCGCTCGTTGGATCTTGGGGTCGCCCTATTGCTTTCTGTGTGGCTTGCGCCTCTGCGTCACTCCCGCGCCTTTGCGTCGATGTCTGTGGCTGGGGGGGAAGTAACGCAAAGGCGCGGGAAGGACGCCAAGGCGCCAGCAAGAAGGAGTGGGGAGCGGAACCCTGTTCAGGAATACCGCAAGCCAGGGGGCGGAGTCGCAAGAAGAGTGTTCAACCTGAAGGGGACAATTGCTCGGCCCGCTCCAGTACACCTGTCCGATTCTCGGATCTCCGGTTACTCTTGGATAAGTGAACCACAAAAGTGACAGGCAACTCTTAGGTGACTACTCCGAGAATCACTCGGAGGCCGCATTTGCGGAATTGACCCGCCGCCACGTGGATTTGGTCTACTCGGCAGCGCTCCGAATGGTCCGAGATACTCATTTGGCCGAAGAGGGTGAGTTCCGCGCGCAAGACCAAGTGTCGGTCGAACGGGTCGAACTTTTCAAAGAAGGCTTTCAGCTTCATGCGGCGGTTCCTTTAGCCGCAACGCGGCGTCCCATACCAGCCCAGGGCAACGCCCTGGGAATGGCGTGAAAAACGAATCAAGCCCTGAAGGGGCGATCCAAACCGCGCCGCCCACAAACCGCATCGCCACGGATCGCAATCCGTTGGCCCGCCCCTTCAGGGCTTGGGATGAATCTGGGGCGGTTTTCCTGGGGCGTTGCCCCAGGCTGGTATGGGGCGCGCCGTTGGCGCTAAATCCAGGCACCAGCTCGCGCATCTTCGCCACCGCATCGGACGCGTCGGCGAACGGGTCGAACTTTTGAAAATCGGCGTGCCTCTTTCTGGGAGTGGTTACCCTCTGATCCGCTCCGCTCCCGTGCGACCCCGCCAGGGTCGTGATGTTTGCTGGGCACCAACCCCGGGTGTCCTCCTTCGCATAAAGCTTCCGCCGTCGCTAAAGCTATGGTGGACAGGATGGCGGACAGGATGGAGGACAGGTCCCTTCGGTCAACCCGGGGCTACCGGCTTCGAACCCTCCGGGTTCAGCGGCCCAAGAGATCGTTCACACAAGTAGCCCCTCTCTCCGATCCCGAAGGGATCACAGCCCATAGCCGGTCGGTTGAGGACCTCCGGGACGACACCACCGGTACTCTGTTTTAGTGGAAGGATCCTGGAGGGATCCCAGGCCTCGGCAAGCGATGAGCCGTATGGGGGACAGGCGTTCCCTGCCATAATGAGTTTCCTGTTCCGTTTGGACCTGCTCACGGACCATGAACTTATTACCATGAATTCACCTCCCCGTCCTCCAAGTTCATGGAAAGAACTGCTGCGCAATGGACGCCACGCTGTCGCCACGCTTGACGGCAACAGTCCCTTACTTATGCTGAGGGGAGCACACTGCATGCCGCATACCGACAACTCTCCTGCCGTGTAGCCGGTTGTTTTGCCTCGCGATGACCGCTATCAATCGCTTGAGCAACGAATGCAGGAACACACGCTGCCAGCAGGTGAACGGACTATGAACTGCGCCGTCAGCCCGGAGAACGCTCCGCCACTCGTGCTCTTTCACGGCGTGACGCGCTGTTGGCGGGAGTGGCGTCCGCTGCTTCCCGCGTTGACCGAACGTTGGCTCGTGGTGCGCTTCAGCGAGCTACGGGACCCCAACATCATTCGTTTCCAAGCACCATGAAAATCGCCACTGGAACCACCATTATAACGAACGGCCAATTGATTGACGGGACAGGCGCGCCAGCGGTGCCGAACGCGGCGTTGATCATCAAGGATGGACGCATTGAGTTCGCCGGTCCGGCCGCGCAGGCTCCCGCGGTGCCGCCAGAGGCGGAACGGATCGACGCGCGAGGCGGCACCATCATGCCCGGCTTGGTAGAAGCCCATTTCCATGCGACCTACTTCAATATCGCCGCGCTCGAAGACCTCGACATCAAATACCCCGTCGAATACGTCTCGCTCCTTTCCTCGGTAAACTGCCGCCTCGCCCTTGAGTGCGGCTACACGGCGGCACGCTCCGGGGGGTGTTTGTTCAATGTGGATGTCTGGCTGAAAAAGGCCATCGAAAGCGATCTTATCCCCGGCCCGCGCCTCGCTTCGTCGGGACGCGAGATTTGCTCCGCTGGCGGGCTCATGGATTGGAACCCCGAGTTTCGAAAAATTGGGATGGAGGGACTAGTCTTCATCATCAACGGACAGGAAGACGCGCGGAAGGCGGTACGCGCACTCGTGAAGGACGGCATCGAGTGGGTGAAGACGTATCCCACAGGCGACGCGGCTTCTCCCGACATCAACGATCATCACACGCTTTGCATGACCTTCGAAGAGATGCATGCCGTCGTGGCAACGGCGCACAACCACAAGCTCAAGGTGACTGGCCATTGCCGTGCCACCCAGGGAATCAAGAACGCCCTGCGCGCTGGCTACGACACCATCGAGCATGGAACGTTCATGGATGACGAAGCCCTGGACCTGCTTCTGATCCGCAACACTCCCGTCATTCCGGCGCTGTATTTTGAGAAGGCAAGCGTTGAGAGAGGACCGGAGTTTGGGTTGTCGCAGGCTGTCATCGATGGCCATCAGGAGACCCTTGAAGGCGGTGCCGAGAGCGCACGCCAAATCCTCAAGGCCGGCGGCCGACTTGGCATGGGCGGCGACT
Source organism: Akkermansia muciniphila (assembly GCA_945861575.1). Taxonomy (GTDB): domain Bacteria; phylum Verrucomicrobiota; class Verrucomicrobiia; order Limisphaerales; family UBA11320; genus UBA11320. The sequence goes on from CAMAVD010000014.1 coordinate 36,520, forward strand.
ACGGCTTCGGCTGGAATCCACACGGCGACTACGCCAAGGAGTTGGTCTTTTTCGTGAAGACTGTCGGGCTCACTCCGCTCGAAGTGATCAAATGCGCCACCAAGACCGGCGCGGAAATCATGGGACGCAGCGATGAGTTCGGCACCTTGGAGAAAGGGAAGCTTGCTGACGTTCTGGTGGTAGATGGCGATCCGATCAAAGATATCGGCGTGCTGACCGAACGTTCAAAATTCCTGGCCGTCATGCAAGGGGGTATCATCAAGGCCGGCTCTCTCGCCAAGCCCTTCCCCACAGTGGTGACGCGAGAGAAGTAAGAACATCAGCTCGTGTCGCTTGCAGACACGATGCAGCACGCTCAGGTCTCAAACACCCCTACTTCGGAGACTGAGGAAGAGCGAATGCAACGATGCTGCCCCCTGCTGGGCGGCCGGACTTTCCTCCTCCAGCTGAGATGACCACAAATTGCCGACCGTTTACCATGTAGGTGCTGGGAGACGCATTGCCTCCAAACGGAAGGGGGGCCTGCCAAAGAACAGCGCCGGTTGCCTTGTCGAACGCACGAAAGGTTTCGTCCGCGCTCGCACCGATAAAAATCAATCCCCCTGCAGTCACCATAGGGCCTCCATAGTTTTCGGTGCCAGTGGGCGGGATTCCGCGGGCCTTCAGTTTCGCGTATTCACCGAGCGGCACCTTCCATTTGATCTCTCCTGTGTTCATGTCCACGGCGTTCAAGGTCCCCCATGGCGGCTTGATCGCGGGATATCCCTCGGCATCCAGCCATCTCCGAAACCCGGAGAATGCGTAGGGCGGGGAGGCACTGACGTGAGCAGCGGCAGGACGGGTTCTCGTAGTGGCTTCATCGGGGCGCGAGCCCGACGGCGGGGCCACCCCCACCACATAATCCAGGATGGCATTTCGCTGCGTATCGGAAAGCTGATGGAACGCGGGCATGCGTCCTGCACCCTGCCGGGTGATCAGCGCTATTTGATCACGAGGCTTTCGCGTCGCGATGTCTATCAGCGAGGGAAATCCACCGAGCGGATTCCCCTTTCGATCCAAGCCGTGGCAAGGCGCACAAAACCCCATGTAATCCTTCTCGCCGTTCGGCACAGGCGTCCCATCGGCGCGAACTGTTTCCACCATCTGCATCAGCCAAGGCATCTCATTGACGTTTACATAATAAATCCCATCAGGATCTGCTGCACCACCGCCCCATTCCATCCCTCCATCGAATCCCGGAAACATCACCGTCTCTCTCAGGCTCGGGGCGGGAAACGGACCAAAGTTGGGAGAAACCCGAATTCGATCCAGCGTGTTGGTGCGGGCTTGTTCTGAGACATTCGAGATATCAGCTTCTCCGTAACCTTGTCGCATCAAAGGTGGGGGCTTGGTGGGAAACGGCTGCGTTGGCCACGCTTGCTCCCCACGGAGATCCGACTGCGGAACGGCCCTTTCCTCGATGGGCCAGAGCGGCTCGCCGGTGACGCGATTGAAAACGAACACCAACCCATGCTTGGTGCCTTGGGCCACGGCATCGATCTTCTGTCCATGGTGCGTCACCGTCAACAGCACGGGCGGGCAAGGCAGGTCCTTGTCGAGAAGGTCGTGGTGGACAATCTGGTAATGCCACAAACGTTTGCCGCTGGCGGCATCGAGAGCCACGAGGCAATTGGCAAACAGATTCATCCCGTGTCGATTGCCTCCGTAGAAATCCGGTTCCGCCGTTTTGGTGGGGATGTAAACAATGCCGCGTGCTTCATCCAACGACTGACCGGACCAAGGCATCAGGCCGGTGGCCGTTTTATAGGCCTCAGCCGGCCACGTGTCGTACCCCAACTCTCCAGGACGCGGGATGAGATGGAATATCCACCGAGGCAGACCCGTCCGTACATCGAACGCGCGAACCGCCCCAGGACCACCAAGCCCGCCAAGGATCAGAAGGTCCTTGTAGGTAACACCGGGGGTGTTGAGACCCACGCTGGGTGTTCCCTCGACATCCAAGCCGGTACCGAGATGGATGGAACCCTTCTGTCCGAAGCTGCGGATCAGTTCGCCTGACTTGGGGTCGATGGCATACAAGTAATTGCCCACGGCGGAGAAGAGACGCTGTTCCCCGCCCGCTTCATTTTCCCAGAAAACCAATCCCCGCTGCCGACCGCCACCGCCACCGGGCCGTTCCTTTGTGGCATCCCATTTCCACAATTCCCGGCCGCTGGCCGCGTCGAGGGCGATCACTTTGCGAGTGGGTGAAGGCGTGTAGAGCACGCCGTTCACAATCAGGTTATTCGCTTGGTACTCTCCCTTGTCACCTGTGTCGTAAGTCCATGCAACGGTGAGCTGAGTGACATTGCTTCGGCGGATCTGCCGAAGCGGGGAGTAGAGGTTGCGCGCCTTGCTTCCAAGATAGGCCGACCAATCGACGCCAGCGAGCGGTTCGGTGGCGTCTGCGGCATGAAGATTCGTCCCCGTGTGGCTGCTCGCAAAGACAAGCAGCAAGAGAAGCCCACGCATCGACATCAACCCACGTGCCAATCTCCATCCGGGGAGGTCGCGGCAGCCATGGATTCCTAGCGAGACCCGCTTTGGTGCAGAGTGAGATAACATTCCATTCAAGAGTGGACAAAGGTCTAGGTGGAATAGGAACGGCAGAAGAAGAGAATGACAATGCCGAAGTTGGTACCCACTCTTCATTGTCACCACGCCGGAGGGTGGCCATCTCCCAGCGAGGGGGATTCGGTTAGAAGGCTTCCCTTTGCTGGTCCGCGAGCTCCCCCTTCAGGCTCCCGAGTCCCGGAGCAGGCCTTAATCCCCCCCTAAAACGACCTTCGAGGAGGAATGGAAAGGCGGGTCGCACCCTGCTAGATGTGGCGAGGAATGAGCCTGGATTGACAGAAGAATGTCTCGCGTCTATCCCCTAGTTTGATTTCCAATCAAATCCATCTGGTCATGAACACAAGAATCCCTGAACTTTTCCTGCGGCTACGAAGCTCCACGGTCGCGGTTCTATTCGTTGCCTGCCTCTGTCCAGCCATCCAGGCGGAGGACTGGCCCCACTGGCGTGGGCCGGAGCGCACAGGTATCTCTTCCGAGACCGGCTGGCTAGATGTCTGGCCAACGGCCGGACCAGTCACTGCCTGGAAGGGAAAGGTGGGTTGGGGTTATTCCTCCTTTGTCATTTCGCAAGGACGCGCCTTTACGATGGGCAACGCCGAGGGAAAGGACACGGTATGGTGCTTTGAAGCAGCCACCGGAAAGGAGATCTGGAAGCATTCCTATCCCGCTGAACTGGGCGATAAATATTTTGAAGGCGGAACCACCGGCACGCCAACAGTAGCGGGAGACCGACTCTATACCTTAAGCCGCTGGGGCGACACGTTTTGCTTCGAGGCAGCAACAGGGAAGATCGTCTGGTCCGTCAATGTGCAGAAGGAAACAGGGGCCCCCATTCCCGATTGGGGGTTCACTGGGGCCCCACTGATCCATGAAAACCTGGTTCTCCTGAATGTCGGGGATGCGGGACTCGCGCTCGACAAGGCGACGGGCAAGATCGCTTGGAAGTCGGAGAATAAGAACGCGGGCTACTCGACCCCCTTCCCCATGCAACGAGCGGGACAATGGCTTGCGGTTATTGGCAATGGTGCAGCCTACGTCGCAGTGAATCCCCGGGACGGGAAAGAAGCCTGGCGCGTCCGCTGGGTGACCGAGTATGGCGTGAACGCCAGCGACCCGATTGTAGACGGCGATCGGCTTTTCCTTTCATCGGGATACGGCAAAGGCGGCGGCCTTTTTAAGCTCGGAGCCGGAGAGCCGGAGGCAGGCTGGAAGAACAAGAAGCTTCGGACGCAGCTCAACGCTGCTGTGCTCTACCAAGGGTTTCTTTACGGCGTTGACGGCGACACCTCCCAGAAAGCAGCGCTCAAATGTCTAGATCTGGCCACAGGCGAAGAAAAATGGACCCAGCCCGACTTCGGCTCCGGCGGGGTGATTGTCGCAGAGGGCAAGCTGATCGCCTTCAGCGGCGCGGGCGAGCTTTCGGTTGGCATAGCCACAGCCGAGGGCTTCAAGCCCACGGCGCGAGCGCAGGTGCTGGGTGGGAAATGTTGGACGGCCCCCGTCTTGGCCAATGGGCTCGTCTACTGCCGCAACGGTCGCGGCGATGTGGCAGTGGTGGACTTGCGGAAGAAGTGACACCGTTTCGAAAGGACAAATCATGCATCTCAACCGACGGCATTTTCTTAAAGGCACGGCGGCAGCGGGCATCGCCTTCAACGCCATCCCCTTGCTGGGTGCCGGGCCTGAGCGTAAATATCGCACTGCACTCATAGGCTCCGGTTGGTGGGGGAAGAACATCCTCAAGGAAGCGATGGCCAGCGGTCGTGTCAAGGTGGTGGCCGTCTGCGATGTGGATAGCAGCAAGCTCGAAGTGGCGGCCGACCAAGTGAACGATCTTTCTGGCGATCAGCCGAAGACCTACAAGGACTACCGCGAGCTGTTGGAAAAGGAGAAACCCGAGATCGTCATTATCGCCTCTCCCGATCACTGGCACGCGCTGCAAACCATCGCAGCGCTCCAGGCAGGCGCGCATGTCTTTGTCGAAAAACCCACCGGGCATACGGTCAACGAGAGCCGCGCCATGTTTTCTGCAGCCCAACAAAGCGGCAAGGTGGTGCAAGTGGGGCTCCATCGCCGCATCGGGCCGCATCATGTGAGCGGAATGAAGTTTCTCAAGTCTGGGGCCGTGGGGGACGTGGGAATGGTGCGTCTTTTCGCCCATGGCGGCGGCGGGCCAGAAAAGCCCGGCCTCAACAGCGCCCCGCCGGAGGGACTGGATTGGAATGCGTGGTGCGGTCCCGCGCCTGTTAGGCCCTTCAATACCAAGATACACCCTGGAGGCTGGCGGCAGTTCCTCGACTATGGCAATGGCCAACTCGGCGACTGGGGCGTTCACTGGTTGGATCAGGTGCTGTGGTGGAGTGAGGAGAAGTATCCACGCCGTATCTATTCGACAGCAGGACGCCAGATAGCCGGGGACGCGGTGCTCAACGACAAGGAGCAAACCACCGATGCGCCGGACCATCAGATCGCTGTGTATGAGTTCGAGAAATTCACCTGCACCTGGGAGCACCGCAGATTCGCAGAGAACGGGGCTGAGAAACACAAGATTGGCTCCTACTACTACGGCACGAAGGGAATGCTGCACATCGGTTGGCGCGACGGTTGGACCTTTTATCCAACCAACTCGCGCGACAAGATCCTCCACGAAGATTCCCAACTGCAGGAACCCGACGGGCACAATCTCACCCTGCTCTGGTCCGATTTTCTGAAAAGTATCGAAACGAAATCGAAGGCCGTGGCGAATATAGAAGTCGCGCACCGCGCCTCGGTGCTCCCCTTGCTAGGCATGATCTCCTGGCGCGTGGGACGCAGCATTGAATGGGATGGCGCGAAAGAACGGATCGTCGGAGACATCGAGGCGAGTAAACTACTGGCCCGCCCCTACCGCACGCCTTGGATTTACCCGGACGTGTAAGAAGG
>CAMAVD010000015.1 GCA_945861575.1 Akkermansia muciniphila
CGACGCGCGTGCGAATTGTCGCAGCGCTGCGTGGGGGGGAGCTGTGTGTCTGCGAGCTCTGCGACGTCCTGCGCATGACCCAGTCCACTCTGTCGACCCATCTGCGGGTCATCCGTGGCTCCGGGATCGTGTCGACCCGGAAGCAGGGGAAGTGGATGTATTACTCCATCCTCTCTGAGAAGCGGTCTGGGGTGGACAGCCTTTTTTGCCACTTCGGTTCCCCCGAGAAGCCCGCCGCGATCCAAAGGATTGACGAGGCACGTCTTCGGCAGCGCTTGGCTTTGCGGACCGATGGGGCCTGCTGCGTGGGAATGCGTTCTGGAATCCGTCAGGCAGGAGGCGGATGCAGCTCCTGAATCGATTGGCGGCCGAAGCGCTGGGGACCTTCGCTCTGATCTTTACTGGGACGGGGGCCATCGTGGTCAATCAAGTCTCGAACAACGCCATCACGCATGCAGGGATCGCGCTCACCTTCGGATTGATCGTGCTGACCATGATTTATACCTTTGGGGATATCAGCGGGGCTCATCTGAATCCGGCGGTGACCGTGGGATTTGCGGTGGGCCGTCGATTCCCTTGGTCAGATGTCCCTGGATATCTTTCGGCGCAGGCTTTGGGTGCCTTTGCCGCCAGCGGTCTGCTCCGGTTTCTCTTTCCAACGAACGCCACCTTGGGAGCTACTCTTCCCTCTGGTCCCGCCTCCCAGAGCTTCATTCTGGAGGCCGTGCTGACCTTCTTGCTGATGCTGGTGATTCTGAATGTTTCCACGGGTGCAAAGGAAAAGGGGATCACAGCTGGAATCGCGGTGGGCTCGCTCATTGGTCTGGAGGCGATGTTCGCTGGCCCCATTTGCGGCGCGTCGATGAATCCGATTCGCTCGATCTCTCCAGCGGTGGTCAGCGGCCATCTCGAACATCTCTGGATCTATGTCCTCGCGCCTGTCCTGGGCGCGCTCTTGGCCGTTCCGGCCTTCCGATGCGTGCGAGGGGACACCAAGCCAGCGAAACCTTCTACCTAAGGCCTCCAACCCATGACTGTCTCCGAACTCAAAGCGCAGTTGGCCACGTTTTCTGAACTCAATCTGCGTTTCGCCTTGCCCGGACTTCCTGAGGTCCCTGCCCATGCGCATGTGACGGAGGTCGCTCGGGTGGAAAAACGGTTTGTGGACTGCGGTGGCACCCTGCGGTCGGAGGTATACTGCCGCCTTCAGACCTGGGTGGCGGACGATCTGCATCATCGCCTCGGTGCGGGCAAGCTTCTAAAGATCCTGAATAGCGCGGCCGGAATCCTCGGTACGGATGATCCTTTGGTGGATATCGAGCACGAGGCAGGCCTGATCAGCCAGTTTCCCTTGGAATCCATTCACCCCCGAGGTGGAGAGCTCGTGTTCCAACTGGGACGCCGTCACACCGCCTGCCTGGCGGAGGATCAGTGCAAACGTCCGGCACCTTCCTTGTTGGCCACCCGGATCGATTTCAAACCGTTTCCACGCCTTTCCTAATATGAGCACTCCGGAACACCTGCCCCTGGTTTTGATTCTCTGCACTGGCAACTCCTGTCGCAGTCATATGGCCGAGGGTATTCTCAGGGCCGCCTCCCGAGGTCGCTTCTCAGTGGCGAGCGCGGGTAGCAAGCCGGCGGGCTATGTGCATCCGCTGAGCATCCGTGCTCTGGCCGAAATCGGGATCGATATCTCGTCGCACACTTCCAAGCATATGAACGATTTCCTGAAGCAGGATGTTGAGACGGTGATCACGGTCTGTGGCAATGCGGATCAGGCGTGTCCGATGTATCCGGGGCAGGTGAGCCGACATCACTGGCCCTTCGTCGACCCTGCCCACGCTCAGGGGAGCGAGGAGGAAATCATGGCCGTGTTCCGCCGGGTGAGGGATGAGATACGGCGGGTCTTCGAGGCCTACGCCTTGGGACGGCTGGACCAGATGGCAGTGAAGAGTTGAGACCACACCGACTCGGCTCTCATCCGAGAGCTTGCACAGTTGCCCCCGATAGGCATCGCCCTTTTACCCAAGTGCATCTGAGCAGGAGGGAGCCATCTGGCTTCCCAACGGCAATCCCTTGGATGAGTTACTGCACATCCTGCCCGGGCGTCACTACGGATTTCCGCCGCGCCATCCGCGCCATTTGCCGCAGGTGGTCGATGAACCCTCCACCTTCGATTATGCGCCCCGGGTATCAGGTGGTCCGCGATCAGATGGGCGCGCCCAGGTGTTGGGTGCCAGTTCTGCGTGGGATTGCCTGGGCTGGCCGTCAGGAGAACGTGGACCGGTTCTTGGACTTGACCCTCGTTGGCGCGCGCTTCAGCCCATAGCCAAGAGTATCTGGCATCCAGAAAATGCTCGTTTGCTAGGGGCTGCCTGCTAGCGTTGGCTCAGTGAAAGTTAACGCCCAAGCCTTCTTCAATTTCTGTGCGCGGCATGTGCCGCTGCTCAGGGCTTTGGCGGCGCTTCCCGGGGAGATTTCCGACGGCGAATCTCTCCGACTCATCCGCTCCATGGCCGATCCGGCTGAGGAAATGCCAGAGACGACCTGGCGTCGGCTGCTGGAGTATCAGGTGCTGGTCCCCTCTGAGCCGGGATCGAAGAACTATCTCATGGCGGCTCCGGTGAGCCGGCTGCTGACCTACCTCTTCGACGAAGCTAATCCGGCCACCCCGGAGATGATCCGGGGCTATATCGGTTCGTTGGAAGCCCTTTGCCGGAAGTTGACCCGGGCGCTGGAAACGGAGGATGTGACGGTGGTGGGCCTGGCGTTTCGGGAGATCAATGACACCTTGCGCCGGATCTATGCGGATCTGGAGGAGACCCATCGCTGCATTCTCAATGAGGTGGCCCTCTTCAAGACGGCGCGGCAGCAGGTATCGGTGAGGGATAAGTTTCGCCGGATCGTTCACTGGATGGAGCGTCTGGTGGAGCCTATGATCGAGATCGTGCGCTCCGACGGCCCTCTGAGGGCCTCCTTTGAGGAATGTGAGCGGCTGTTGAGGCGGGCACGCGAACAGGCTCTCTTCAACGACGACCCCGCTCTTGAGCGTAACCTCCGCTATCTGCGATTGGTGCGAAAACACGCCCTGCGGATTTTCCAGCAGTGCCTCCGGGAGATCCAGCCGCTTTACGAGGCTCTGAGGCGCTCCAGCTTTATTGCGGAGGGCGCGGCTCTAGCCTTGGCCCGATTGCAGACGGACGGGTTGGAAGCCTGGGGCATCGAGCCGTTGATCGGGGTGCATCAGATGCGCATCCAGAATGTTCCCAGCGACCAGGCCATCGCCCGGGCGTTGGATCGATTGACCCGGCACGGTTCAGAGCCTGCCCCTCATCTGGTGCTCGAGCGGGTGCTCGATACCCCACCGGCTCTTCTGCGTCGCCAGTGGCTCGATTCCCTGCCCCGGCGGGTGAAGTCTGAGTTGCCCGTGGAGGATCTCCTGGGGTGGCTGATCGAGCGACATCCTGATAAGGGCACGGCCGAGCTGCTTTCCGGATTCACGTCGCTCGTGTTCCATACCGAGTTTCAGAGCCGATTCACCGATGTGCCTGCCCGCGACTACGGAACTCCTGACGGCGCTTTGAACGGATCCCCTGTGGTTCTGGAAGCGCATCCTGCATGAACGAACTTCCGCATCTCAAAGAGATTTTTGATAGGCTCAAGCGGGGAACGCATCTTTCGCCGGAAGACGGGGAGCTGTTCTCCGCTCTGGCGGTTCAGCCCGAGGCCTATATCGCCTATTTCGCACCCTTGGGACTCCGGCTGATCCGGCATGAGAGAGATTTCTTCTATTTCGAGCCTGATTACGGGGACAAGGTGCCGGAAACCCTGCCTAAGATTGCGGTGTTCTCCTACATCCTCATCGATCATGCCGCCAACCAGGGACGGGCTATTGAGGAGTTTGTAATGGGGCAGAACTTCCTGCTCTCAAAACTTCCGCATTTCACTCTCGACCGCTACGCCGCGCTGCTGCGCCAGGTGGATGTGGAGGATCTTGCAGATGTGCGCCTGCTCTTGGGGCACATGGAGCGCATCGGATGGATTCGCTGGCTTGGTGATGAGGAGTTTCGCTTCCTCCGGCCCTTTCATCGAGTTTTCGGCAAGTGCCTGGAGATCTCCCAGAATGCGCGGGATGCCTCCGCTCCTTCTGAAACCGTTTCTGAATCGAAGCCCCGGAGCTGACCATGCCCACAGGCCCTCAAAAAATCATTCTCATCAACTCCGGGAAGTATGACTTCGCGGAGATCGATCTCGCGGGGACGCTTCAGATCGTCGGCCCCAACAACACGGGTAAGACCACGCTGATCAACACGCTGCAATTTCTCTACATCAACGATCAGCGTGAGATGGATTTCGGCTCCTACACCAAGGAGCAGACTCGAGACTTCTACTTTCGAAACCAATACAGCTATATCCTTTTTGAGTGCCAGTCCGCCGTGGGGCAGTGTGTCTTCGGCTGGCGGGGCTCGAGCAGGGCTAGCGGGCATGACCCGGAGAGGTTCTGGTTTCAGGGACCCTACTCGGCTGAGGACTTTTTCGATGAGAAAAGTCAAGTTCGTGAGCCTCGGGACGTGAGCGCGCGTCTGGCGATGCGACAGTATGAGAAGATTGGGACACAGCAGCAGCATCGCGAGCTCCTTCTCAATCCCAGCGCGGGCAATCGCTCCGGGCTGGGTATCATCTCTCTGCGGGATCCGGACAAGTATCCGCATTTTCGTGAGACGTTGAAGAACCTCCTGAGCCTCAGCACGCTGAGTCAGGATCAGATGCGCGACCGGTTGCTGATGCTGGCGGATATCGCTCCGGAGGCGGTTGCCATCGATGCTCGGCTCATCTTCGGCGAAGATTACGATCGTATCCGGAGCAGGCGCGATGCCTTGGGCCGCTTCAAACAGCATGCGGCCGAGGTGGCCAAGCTGGTGGAGCGTTTCAAGCAGCGCGAGGCCGTTCGAGGGGGTTTGATCGCTCGCTGGACTCAGTTGCGCCTTCAACGCCAGGAGTTCGATCAAAGGCATGAGCAATCCCTTCTGGCACTCCGCACCGAGCTCGACGCTGGGGTGGAGAAGGATCGAGCCCTACGGGCGGAGCTTGCGGATCGCCAACAGCAGAATTTGGAGCTGAGCGTTCAAAAGGGCGGTATCGCTGAGCGCCTCCGCGATTTGGAGCGGCGGGGCTCGGAGTTTGCGGATTTCATGGAGCCTCTGGAGCGCGCCGCTACCGCCGCGACCGAGAGCGAGGTCAATCGTCTGCGTCGTGCGATGGAAGATTCGGCAGCGGAGAACCGGGACAAAGCCTTGCAGAAGGTTCAGCTCTACACCCATCAAGTCCAGGAGAAGGAACGCTTCATCGCCAACTACGGCCGGTCGGTAGTCACGGCGCTTCGGAAACGATTCAAGGACGAGGAGTTGGACCGTGTCTTCTCCGTGTTGAACTTCGATCTGCTGGAGCTGCCGCTGGGCAAGGACGGGGTCCAGGTCTTGGACGAGGAGGCGTTGTTGGAGGCTGTTGCGGGGATTCTTTCCCACACTCAGCCGGGCTGGTATGCGGACAACCGAGTGGAGATTGCCTTGGGGCGCCGTGGCCGTTCGGTTGCCGACATCTCGGATCTCGAGCAAGTGCGCGGACGCCTGGAGGAGGAACGTTCGATCTTGGACCGCTGGCGCAGGATTTTGCAGTCGATCCAGGAGCGTGAGAAGCTCGAGCAGGAGCTTCAGGCGGCGAGCCTCCGCCTCGAAGAGCAGCGCAAGAGATTCGTTCGCTGGGAGGATTTGCAGACGGCAAGGGCGGCCGAGCCTCAGCTCTATTCCGATCTTGAAGAGGTGACACGCGGGCTTACACGGGTGGCTGAGCAGATCCGGGAATTGGAATCGCGACGGGTACAGGTCGCCGAGACGATGCGCCGGAACGAAGCGGGTAAACGCTCCGAGGAAGACAGCTACAACCTCGTCATGGGCCGTTTCAATCAATGCCTGTTCCCCGATTTTGCCGGGAAGGCCGAAACGGACCTCGAAGCGCCAGCGGATTTCGATTCTTCGATCGCCCTCTACCTCAAGTTGCAGGAGAAGCAGATCAAGCTCGACGATGAGGTCTCCGACACACTCAGGCGTGTTGAGGGTCACTTGGGTGGGGATTTTCTGGGTGGGGACGATTTGGAAACGCTCCGCATTCTACAGGGTGAGCTTGAGGCTCTGCCCGATCGCGAGGAGGCCTTGCAGCGGGATTGGAATGCGCAGATGCATGGGCTAAAGGGCACCTTCGACCATGTGCTGAAGGAGATGGGGGAGATCCGCACCGCGGCGGATCAACTCAACCGCCAGTTCTCCCGGGTGCAGGTTTCCAATCTGCGATCTCTGGGAGTCGAGCCGCGTGAGCAGAGTGATATTGTAAGCCGCATTCGCCGTTTGGCTGAGATGGAACAGCCGTCGCTCTTCGACGGCGACACGCAGATTGAGTCCCACCTGAACGCGTTTCGGCAAACCCTTGAACGCACACCTTTGATCCGATATGCCGATCTTTTCACCCTGCAGTTTCGTATTGTGACCGACGACGACACCACCCGCACTTACAATGATTTCCGACAGATCGAATCCCACGGCACCACCATCACCATTAAGGTGCTCTTCAACCTCCTTGTGTTAAAAAGCCTCCTGCGCCGAGATGATTGCGTGGTGCCTTTCTTCCTGGATGAGATTCAGGCGCTGGATCCAGCCAATCGGCACGCCATTCTCGCAACGGCCCGTCAGCTTGGCTTCGTCGCCATCACGGCCGCGCCGGAATCCGTTACCGAAGTCGATGCACTCTACTTCCTTCAGCCGCATAAGGGTCGGGTGGTTCTGAGGCACAAGCACAAGCTTTCTGTGAAACTGTCTGCGGAGGGAGTCGCGTGAACCGTCTCGAAGCATTGGAAGCCCGCGCTCGGCAGCTTCTCAGCCAGGGATCGCTTTCTCGCTCCCAGTGCGGAGCGAGCCTGATCCAGCTTGTCCAACCGCTGCTCGACGCCGGCGTTTTGGAGTGGGAGAGATCCGGTGCCGGACAGCGACTCGCAGTGCGGACCCTCGACGCGGCACGTGCGTTTCTGCTCCAGCGCTTCCCTGCCTTGGAGTCCGAGACTGCAGGGGCTGAGGGTGTGCCTGCCCGTGTCCAGGGGCTGGCCCGCTACCGCGACAGCAAGGCGGTGGCGAACGACACTCCCGAGATCGTCTGTACGAGGATCTGGAAGGACGAGTGCTTATCTTTGTGGGACAAGCCTACCGTGGCGAGCCTGCTGACAGCGCAGCACGGGGTGTTTTCCTTTGTGCTGGGAGCCGGGAGTCCCTACGCCTTGCATGGCGAGTGTGCTCTGGTGGAGAATCCGACGGTTTTTAATGGCTTTGACCGCTTGGCGACCGAGGCGGGTTTGGTGATCCATGGAAAGGGGCGAATTTCAGAGCGGCTGCTCGACTGGATGGCGGCTCAGAGGGACCCGAACTTTTGTCTGGTTCATTTCCCGGACTACGATCCGGTGGGCCTCGACGAGTTTCTGAGATTGAGGTCGAAGTTGGCCGACAGGGTTCGCCTGCATTGTCCTTCTGATTTGCCGGATCTTTTTGCCCGCTATTCCAAGCCGGGTCTTTTGGCGAATCCGCACAGCCGGACCATCCTGGAACGTCTGCGCCACTCCGAGGATCCCTCAGTCCAACTCGTGGTGGCACTGATCGATCACCACAGCGGCGGCCTGGAGCAGGAAAGTCTGCTTGTTTAGGGTTCGAAATCTTTAACCTCCCAATCCTCTTCCCACCCTTGCGTCTTCGCGTTTCTAGGCTGACGGGATCTGCTTCGGGGGAAGCAGATCCGCCACGCGGGTGAAATGCTCGGGCTCGAAGCCCATCGCCTTCTTTAGCTGATAGTCTTTCTCGATCGAATTCCGGATGCGGGAGCAGCGCCAGTAATCGCGGAGCGAGATCAGTCCTCGCAGGAAGGCCCAGAGCCCCAGGATCGGCACCGGAAAATCGCTCCCATGTATCAAACGCTCCCGCACCCCTGGTTTGAGGCAGTCCCGGATGTGCGCCCCCCGCGCGGGCAAGTTGAAGGCGCTGGTGTCCCCATACAGCCGAGGATATCGGCGCAGCATCTCGGTAAACGCATCAAAGTAGTCGGGGTCGGTGAGCCCGCTTCGGCTGGCGCAATGTGCGGCGATCACGGTGACGCCACACTCCAGCGGGAGGGTGACTACCCGGGGGTCTGCCAATTCGGCGCGGACGACCGGGACAGTGTGTTCCCCTCCGGTATGAGCCAGCAGAGGCAGGCCCAGGGCTGCCATCCGCTCCCAGAAAAGGCGGTATTTGGGAAGATTGCAGTCGATATTGTGGCAGTTTGGGAGGCATTTCATCATCACCGCCCCTTGTTCCACGCAGCGCTCCAGTTCGGCAAGGGCGTCGGGACGGGCAGGGTGGATGGACACCGCAGGCAGGAATTCGGGGTGCTCCCTAGCGACCGACAGGACGTAGGCGTTTGGCACGTGGAAGGATCCAAAGCCTTCCATCAATCGTCCATCCTCATGGTAGACCTCCTCATGCGCCAAAAGGACCGCCTTTCGGACGGACGACGTTCGGACCCAGGACACCAACCGTTCGACATAGAGACGGTCGAGGTCGCCTTGGAGGGCGCTGGCGGGAAGGTCGATCTGCCGGAGCATAAAGCCGGCGAGCCAGCGGTGGGCACCTCTGAGTCGGAGCCAGCAGCCGCTTCCCGAGCTGCCGTTGCCCGTCAGGTGCACATGTGCATCCATGGGAATCACGCCCCCTAATGAAGAGATTCTCCTCCCGTTCGTCGATGATACTTTGCACACTTCTCGACAACGCATGCAGATCTTGAAGCCCATTGTCCTGGCCGCCCGCTGGAGCGTGGTGGTCTCGTTGCCCTTTTTGGCCCTGATGGCCCCGGCCGCCGCTCCGGTGGATCCTTTCGCCGAAGGCGTGCGGCCCACGGATCCGCTGACTCCAAGCGCACAGCAGCGCACTTTCCGGCTGCCGCCAGGCTTTGAGATCGATCTGGTGGCCAGCGAGCCGCAGATCGCCAAGCCGATGAATATGGCCTTCGACGCTCGAGGTAGGCTGTGGGTGACGACGTCCTATGAGTATCCGTTTCCTAAGAAGCCCGGCGAGGCGGCGCGTGATTCGATCAAAATCTTCGAGGACAAGGACGGGGACGGACGCTACGAAACGGTTATCACCTTTGCCGACAATCTCAACATTCCTATTGGAATCCTGCCTTATGGGCAGGGTTGCTTGGCCTGGAGCATTCCCAACATCTGGTATTTCCGCGACACCGACGGAGACGGCAAAGCCGACCAGCGAGATGTGATCTTTGGTCCGCTGGGATGGGAGAGGGACACCCATGGTAATCTCGCCAGTTTTCGGCGCGGGAGTGACGGATGGATTTATGGCACTCATGGATTCAACAACAACTCCACCTTCAAGGCTCGCGATGGAAGCACCCTCACACTGAACTCAGGCAACACCTATCGTTTTCGTCCCGACGGGTCTCGGGTGGAGCAGTATACTTGGGGACAAGTGAATCCCTTCGGTATGTGCCAGGATGACCGAGGCTATCTCTACACGGCGGACTGCCATAGCTCGCCGATCTACCAGCTGATCCCCGGGGGATACTATCCGAGCTTTGGAAAGCCGGACGATGGCCTGGGTTTTGCACCCACCACCATTCAGCACAGTCATGGGTCCACTGCTATTTCGGGGATTGTCATGATCCCTGAGGAAGGCTGGCCGAAGGAGCTTCAGGGCAATCTTTTCATCGGCAATGTGATGACGAGCCGGATCAATCGGGATCGGATCGACTGGCATGGGGCCAGTCCTGTGGGTATTGAGATGCCTGACTTCTTGAGCACAGAGGACCCGTGGTTTCGTCCGGTCGACCTTCAGTTGGGTCCAGACGGAGCCCTTTACGTGGCCGACTTTTACAATCGGATCATCGGGCACTACGAGGTCCCCTTGCAGCACCCAGGACGGGATCGGGAGCGAGGACGGATCTGGCGCATTCGCTACAGCGGGGCTGGGTCGATTCCCGCGAGTATTCCCAATTTCACCACGCTAAGCGCTACGGAGCTGATGGCCGAGATGGGCTCTGCCCTACCCGTGCGACGATCTCTCGCTCTAGAGGAGTTGGTGGGCCGGGTCGGAATGCCCGCGGCGAGCCTGGCACGCAGCGTCTTGGCGGACGCCCAGTCGGGGGAGCGTCAGCGTTCGGGAGCTCTCTGGGTGTTGAGCCGGTTGTTGAAGCTGGACCCGGAGCTCCTGCGGTCGCTGGCAGGGGATGCGTCGCCGCTGGTACGGATACATACTGCCCGGGCCATCGGGGCGATGGCTCGGCCGGGTCCGGCGCAAGAAGCTCAGCTGCTGATGGCACTTCAGGACAAGGATGCGCATGTGCGACGTGCGGCGGCAGAGGCCATCGCGGCACACCCGGCTCCGGGAAATGTGCCGGCGGTGTTGAGAGCGCGGATGCGCGTCCCGGCCGATGACACACATCTGGCCCACGCCCTCAAAATCGCTTTGCGCAATCAGTTCAAGGCCAAGGATGCGTTTGACTCCTTTTATCGCAGGACGGTGGAAGATTCGGAGTGGCGCCAGGTGGCGGGGGTGGCGCTGGCCATTCCCTCGGTCGAGGCTGCCGACTTTCTTCTCCGGTACTTGCAGCGCTTTGGCGAGAGTCCGGACATACTCGCCAAGCTCCTGAAGCATGCGGCGCGTTTTGCGCCCGAGGATCGTTTGACCCAGTTGGTGGATCTTGCTCGACGCAATTTCGCCCAGGATGCCGGACGGCAGTTGGAGCTATATCAGGCGCTTCGGCAGGGGGTCGCGGAGCGGAAGCTGATGGCACCTGCGGCCTTGAAAGTTTGGGCGACGGAACTGATCGATCGGGTTTTGAGTGATGCCTCAGGTGGCTTGGCAGGCTGGGAGACGGTGCACGGAGACGGGGAGCTAGGCGCTGAGACTCCATGGGTCTTCCAGGAGCGTCGCTCCGCAGATTTTGGGGCGGTGAGCCTGCTGAGCAGTCTGCCTCCGGGCGGGGAATCGTTTACCGGCATCCTTCGCTCGCCCGGGTTTAGAGTTCCGGCCACGTTAACTTTCTTGCTCGCGGGGCATGATGGACTTCCGAACGAGCCCGCTCGGCATGAGAACCGGGTTCGGTTGCGGGAAGTGGGGACGGATGTCGTGTTGATGGAAACGTTTGCGCCGCGGAATGACACGGCACAGTCGATTCGCTGGGAGCTGGCGGCTCATGAGGGCAAGATGGCCCGGGTGGAGATAGTGGATCGCGACGCCGGCGTTGCCTACGCATGGCTAGCGGCAGGCCGCTTCGCCCCTGCAGTTTTTGGGTGGCCCAAGGTGGCACCTCGGGACATACAGGCTCGGGTGAAGGGGGTGGCTGACCTAGCCGATAGTGCGGATATCTCCACGCTCGTTCCCAAGCTTCGCCAGTGGGCCGAGGCCACCGGAGGTGATTTGCAGATCGCGGCCGCAGCGGCCCGCGTGCTGGCTGCGCAAGCCAGGACCGATGGCCTGGCCGCCCTGTCACTCCTGGCAGAAGAGCCTTTGTTGGGGGTGGGGCCGAGACGGCAGCTGTGTCAGGGGTTGTCCCAGGGGGATGTGGCGCGATGTATGGACGGACTGGGGGAGGCTCTGCGACAGAGTGCGTGGAGAGTTCAGGTGCGCATTGCTGAAGTGCTGGCAGGGCATCCGGCTCTCGCGATCCAGCTTCTCATGTGGGTGGACCAGTCCAAAGCGAGCGCTCGGCTGCTCACGGAGGGAAAGGTGGCCCGGCTTTTGGCAGCCAGTGTGCCTGGGCAGGTAGATCGTATTGCGAAGCTAACGGGTGACCTTCCCAAGACCGATGGAAAACGGCAACTGCTGATCGATGAGCGTCGCAAGGCCTACGCTGGAGCGGTTACAGACCCTGGCCGAGGTGCGGTCCTCTTCACTCAAAGCTGTGCGGTGTGCCATCAAATCGGCGGGGTTGGCAATCTGGTCGGACCGCAGCTGGATGGCATTGGAGGCCGCGGTTTGGATCGACTCTGTGAAGACATTCTGGATCCCAATCGCAACGTCGACCACGCCTTTCACACCCAGTTCCTGGTGACTCAGGACGGCGAGGTCGTGAGCGGTCTCCCACGCAGGGAGGAAGGAGACCTGATCGTTCTGGCCAATGCGGCCGGGCAGGAGTTCTCCGTCTCGAAGAAAGACATCAAGGAGCGGCGTGAATCGCAGAGCTCCCTGATGCCTGAAAACTTTGGCGAGACCATTCCGCCAGCGGACTTCCATCACTTGCTGCGCTATCTGCTGGATCAGCGCGCCCGTGTAACGCGTTGAGTTTGGCCAACACCCACGCAGGAGATGTTGGGCTATCCCTTAGGAATCGTGGAGACAGGCTCAGCCCACATGGCGATAGACGAGGCGTAGCGAGGGGGAGGGAACGACTCCTGATGTCGTCGCCTACAAGGACTCGGACCTCCGGATGTAGGGGACGACGTAAGGAGGCCTCCTCTCCTTTCGCAACGTCGAACGTTCAGTTCCGCTCCCGCCAGGCTCAGGGAAAGCCAGAAAACGGCCTGCGCTTTGGCTCATCCACGTTCCACTCCTGCCTACGTGCTCCCGCACGAGGTCAGGATGTCTGAGGCTAGCGGGCTTTTTTGGTCCTCATGGAGAGGATGCTGGCACCGTGGGTCACGATGCCGCTGCCTCCCGTGATGACGCGCCGAACGGGGAGCTTGGTTTCGGGGTCCTTTTTGAGCGCAGGATCGCTCATTCGCTGTTCCACCTCGAAACGGCGAGGCTTTTGTCGTGGGTTGGTCGGGATGGTTTCGTAGGTATAGGTTGCCATAGGGTGTCTAAAACTATCGTTTGTTGCTGTCGGCCTGGCGTTGGTAGAACTTCTTCTCCCAGATTTTTTGCTTGGTGCCAGCCTCCCGAAGGAAGGGAGCAAGGGAGGCCATGTTGAGCATGGCTTCGTTTACCTGATGAAAAGGCGACTTCAGGGGGCGGGCGAAATCGACGAAAAGCACCACCCGGTGACCCTCGGTGTCATTCCAGACCTCGTGGTTGTAGGTGTCATCGAAGATCAGCGATTTGCCTTCGGTCCAGTTGTGGACGTCGTTGCCGATGCGGATGCGGACCTTCTCGCGGGGCTCGGGAACCATCAGCCCAAGATGGAAACGAAGGATCCCGTTGAAAGCGCCTCGATGCGCAGGGATGTGCTTGCGGGGGGAGAGGATTGAGAAGAAGGCTGTCTTCATCCCTGGAATCTTCCCGAGCAGGCGCATCGTTTCCGGGCATCTCCGGGCGTTCTCCCGGCAATCCATGCCTATCCCTGCCAGGAAATAGGTCTTCCATTGGTCGTCCGTAGAGATGGTGTTCACCTCCTTGAGGATCTCATGAAAGCTTGGGATCTGGTCCCGGAAAGCCATGACCTGGTCCAATTCTGTCCGGATCAGCTTCCATTCCGATTCCACCTCGGCTGCCCAGGGGAAGACGCGGCTGTCATAGACCGAGGGGTCGCCGTGGATTGAGACGCCCGCCACCCGCTTTTCGAGCCAGTCCTGCAGGGCCAAACCGGTTCGCTGTGCCCAATTTCTGGGCTTCTGGATCCGGATGGTGCGATCATGAAGATTGATCTTTGGGGTTGGGGTGACGTGCGATGGCGTCGGGACTTGTGGTGAGGGAGATGTTGTGGAGTGCATGTCGCTTTTCTTCGGTTCAGTGGACCACTCTAGACCAAGGTGCAACGATTGAAAATCCCTTTTCGATAAAGGCTTTGTGGAGGGTGCCGATCCCATACTCGGTTTGACTGAGAGGGAACAGTCACGGCGGAAGTGCTGGCTGGGGGTCTATCGCGTGGTGAGACGCGTTGGGCGTCTGGTCATAGAATCAGTGCGCCCCCGTGCCGGGCCAGGGTTGCCCAGGCTTCCTGCCCCAGTTGATAAAGCGCGCCCGACATCCGCCCTTGCGGTCGTCGATTTCAACTGTCTCGGGGCCTCTTTTCGGACTTATTGTGCCTGGGCGTGGTTAAAGCGGGGCTGGATCCTGCGGGGGATCGTCGCGCTGGTCGGTCTTTGCCGAGTCGTGGGTGTTGCCTCTGGCCAGGGAAAGGACCCCTTTGCAGTTAAGGCTGCGTTTCTGTGCAATTTCACTAAGTTTGCGGAGTGGCCTGCGCAGGCTTTCGCAGACGCTGAGAGTCCTCTGGTCGTGGCCATCTACGGGGAGGATCCTTTTGGTGCCAAGCTAGACGCGGCCGCCTCCGGACTCACGGTGCACGGGCGCAAACTGCAGATTCGTCGGCTTAAGGACCCCCCGCGCCAGGGAGAATGCCATCTGCTTTTTGTGGGACGTCCGACCAAGGAAGCCCCGCTAAAACTCGATGAGATCCAGGCCTTGCTCCTCCAGCAGCCCATTTTGACGGTGGGGGATCAGAAGAACTTTGCTGCCGATGGGGGCTGCATCGGCTTTGTTGAGAGCGGCGGTGCGATCCATTTCCAAGTGAATCTTGCTGCGTCCGATTTGTCCGGGGTCAAGCTGAACTCAGGTCTCCTGAAACTCGCCGACAACGTCTTCAAAACGCTTCCTCGGAACAAACCATGAAGGCTTTCAGACATCTTTCCATTCCCAAGAAGCTGATTTTGATCACGAGCGGCACCTCCGCTTTGTCTCTGCTGTTGGCGATGGCAGTGCTCCTTGTGTACGAGTGGTTTACCTTCCGGGCTGAAAACACCCGACAACTGACCGTTCTAGCGGGCGTGGTAGGGGGTAACTGCCAGCCTGCACTTGAGTTTGAGCGGAAGGATGAGGCGGAATCGATCCTGGCTGCTCTGGCGAAGGAGCCACATATCCTGGAGGCCGTGCTTTTCAGAGCAGATGGCCGACCCTTTGCCTCGTGGAATCGCCCTGGTAGCGCGCATGCCCTGAGCCCGCTGCGACCTGGGGGGGATGGTGCCAGGATCCGTCAGGGGCAGTTTGAGCTCTTCCACTCCCTGGTTTTCGATACGCAACAGGCTGGGGTGATCTACCTACGAACGAATCTGGATGCTTTGAGTGCGAGTATGACGCGTCAGGCGGCTCTCATCGGTTTGGTCACGCTGGTTGCAGTGGCATTTGCAGCGCTCATCGCGGGGAGGCTTCGTGGTCTGATCGCCACTCCAATTGTGCAGCTTGCGGACATGGCGAAAGAGGTCGCCGAGAATCGCAACTACTCAGCAAGAGCCGTGAAGACCAGCGACGATGAGCTAGGGTTGTTGATCGATGGATTTAACCACATGTTGGCGCAAATCCAGCAGCGAGATGGGGAGTTGCATCGCGCGAATACGCAGTTGGAGTCGAGGGTGGAGGAGCGGACGCGTGCTCTGAAAGAAGAAGTAGAAACCCGACGTTCAGCCGAGACGGCTCTTCGCGAAAGCGAGCATCTCTTCCGGTCGCTGGCGGATTGCATCCCTGTGCTGGTGTGGATGTCCGCCCCGGACAAGCTCTGCACTTTCTTTAATCGGAGTTGGCTGAAGTTCACCGGCCGAAGCCTGGCCCAGGAGTTGGGCTACGGATGGATCGATGGGGTGCATCCCTTGGATCGACAGTCTCGCTTGGAGGGCTATAGCCGAGCCTTCGATGCGAGACAGCCCTACCAGCTCGAGTACCGGATACGGCGTCACGATAAGACGTTCCGTTGGATTTTGGAGACCGGCACCCCACGGTGGAACACCGACCGATCTTTTGCTGGTTATGTGGGAGGGTGTATCGACATCACAGAGCGCCGAGATCAGGAGCAGATCCTTCAAGAGGCGAAGGAGTTGGCGGAAGCCGCCAGCCGGGCAAAGAGCGAGTTTCTGGCCACCATGAGCCACGAGATCCGCACACCCATGAATGGGGTTCTTGGATTTGCCAATCTGCTGCTTTCGACTCCGCTAAACGAGGAGCAGTCGGACTTTGTGGAAACCATCCGAGGCTCGGGTGAGGGCCTGTTGGCGCTGATCAACGACATTCTTGATTTTTCCAAGATCGAGTCTGGGAAACTGCAGTTGGAGAGCATCCCGTATGATCTGCCTCAGATCGCAGAGGAGGTGGGTGCGCTCATGAGCACCAAAGCGCATGAGAAGGGCATCGAACTCGCCGTGGAATCGGCTTCGGACGTACCGCGTAACTGGATGGGGGACCCGTTACGGGTTCGCCAGGTGATTCTCAATCTGGTGGGCAACGGCCTAAAGTTTACTTCTGCAGGCCATGTCCTCATCCATCTCTCCCGTGTGGACGGCGTCGATGGACTCCAGCAACCTGCCGTGCGCGTGGCAATCGAGGACACCGGGCTGGGTATTCCCCCTGAAAAGCAGCATTTGCTCTTTCAAAAATTCCAACAAGTCGACACCTCCACCACTCGCAAGTTCGGTGGGACGGGGCTGGGCCTGGCGATCTGCAAACTGCTGGTGGAGTTGATGGGCGGGCGTATAGGTGTCTTTAGCGAGCTTGGCCAGGGTTCCACCTTCTGGTTCGAGCTTCCGATAAGCACCGTTGCGACTTCGACTCCGGCCCGCTTACTGCCCTCGTTCGATGTAGCGTCTGCCAAGATTTTGATCGTGGACGACATCTTGGTGAACCGGCTCGTCCTCGCTCGACAGCTTAAACAGTGGTCCATCTCTCACGAGGCGGTTGATGGGGCTGAGGCGGCCCTTCGATGCCTCCGAGATCAGGCCCGGGCCGGAGAGCCTTTCGATATTGTGATCACGGATTTTCTCATGCCGGACATCGACGGGCTCATGCTGGCTCGCGAAATACGCCGAGATCCGTTGCTGTCTACCACGGCGCTTGTCTTGCTTACTTCGAGTGGTCAGAGATTGGAGGGTGCCGCCGCAGCCCCTGAGGTCTTCGCTGCATCCGTGATCAAGCCCGTGGTGCGGGTAGCCCAGTTGCTGGATGCACTGGACAAGGCGGTCCATCAGCGGATTGAGCTCATGAGTAGTACAGGGTCGAGTGTCGGCGAGACCGGTTCACGCTTCCAGGTTGCCCAGACAAGCCGAGCCTCGCGCTCGGCCTCTACCCCGCCCGCTGCACCGGAGCGGGGAGCACCTCCTGCCGGGCCAACCGTCGCTCGTCGACGAGCCCTGCTCGTGGAGGACAATCCCGTCAACCAAAAGCTCGCGCGCCGGCTCTTGGAAAACCAGGGTTTCGATGTGACCTTGGAAGGAAATGGATTGCTCGGCTTTCAGCGGGCAACCCGCGAATACTTCGATCTGATATTCATGGATTGTCAGATGCCAGAGATGGATGGGTTTGAGGCCACTCGAAAGATCCGCCAGGCGGAGAAGGACGCGGGGCTGCCTGGACGCTCTGGGGTTAGGTTGCCGATCATCGCCCTCACGGCCAATGCGGTGCAGGGGGATCGCGAGCGGTGCCTTGAAGCTGGAATGGATGACTATGTTACCAAGCCTATCAATGCCGACACGTTGCGCAGGGTGACCGCTCTATGCCTCGCCGCGGACACCGGCCAGAAGTCCTTCTGACCTGAGGCCCACCGAACACTGCAGATGTCCCGTTCGGGGCACTTCTGGCGGAAGAGTTGTTTCGCCGTCGCCGCTGGCTGGGTTGAGGTGAAGCCTCGTTGCCTTGTCTCCCACAAGCGCAGATACTTGATGTCCACCCATTCCGATAGCACCGCCTTCACACCTGGAATGGACAAGGGGTGGCAAAACAAACAGTATCAACCGGCACCTGCACTCTGAGCGACTGTGCAACGCCAGTGTGCCGCGCGCCCAGATCCGCTCTTGCGAAACGCATTCCAGCGGGTCGATGGACATGGCCTGTACCTCTGCTAGAGGGATGCTCGAGTGTATCCGGATCGATGTGATTCGCGCCACCGAAGCCGGACCCCTGGAATTAAGATAAGAAGCGTATGAAGATTACTGGAATCGTATTTGTGTGTTTGGCAATGATCGTCATTAGGAGCAGCGCCAAGCCGGTCCTCCTCGACAACCAGTTTGACCTTCCCGACGGCTTTCATATTTATCGGGCCGCCCAGCCCGAGCTGACGGGCGGCTCCTACGATCTGACATTCGATGGACAGGGCAGACTTCTGGTGGGCGATGGGAAAGCGGTTCGCCGTCTCAAGGACAACGATTCCGACGGTGTCTTCGACTCGCAGGAAATAATCGCGGAAGGACTAGGGCCGCGCGGGCCGCAAGGGTTGCTCGTTTACGGCGACCATCTTTACGCTGTCGGAGGAGATGGGATACAACTCTTCAGCGGCTACGAATCATTTTCGACCGGCCGACTGAAGCACGAACGACGGCTCGGGCAACCCTTCCATACCGGGGGCGATCATTCCGCGCACACCGTGTTGCGCGGACTGGATGGATACATCTATTTCGTGACGGGGAACGACGGCGGAACGGAAGCACGCAAACACATTACCGAAGCCAGTTCTCCGTCCCTGGAGGAACGCGAGGCTTCCGTGTTTCGCTTCGACCCGGAGGGCAAACAATGGGAATGCCTTGGCTCGGGGGGGCGCAACCCGCCAAGCCTCGGTATGAACTACCTCGGGGAGCTGTTCAGTTTTGACAGCGATATGGAGTTTCACGTCGATGTGCCATTTTATCGCCCGGTCCGCCTGAACCATTGGCTTGCCGGAGGTGACCAGGGCTGGCAGAACGTCGGAGCTTACCCGCCCTACTACCTTGATTGCCTCCCGGGCGTGATCGACGTCGGGCGTGGATCGCCGAATTGGGGCGTGTTTTACGAGCATACCCAGTTTCCGGAGCGCTATAGCGATGCTTTCATCGTCTGCGACTATCAATGGAAGTCCGCCACTTCTGGGCAATATGCCACCTCTGGGCGATTGGTCGCATTTCACATCCAACGCGAGGGCGCGAGATGGAAGGGGGAGATGTCCACCTTGGCTCGAGCGAAGTTGGGAGCGCGGGATGAGTTCGGTAAACCCATTAATTTCGCGGTGGTGGACGTGGATGTCGCCCCGGACGGAAGCCTATTGGTTTCAGATCATAATCAGGGAGTTTGGAGGATTTTTTACAATCCCAGCAACCCTCCAACGATGCCAACCCTCGAAGTGATTCCGAAGGCAAAGCCGATCGCGGGGGTCGAAGAACCTCTGTCTGCCCTATTGAGTCTTCCCCAACCCGCGGCGGAGTGGAGTCGGCTGAGGGAAGTGGCTCTCAGAAAGTCGCCGGGTTGGGGAGTTGGAGAGGCCTTGCAGAAGGCCATCTTCGATCCAGCCCTGCCTGGCCGCGCCAAGCTTCGCGCGCTGCGCTTGCTCGCACCGGGATTCGCGGACCTGTCCGATTCCTTGATCGCACGGCTCACGACAGCTCAGGACTCAGAGTTGCGCGCTCAAGCGGCTTGGCTCGTAGGCATTCGCCTCAAGGAGGGCGAACAGAGCATCCTCATTCGTCTCTTAGGTGACCCGGATGCTTTTGTGCGGCGACGTGCGGCGGAGGCGCTCACTCGATCTACCACCCCCGAGGCGACGGCCAAACTGCTCGAACGACTCGACGACCCCGATCCCACCGTGCGCTACGCAGCCATGACGGCCCTTTCGCACCGGCCTTCTCCGGAGTTTCTCACGGCTCTCGGTAATCGAAACGCACCGCAAATTCTGATGCGCGTGCTCACAGCGGCCCATCTACGCAAGCAGCGTCCCGGTGTCGAGGAGGTAGCCGTGATTATCAAACAGCTACTGGACCTTCCGAACCTGAGTGATGAGGACTCTCTCAACTTCCTCCGAGTGCTCGATCTCTATCGGAAGGAGATCGAAGCGGATTCACAGCTCGCTAAGCGGGTCGTTGGAAACCTGCTCTCTGAGTTTCGCCATACTGACCCACGAGTGCGTTGGGAAAGGGTCCGGCTCCTGGGGCTCTATCAAGTGCGCGAGGCCTTTTCGGGTTTGGTGGATCAACTGTTGGCAGAAAAGGATCCTGTTACGCAGTTTCATATCGCGGCCGCTATTGGAGAGATCCCGAAGCCAGTCGAAGGTTGGGACGAGAAGCAGCGCGATCGCTTGGGTGACTGGCTGATCTCTTCGCAGACCGGGTGGTTTTCCCAGTTCGCAGGGAAAGGTCTCCAGTTCCCTGGCTTTTGGGCAACGGTTCTAGATCGGATTGTTGAGCACCACGCCGAGATGCTCATGCGGAGATTCGCGAGCCTGGTTCCTAAAAGTCAGCTTTCCAGGACTGTCATCGGGAAAATGCAATCCACTCCGAACGCGGATGCGACCCTGATCGAACATTATCGGCAATCTAGGAGTATCGCCGATAGGCTGAACATCGTGACCGTCCTGCAGAGGATGCCGACTCCGAGGACCGTAGAGTTCCTTATCGGAGAATACACGAAGTCGAAGGACCCCGAAACGCGCAAAGCATTCGTGCTCGCGCTCGCAGCCAATGCCAGTCTGCTTGATCGCCCGGACATATTCCTTGAATCCATTCTCGAATCTGAGGACACCCAGGTCGTCGTTGCCTGTATCCAGTGGCTGGTGTCCTACGGAAAATCGCTGAAGGAAATCACTCGGGTAGAAAAACTCGGACGCTCCGAAAATGGAAACGAGCAGGCGCTTCATTTCCGACTGCTCGACCTGATGGCCGCCGAACCAAACCAGGTGGCACTTTGCGAGCACGCCTTGGTGACGATCACTGCGCATCACCCTCCTAGGTTCAAGGCAGATCCTCAGTGCATCTGGTCCTCACTCGAGCAAAATGTTGATGGTTTCGCTTGGTTCGCCAAGTCGTTTCAAGCATCCGAAACCCTGGCGCATGCGGATCTCGTGATCACCTGCGACAATGAGTTTACCGCCTACCTCAACGGACAACAAGTGGCTGCCAGCACCTCCTGGGAAAGGCCCCAACGGGTGGAAATCCGGAGCCTACTTAAGACCGGAGAGAATTGGATCGCAGTCGAGGGGAAGAACGCAGGCGGACCTGCCGGACTGGTCGCATCTCTGCGATGGGTCCAACCGGATGGGGAATGGGGCGGCATCGCGACCGACCGCACCTGGAGCATGACTTCGAGCCCACCGCCGGACTGGAAGAGCCAAGGCGCGACACATGGGGCTTGGCTTCCCAGCTTGGATGTGGGCGAGCAGGGAAAACATGTCCGGGAAGCCTATCACAAGTTCACTGTATCGAACTCGGGTGTGGACGCGTTGGCCATCCAGGAGTATTGGCATAAGTGGTATCTCGGCAGATACAAACAAGCCTTTTTGGCCAAGTCAGCCACCGGGTTGGCACCACGTTCCGACGAGGTAGTTCATCGACTTATCGCGGGCGTTGACGCGATCCAAGGCGACATTGAAAGAGGAGGGACGCAGTATCTCAAGGCAGGCTGTTTCGCTTGTCACGGTGGCCTCAAGAACCAGCAGAGCAGCATCTTCGGCCCCCCACTGGCAGGTGTGACCTTGCGTCTGAACCGCACCGAACTCGCCGATGCCATCGTGTATCCCTCCAAGCAGGTGGTTGAACGTTTCAGAGCAACGGAGCTCACCACCAAGGACGGGCAGACCCTCAATGGGTTCATCACCGAACTGTCGGACGACTTCGTTTCGATTACTGACCTTCAGAACCAGGTCACGCGTTTGCGACGAATAAGTGTGGAGAGTATCCAGGCGAATGAGACTTCGCTAATGCCCGAGAAGCTTCTGAACAGTTTTTCGGATCAAGAAATTCGCGATCTATTGGCATTCATCACCTCGCTCAGATGAGCCCTCGGATGAGGACCGAGATTGAGTTTCCTCAAAATCCGGCCGCCGGATGTTAAAGGCTAGGACTCTTCGCTTGGATCAGGAAGGGTAAACCGGAACACGCTCCCTTTGTCCACATCGCTATTCACCCAGACCTCGCCCCCATGGGCTTGGACGATGTGTTTCACGATGGCTAAGCCGAGTCCGGTTCCGCCCGTCTCTCTAGCGCGCGCTCGATCCACGCGGTAGAACCGCTCGAAGACACGTGTTCTAGCTTCATCGGGGATGCCCATTCCATCGTCCTCCACCCAGGCCTCCACACCCTGGCCTGGAGTCGTGCGGGCACCCACCGTGACCTTGCCCGACTCCCTGCCGTATTTGACCGCGTTCTCAATCAAATTTGCGAAAACCTGACGGAGGCGCTCGGCGTCCGCATACACGATGAGCCCTGCTACCACGTGATTTTCTAGGCGTACTTTGCGCTCTTGGGCGACCAGCGCCAGGTCTTCAATCACCTGGTCGACTAGATCTCTCAGTTCGGTGGATTGACGGTTGAGGGTGTTTCGGCCGCTCTCCAGTCGCGATAAGGTCAGCAAGTCTTCGATGAGATAGGTCAGGCGATCGGTATGACGCGCGATGGTGCGGAGGAAACGGGAGGCGTGTTCGGGCTCATCAATCGCCCCATCCAGGAGCGTCTCAACGAAACCTTTTATCAGAGCGATCGGGGTCCGAAGTTCGTGGCTGACATTCGCCACGAAGTCCTTCCGTGTTCTTTCGAGCTCCTTGAGACGGGTGAGATCGTGCACGACCACCAAAAAGCCCTGATCACCCGAAAGGTGACTCCCGTTGGCCTGAAGGATACGAACCGGCGGGCCGGGCAGGGTCAATTCCATTCCGGCCACCAAGCCGTCGGCCATCAGCTTTCTGAAAAACTCCAGCAAATCGGGGTTCCGGATGTTTTCGGTTAGCCGTCGGCCTTCCAGCTCCCCCGTCATACTAAGGAGACGTCGAAACGCCAGATTCGCGGTCTCGATGCGACTTTCCGAATCCAGCACAGCAACGCCCTCGAGCATGCTATCGAAGATCGTCCGCTGGCGGGCCCGGGTGCTGTCCGCTTCCTGTCGATGGCGTTCCTCGAGGAGCGCCTGCATTCGCTGCAGCCTGGCCATCTCCAAATCCGAGTTGCGCAGGCGTCTGCGGTAGCTGAGATGCAAACCGATCGACAGCGCGAACGTGAGCAAAAGGAGCGCAGGCCAGAACATGGAGCGCAGCATGACGCGGTTGGATTCGACTGAAAAGCGGGATGTGCTGAGATCGTCAGTCTGTTTCCAGGTTTACACTTGGCAGTCTCCCACCTAGCGTGAGCAGAGTGAACCGGCACATCAACCCGCTGGGCAGCATCTCCGCATGATACTTGCCCTTTTCACCGGTCTTTTGGCCGGAGCCATTCATGTGGTGTCAGGCCCGGATCACCTCGCGGCGGTAGCGCCTCTCGCGGCGGCCGAACGGGGTCGGGCCTGGAGGTCTGGGGCGAGGTGGGGCATGGGGCACAGTGGGGGTGTCGCACTCGTCGGTATTTTACTGCTACTCCTCCGTGATCGGCTGCCCTTGGAAGGCTTTTCTGCCCTCGCCGAGAGACTGGTCGGAGTGACTTTGGTTGGGATCGGGTTGTGGGGATTCCGAAAGGCGCTGTCGCGCCGACTGCACGTCCACACACACCACCATGGGGCTGAACAGCACGTTCATGTTCATCTCCACGGGAGGATCACCGCACACGCGCCTGCAGAGTCGTCGGGACACTACCATGGTCATGCCGCGCTCGCTGTCGGCACGCTTCACGGCGTGGCTGGGAGTGCGCACTTTTTCGCCGTTCTTCCCGCTCTGGCGCTCCCGGGCATCCTTCCGGGGTTGGCGTATCTGTTGGGTTATGCTGCGAGCACGGTTCTCGCCATGTCCGCGTTTGCCCAGATCATCCAGAAATTGACCCAAGGATCGGCGCACTGGGGATTGGTGCCCTACCGGATCGCGCTTGCGATCCTGGCAGTCGGCTCCATGGGCACAGGAGCCTATTGGTTTTTTGGTGGCTGATATCCCCACATTTGGGACAGAAGACGCGTGGATGCGCCTCGCAGCATGGGACTATGAAAAATCCGGGCTAGCGGGTCTGCTTGGGGGGATCGAAAACAAAGATGGTCTCGTTGGTTCGGGCATAGACCAGTCTTTCCCGGGCTAAACGTTCGACCGTTCGAGGGTCATTCAGGACGGAATCGGTCTGGGTTTTGAGGGTTTTCTTCAAACGCTCCTCACTGCGGATCTCGGTCTCCAGCACGGCAATTTCCTTCCGCATCCGCTGGTTCTGCTGGATGAGGGGAAGATACCAGAAGAAAATGCCTACCCCAGCTGCCACAAAGAGCAGGAAGAGTACGCACTTCGTCAGCAAATCCCAGATGCTGGTCACTTTCATGTCCGGCGAAGTTAATCATGACAGGTGCCTGTCTGAAAAGAGCCAAATCGAGATTCGTGTTTTCGCACGTTGAGGTCAGGTGAATGTGCACCTAGCTGCATTTTGGCGCTTTGTGACTTCAGGACCGTCTTGCCCTGCGGGGTTAACGCCAAGACGCAGGCCCGACCCTCACAGGTTCGGAGTTGCGGTTGGAGGGTTTGCGAGCTCACAGCGTCATTCAAATTGCCTCGAGTCTTGCCTTGGCTCGTATCCCTTTCGTAGATTGCGGCATCCGACATCCACCAAACCAGTCTTAGAGCTTACCTATGAATACTTTTCATGCGACCGATCGGAGGACAACGACACTTCGCTGCATGCGCGGGCTTACCCTGAGTCTCGCTGCCTTGAGTCTTGCCGGCTGTGCCAGCTCAGATTCTGCGGGGTCGAAGGTCAGCCAGGCTTCGCTACGATCCGCCCTCACCTTGCACGCTTCTTTTGATCACGGTCTGAATGCGGACTTCGCAAAGGGCGATCCTACCCTGCGCAGGTCCACTTCCATGGCGAAACGCACTGAGTGGGTTGCGGGACTCCCGGTGTCCGGGGAAGTGGTTTTGGCGAAAGGGGAGGGAATTACCGGTGATGCGCTTCGTTTCGTCCGCAAGGAATCGCCCGTTTTGCACTTTGCTGCGCAGGACAACGTGGCGTGGAATCCCACAAACTGGTCGGGAACGGTTTCCTTCTGGCTCAGGCTGGATCCAGAGGAGGATTTAGAGCCGGGTTATACCGATCCTATCCAGTTAACCCCTCGCGCTTGGGATGATGCCGCCTTTTTTACTGAGTTTGCGAAGGACGGGGATCCTCGGCATTTCCGACTGGGGGCCTATGCCGATTTTAAGGTGTGGAATCCTTCCAAACGAAATTGGGATACCATGCCCTGGGAAGAAAAGCCCCTCGTGAGCGTCAAGGCACCTCCCTTTGGTCGGGACCGCTGGACGCATGTGGCGTTTTCCTGGGAGAATTTCAATACCAGAAAAACAAATGGGGTGGCCTACCTTTATCTGAATGGTCAGCCTCAGGGTGAGATTTCTCCCCGCGAGCAAACGTTTACTTGGGACACATCGAAGGCGGCCGTGATGCTCGGGTTGAGCTATATTGGGCTCTGGGACGAGCTTTCTATCTTTAGCCGTCGACTCACGGATGCTGAAGTTCAAGCGCTGAGCCGATCACCATCCTTGTTGCGAGCGAAGTAGTGCCACCCATCGGATGTATCCCCAGCGGAGCCGAGTACGGCTGTGGAACTCGCTTGGGCTAAGTTCCCTCAAAATCCGGCTGCCGGATTTTGTTTCTAGCAGGCCGACGCCTCGAAGACCTCGGAGGCAGTCGGTAGCTCTCGTGGCTACTTTGCAGATCGATGCTCCAAAGGCGATGGCCTGCTAGTTGGGATTGGTGTTGGGATTTGGCGTCCAGACGATATGGCCTTGTGGAAGGATGGCCTTGCCTCGATTTGGACCTGAGGTTGTTTCGACCACCTCATTACCTCTGACAGCCTCGACATGGCCATCAATGAAGACCAGCGTTCCCAACCCGCTGTGGCGTGCTGCGAAACGGCTGGCGAAACTGCTCGGTTGACCCAGATCGGTGGTGGGTTGAGCAGGATCCACTGGCTTTTCCCCTGCCAGCAGACTTTCCAAGAAGATCACCGTGTTCGAGGGCTTCTGGACCTCGTTAAGCGAGAGGGTCGCGTTGGCTCCATCAATCAGCTTTGAGTTCATGGCGATGCTGAAGAGTGGATTGTTACCTGTCTCGCTGCCTTGGGGGAATTTGGTCTCTGGACAGTGAAAGAATACATCACGACTGAAGAAGGTCGGGCGTCGCGTGAAAAAGGCGGAGGCGCTCGGTTCGCCAATGGTCTTCGGAATCGCATTGTACCAGACATCGAAATTGGCGGGATCGTAGACCTGCGCCCAATTGTTCAAGACAGTGCCATTGCCGAAACTTTCACGGGGTGTCCGATCCTCATTGTCGTTGGCATAGAGCGTCAGACCCAGGCCCCACTGTCCACACTTACTCAGACACTTGATTCTCTTTGCCTTGCCCTTCGCTTGGGACAGGGCTGGAAGAAGAAGGGAGCTGAGGATTGCAATGATGGCGATCACCACCAGCAACTCGATGAGGGTGAATCCCTCCCATCTCTCGCGGTGTCCCCTTGAAACGACGAATCCTTTGTTCGTGGCTTCCTCTGGAACATTGGACGAGGTCACCGGATGGGAGTGATCTATGGCATTCATGGCTGAAGGACAATCCGGTAGAAGACCGGCCCGAGCCCTGTCGAGCGCTCATAAGTTGCTCGGTTCTCGATCGCTTGCACGCTGCTGACCGACACCCAGATCGGGTTGATGAGACTTGTGGACTGTTCGATGAGATACGTGCTTCCCGCGATGGCTGTCCAAACGAGCTGGTCTTTGCCTGACTTGGAGGAGAAGCGGAGGATACGAGGGTTGGAAGGATTGCGGATCGCACCCGGAGATCCGATGTCCCCATTCTCATACGAGGTCCACGCGCCGGCTTCGCCTTCGACGCTCCGGTCTCCGAAGATTTGGGTTTCCAGATTGTAAGTGAAGCTGACGCCGTTGGTGGCCGTCGAGTATACCTCGCTGGCAACGGTGTCGAAGTCCTGCGTGGCACCGCTGTTCCATAGATTGATGGCGTCACCGAGCGAGCTGAGGCTCAGCCCTGCTCCACGGTAGGTGACAATCTGCTGGGAGGATTTGAAATTGCCAGGTCCCCACCAGTCCCGAAATGCTTCTGGGGTCATGTTCTCAACAAAGACGATGGATTCACCCGGAGCGATGCTCAGCTGGTTGGTGAAGGTGATGGCAGCTGCAAGCGTGGCGGAGCTATCGTCGAAGCGATACCCGGTAAGATCTGCGGCTTCCTGCCCAAAGTTGGTCAGTTCGAACCAGTCATTGTGTCCGCGGAACCCACCATTTGTGTTCTGAACGGGCATGATTTCGGTGATGCTGAGCTTCGGCTTCAGAGTGATTCTGAGGGTGATCTGCTGGGTAATTTGACCGAGGAGGTTCGATGCGACTACGGCGTAGGTGCCAGCCTCGTTCAGGGCAACGCTCTGCAGTTCAAGTGTTCCATCGGTTGCACCGGGGCGAAGGACGCCGTTGAAGAACCAGCGGTAGCTTGGGAGTGGGACTCCAGAGGCCTGCGAGATGAGGCGCACTCCCTGTCCAACAAAAAGACTGGCGTCGACGGGGCGGACGACCCATTGCGGTGCCTCGGGGATGAAGTTCAAGCTCAGCGTTGCCGGCGTGGATTCAAGGGACTGGAAACCGTTGCTCAGCCGGACAGAGTAGGAGCCCGTCAGGCTCGGAATGACGTTGGTGACGCGTAGGCTAGCGAAGCGCGCACCTTCAATCGGCTGGTCGCCGAAATACCATTGATAGAACGGGCGGGGCAATCCGGAGGCAGTCACCGACAGCGTGGCTGTGTCGCCTGGATTCAGAGATACTGAACGAGGCTGAGCGGTGATGGAGAGGGGGACCGGCCCGGTAGTAGTGCCGGGGGAGCCTACATCGTCAGCCTTCGCTGATTTGAAGGCGCCATTTACGCCATTCGTGCTGAAGGTGTCGAATTTTCCCGTCCCGGGATTGTAAACGAAGGTGCTTCCTCTCACGGCTGCATCGAAGTCCACCGAATCGATTACATCGGCGTCCTCCGTCGCCTCTGGACCCCAGAGACGGATGCCATCAGCGACCGAGCTGAG
Organism: Akkermansia muciniphila; assembly: GCA_945861575.1. GTDB lineage: Bacteria > Verrucomicrobiota > Verrucomicrobiia > Limisphaerales > UBA11320 > UBA11320. The sequence continues at coordinate 27,930 of CAMAVD010000015.1, forward strand.
ACCATTGCCTGAATAGAGAACAGCGCGCATCCCGTTGGGCAGCCCACTTCCCCACCACTCCAAAAACTGGGCTGAGTTCCCCGAAGCGGGGGAGTTGGTCTGGAAGAAAATAATGGATTCGCCTGCTGCAATGATCAGCTCTTTGAAAGGCTCGGGATCGGCACCGATGAGGCCTCCCTGATTGTCATTCCAGCGGTAGCCGTTGAGGTTGATGGCGTTGGTGCCAAAGTTGGTCAGTTCCCAAAAATCAGAGTTTGGAAGCACTGTGGCCGTGCCTGATGTCAGGGCGGCTGAGGTCATGAACTCAGTGATCGCCAGCTGAGCCTGTGCCGTCCGCAGGCCGCTGAGGAGTAGCAGGAGTGTCAGAATGAGACTGAATGGGGGCTGGAAGGGCGCTCTTTTCTGCGTGTTGATCAAGTTCATAGGCTCTGGCTGATTCAGCCCAACTTGACAGGACTCGGTGGCAGTAAGGTGTTGTTCGTGTTACAATCTTATGAACTCTGCTTTTTTAGTAGCCCCCAGATGAGGGGAAAGGCGGGAGCAAACTCGGCCGGTCGTTCAGCAATCCAGCGATCGATGACTCCGGGACTAAACCAAGCGCCGGTCTCCACCTCCTCAACTTGGAGCGTGAACGGCCCCTCGGACTCACAGCGATACACCCAGACAAACTCCTGGCCCGTGTCAGCGCATGAATCGATCTTGAAAAGTCGTCGGGGGGGAACATCGGTTCGAAGTCCGATTTCTTCACGCAGTTCACGAACAGAGCAGTCGTCGTAGCTTTCGCCCTGATCCAAGTGACCCGAGGCCGAGGAGTCCCAGGTCCCAGGGAAGCAATCCTTTCGCATGGACCGCTTTTGAAGAAACAGATATCCAGCGCGATTGAACACCAGCACATGAACCGCTCGATGCCTGAGCTTGAGCCGATGCACCTCGCTTCGCGGACGATGATCAACCACCTCGTCCCGCTCGTTTACCACATCGAAAATCTCTTCGCTCATCCGCAGCATGCTGAAGGATTCTTCGGACATTGAAAAGCCCGGAGAGCTGCGTTTCGCGTGTCAGATCTGTTCCAGACGACGCTTGAGATTTAGATGAAAGCTGCCAAGGGGAAACTCATCGTCCTCGACACAGTGAATCCAGCGCGCTGGGTCGGCCTCGCTATCGATGACCCTCGAATCCTTCTTCCAGCGCGAGGCCACGCTGGGTTTTACATAACGGGAAATCAGATCGTGGCCTTCTATCCAGAATGCCAGCTTCGAGCAAGTGGCACCATGACGGTAGAGCAGGGCCAGTTCTCGCCGCAACTCTTCTATTGCGGCTGACAGCCCCACCCAGTCCACCCTCAGCCGATTGTCACACCAGATCAGGATGTCTCGCTCGTGAAGAAAGGCGAACAGAAGCTGTCCAGCGAGGCCGTCGTAGTTTTTCACTCGGGTTCCCGTGATCGGAAATCGAAAGAGCCGATCAAACAAGATGGCGAAGGAAACATACTGCGCCTTCGCAAAGCCCTCGGATGTGAGCTGAAGCGATTCGGAGAAGCTTCGCAGATCCACGCGCAACTCTTCCAGAGCATACATCCAGAAGGGAGCGCGCTGACGGATCATGAAGGGATCAAAGGGCAGTTCTCCCAGGCTATGGGAGCGATCATGGATCAGATCCCACAGGGCAACGGTGTCCTCCAGCAAGGGGAGGGACTCCAGGAGACATTCCGCCGCCGGGGGAATAGGAAGAGCTAGGATGGACACCGATCGACGTGCGTATCGCTGCAATCTGCGGGCTTCCCGATCGCAGAGCAGGGTCGCAAAACTGTTCACCCCCTTCTGGGAGCTCGAGACCGCCTCCGGAAACAGCACAGCGCATTCGCTCTGATAGCCGTCGGTGGCATCAACGAGATGCGCGGGAGCGAATTTATTGTTTGGATAGCGGCTGCGCTCCAGCGAGGCCAGCCATTCAGGCCAAGGCATACGGAGCAAGAGCGCTTCGAAGCGGGTGTCCGCGCACGCGTTGGGCGTGTAGAGGGGAAAGAGGGCTAGGTGCTCGCGGCCATCGGTCCGTTGCCGATGAGGTTCATAGGCCAGCAATGCCCTGGCAAAGTCGGGCTTTCTTAAACCGGCCGCATCCCATGACTCTAGATCCCGCCTGACGGTCTCGAGATAGGGGGCCTGATGCACGAGCTGTGGGGACAGTGCTTCCAGCGCTCCCAGAATCTCCCGCACTAGGGAATGGACCTCGGCCTGCCACTGTGCCCGCACACTTCCGTCCGATTCCTGCCTTTGCCTGAGGCAATTCACCGCGTTCTTCAGAAGCGTCCAGGCCGGGTATTGCACTGCGGATTCGGTGGGAGTTGGACGTGAGATTCTGGAAAACGCCGGAACGGCCAGCCAGTAGAACAGGTTCAGCCAGAGGGTGCCATGACCGGGGGTGGAGAGATGTTCGTCTCCAAAGAGGAGGGAGTCTGTGACCAGGACCACTCGGCCCAGTCCGTGATAGGCGACGGCGAGAAGCCCGGCTTGGGGGAACGAGGCTTTCGTGGAGGCGCGCAAGATCATCGAGGCTGCGGGGCCTTCAGCGCGGCAGCGACCCGCTTGATAGAAGCAGGTGTCCTGAACCCCGATCAGGAGGGAGGCTGCCAGCGGTTCATCAGAGGGTTCGGCCAGGATCCAGGCGGGATTCTCGTTCAGGCATCGGCTACGATCCAGCACTGTGCCATTGTCGATGATCAGGCCGAAGGGATGGAGCAGCTCGTTGAGGTTGTCGCCGTACTTGTCGTGCTCGTACTCCGTCACCACGATCAAGGCGCCACCCTGAGCCACAAACAATTGCACGGCTTGCAGTTCCGCCTCTGTCAGTGTGGGCGAGCCGACTCCAACCGTTCGTTCCCATCGAGGATCGCAGGGATGGAGCAGGACAAGGATATCATAACGAGAGAGAGCGTCGGGTGTGAGCGGTCCGTCGCGATGGCGTGCGGTCAGGAACTCGCGCGCCGCCAACATTTGGGCAGCCTGGTGATACGAGGAGTAATCGGGATAGTCCGGGCTGATCTCGGCAGCCTGATCCCGGCAAATGGACCAGCTCTCGCTATGCGTTTCGTCAAAGAGCACTCGGACGTATGCTGGAGTGACGACTGTATTCATAGTCCCTCTCCGACCCAGTGGCTCCGGGCGGTTTGCTGGGATGCAAAGGCCCCACGCCAGCCACATCCGACCCACATCTCCGGGCAAGGAACGTGGTGGATGCGGCGGCGTTTACTACCGGGACTTTGGCGCGCTCTTCGCGCCTGCAGTCACTATAGCATGCTGGACAAATTCCTCCACATCTTCTCGGCTCGTATTCCACGCACACATCAGTCGGGCCCCTCCTGGGCCGACGTCCGTGTAGAAGCGCCAGCCCAGGGCCAACAGTCCCTCGGCTAGTCCCGGGGAAAAGTCTACGAAAACTGCGTTGGCCTCAACGGGTTGAAGGAGGCGCACTCCAGGCACAGACCTCAGACGATCGCTCAGCAGGCGGGCCATTTCATTCGCATGCTGCGCTCGGCGCAGCCAGGCTCCCGCGCTGAGCATGCCGTTCCACTGCGCGGCGTGGTAGCGCATCTTCGAAGCAAGCTGACCAGCCTGTTTACATCGCCGTTTGAAATGACGTGCGAGATCCTGGTTGAAAAAGACCACCGCTTCGCTGGCGAGCATGCCGTTCTTGGTCCCTCCGAAACACAGGGCATCCACCCCGGCTTTCCAAGTCAGCTCTGCAGGTGAGACGCCTAGGCTGGCGGCTGCGTTCGAGAATCGGGCTCCGTCCACATGGACCACCATGCCTAGGGAATGTGCTCGTTGGCAGAGGGATGAAAGCTCCTCTGGGGAGTAGACGGTGCCCAGTTCAGTCGATTGGGTTAGGCTAAGAACCCTAGGTTCGGACGCGTGGATATCCCGGCGTTGTCGAAACACGCGCTCGACGGCGTCGGGCTCCAGTTTGCCTGACGGGGATCCTATGGGTAGGGTTTTGATCCCATGGGCGAAAAAGCCAGGCGCATTGGATTCGTCAGTCTCTATATGCGCATAGGCATGACAGATGACCGCTTGAAACGGGGCGCACGCAGCGGCGATGACTAGCGAATTGGCCGCGGTTCCGTTGAAAGCAAAGTGTACCTCGCACTCCGACTCAAATAAGGTTCGGAACCGCTCGCGTGCTTCCGCTGTGTGCGGGTCGTCGCCGTATCCCTGCGAATGATTCGCATCGGCGGAGCGGAGCGCCTCCCAGACCTCAGGGCAAACTCCGGCATAATTGTCGCTGGCGAAATGGCGTGGACGTTCGGATGCGGCAAAGCTCATACCCGCCTTTCGCACTCCCCACAGAAAAACTCAAGTCGAGACTGGGAGCGTCACGGCCTACCGGCTGCCCTCGATCACCCAGGCTTCGTTGAAGTGAGCATGCTGAATGGTCTTGTGAGGGACGGTCCCGTCGGCATTCTTGGGTAGGTTCTTCTCACTGATATGATAGCTGTAAGAGGCGTGCAACGAACCGTCGCGAGCCTGGATCAGGGTGGGATAGTGATAGCTACCTCCCTTCGGGTCATCCTCCAGGCTCCGACGCCATTTCCATGTTTGGCCTTCGTCCTCCGAGATGAGAACGGTGAGGCGATTGCGTCCCTGCTCCTGATCATTCGCAATCAGCGCCCAATGCCCATTGCGAAGCGTGATCACCTCGGCTCCCGAGCCTGGGTTGGCAATCGTGCTGTCTGTGACCGGGCTCCAGGTCTCGCCACGGTCACGCGACTCGCTCTGCATCAATCGATGGGGCGGGGGACCGTTGTCGCGCATGAGACAATAGAGGGAGCCGTCGCGCCGGAGCGCGATGCTGGGTTGAATGTTGCCCGCTCCGCAGAGCGGCTCACTGGTGTGCCAGGTCTTTCCCCAGTCGTCCGTGATGGCCATCAGGGAGAAGGAGAAGCCGTCGGAATAGAGCGGCACGATCATCCGCGTTCCGCCGAGGACGATGGGATGTGCCCGTGTCATCCAGCCTAGTCGACGTTGAAGCTTGTCCGTAGCTTGGGTCTTCAGATAGGACAGGGAGCGTGCTGCTTCCTTCCTGTCTTCCTCAGGCCAAGTCGAAGTCCTGAGCTTCTCGGTGAACTCGGCCGCAAAGCGATCGGTTGTCTTCACGAAGGAGTCGCCAGGGGTGACGTGAAGCACCTCGCTGGTCTCCCAGCGTGGAGGACCGTCGCGGAAGTAGTCCGAGGAGATTCTGTATTTCATCAGGGCTGTATGCCATTCGTTGGCTAGAATGGTGGGCCAGAGCAGCCAGAGCCGTCCCTGAGGATCGATGAAAAAAGTGCAGTTGGTATCGGGATAACCTGGGGTGTCGGCCAGCAGAAAGCGGCGGCTCCATCCCTTCGCCCCCCGCCGCTTGCGGGCGCCTTCAATCACGACATCATCCGCTTTCCGTTCGCCGGATCCATGAAACCAGCAGATCAAGAGATCGCCGTTGGCGGCCTCCACGATACTGGAGGCGTGGTTGTGCCAGTGTTCGAGAGGGAACAGTGGTTCCGAGCGGAGGAATGGTTTTTCCGCGCCGTGCGAGGTGTAGGCGGTCAGTGCCGCGAGCAGAAATAGTAGTATAGGGCGCATGGTGCATGTTCCCGGGGCACGCTTGCGAGTTCATCGAGCCCCTCAGGGAGGTTTATTGACATAGATCATCCTTTTCTGAGGGGCGATCAAAAAAGCGATGCTCAAGCTGATCACTTTGCGCAAAATACGACATCTCTGATCTGATCGGTTGGCCACGCCGGGTCGGCGGGGGAGGCTTGCTGATGGTGGGTCTGCGGCATTCCGAAGGACGTGTTTGAGGAAATGCGCGACGACCGAAGAGCTGCGCAGAGATGTCTGCGATGAGATCTATACCTTCCTTCATCGCTCGCATGCTTTTTTCTAAACCCGTGCTTTTGAGTGATTCCTCGCCCTTGGCACGCCTCATGCGAAGGAGGGGACATGGATTGCGCGGCACAACCTTGCAGAGCTGATTTCGGTTTATGGGAGCTTCGGCTTCAATTCCGAGACGGAGATGTAGGGCTATGTAGTGGTCCGCGGGTCCGTTCCGTTCTTCTGGGAGTGTCTGGCGTTTCAACGCGTGGCGCTTCCCTAGTAGAGGCGGAGAACCTGTTCCGTTTACTCCATTGAACCTCCCACCATGAAACCCACCACCATAATCACCGCACCCGAACGAATCCCGCTTCGCCGCTTTTTGATCGCGTCGACCGCAGCGATTACCCTCGCACTTCAAAGCTCGCCAAGCTTGGCGGGCGAGGCCTATCCAACAGCGAAAGTAAACACAACTGGCCTCGCTGTCACGGATGACACCGTGACCGTAGGGCAGCTTCACTCTGCCACGGGCACCATGGCCATTAGCGAGACGGGATCCATCCAGGCTGAGCAGTTGGCCATTGATCAGATCAACGCCTCTGGTGGCGTGCTGGGCCGAAAGATCAAGGTCATCGTCGAGGACGGTGCCAGCGACTGGCCCACCTTTGCGGAGAAGGCTAAGAAGTTGCTGGTGAATGACAAGGTGGCCTCCGTCTTCGGATGTTGGACCTCCGCGTCGCGCAAGGCAGTGTTGCCGGTATTCGAAAAGGAGAATGGGATGCTTTACTATCCGACCTTCTATGAAGGTTTGGAGCAGTCAAAGAACGTTATTTACACGGGGCAGGAGGCCACGCAGCAGATTCTTGCGGGACTCGATTGGATCGCAAAAGAGAAGAAAGCCAAGTCGTTCTACTTGATCGGCTCCGATTACATCTGGCCCCGCACCTCCAGCAAGATTGCCCGTAAGCATATTGAGAACGTGCTCAAGGGAACAGTCGTGGGTGAGGAATACTATGCTCTGGGGCACACCCAATTCGGATCCTTGATCAACAAGATCAAGCTGAAGAAGCCGGACGTGATCTACGCCATCATTGTGGGGGGCAGCAACGTCTCCTTCTACAAGCAGCTTAAAGCAGCCGGCATCACCAGTGATAAATGGACGGTGCTCACCATCTCGGTGACGGAAGATGAGGTTTTGGGTATTGGGGGTGAGAATTTGGCCGGGTTTTACTCCTCTATGAAGTACTTCCAATCTCTGGACAACCCAAACAACAAGGCCTTCGTCGAAGCGTTTAAGTCGAAGTATGGCGCGAAGTCGGTGATTGGCGACGTCACCCAAGCGGGCTATCTGGGGCCTTGGCTCTGGAAGTTGGCCGTCGAGAAGGCAGGCAGCTTCGACATCGACAAGATTGCCGCCGCCTCTCCTGGGATTGAATTCACCCAGGCGCCTGAAGGTTATGTGAAGGTGCATCCCAACCATCATCTCTGGAGCAAGCTTCGGATAGGTCAGTGGGGCGTTGAAGGACAGGCCAAGGTCCTTTATGAGTCCGGACTGATCGAGCCCGATCCGTTCCCCAAAGGTTATCAATGAGACGCTAATTCACACGCTACGGCTGGCGGCATTCCCCGCCGCCAGCCGTCCGGCGAACGGTAACCCGAAACCTTTTCACCGCCTCCACTATGTCCGAATATTCATCTTCAGAGCTTTGGTCGATTTTTGTGATGCAGAGCTTCGCCGGATTTAGCCTGTTCAGCGTCCTGCTGCTGATGGCTCTCGGCTTGGCTATCATCTTCGGACAGATGGGGGTGGTGAACCTGGCCCATGGGGAGTTCATGGCTCTTGGAGCTTACACGGTGTACCTGAGCTCGACAGTTGTTCACACGTACCTGCCCGCTCTGGCTCCCTACTACTTCGTCATCGCGATCGTGATCGCTTTTCTTGTGGCGGGTCTTACGGGTTGGTTGGTGGAGTGGTCGCTGATTCGCTTTCTCTACAAACGGCCTTTGGACACTCTGCTGGCAACCTGGGGCTTGAGCCTGATCATGCAGCAGAGTTTTCGTTCGATCTTTGGAGCTCGCGAGGTAACGCCCACCCTGCCGGAATGGTTGATGGGTAGTTTCAAACCGAGCGAATCAATCGACATCCCGATCAATGGGGTCTTCGTCATGGGCCTGACCCTCGCCCTCACTCTTGGGATTTGGCTGTTCATGTATCGCTCCCGCATCGGCCTGCAAATGCGGGCGACTGTTCAGAACCGCGTGATGAGTGGCGCCGCGGGCATCAACACCCGTTTGGTCGACCGATTCACCTTCTCCCTGGGTTGTGGCATCGCCGGGGTGGCCGGCGCCGCCTTCACAACCATTGGCTCGACAGGTCCCGATTCCGGCTCTCGCTATATCGTGGATACCTTCCTGGTGGTGGTCTTTGGCGGGACGGCGAGTCTGATGGGCACGATCGCCTCCGCGTTCGGCATTGCCCAAGGACAATCCATCCTCGAGTTCTTCCTCAAAGGGACCATGGGCAAGGTGGCCGTGCTCATGGTCATTGTGCTGGTCCTGATGATCCGCCCTCAAGGGCTCTTCGCCAGCAAGATCCGTTCGTAAACTCAGAATCTCAGACAACGTGAAAGCCATCTACAACCGTCTCTTCGGTGGAACGACGGGGGTCGTTCAACTGGGTATCCTCGCGGCCATCCTAATGATCGTGCTGCCTCTGAGCCTCGACATTTTCCGGCTGAATCTAGTGGGGAAGTATCTTACCTACGCTTTTGTCGCCCTCGGACTCGTTTTGCTCTGGGGTAAGGCGGGAGTGCTCAGCTTGGGTCAGGGGGTGTTTTTCGGGTTGGGAGGCTATTGCATGGCCATGTTTCTGAAGTTGGAGGCATCGGATCCCATCAGCACCAAAATCCAGTCGACCCCTGGAATTCCCGACTTCATGGACTGGAATCAGATCACTCAACTGCCCGCGTTCTGGATGCCCTTCAAGAGTCTTCCGTTCACGCTCCTGGCCGTCGTGGTGGTTCCGTCGATTGTGGCTTTCGTGCTCGGTGTGGCGATGTTTAAGCGGAGGGTTGGTGGCGTCTATTTCGCCATCATCACCCAGGCGCTCGCTCTGATCCTCTCTCTAGCCATCGACGGCAATCAGGGCTACACGGGTGGCCGTAACGGCATTACAGACCTTCGCACACTTCTGGGTTGGGACATTCGCTCCTCCCATGCCCAGTACTTGCTCTACTTCACCACCTGCGGCCTGTTGGTTCTGGCCATTGTGCTCAGCCAATGGATGCTGTCTGGGAAGTTGGGGAAGATGCTTCTCGCCATGCGTGACCGGGAAGATCGAGTGAGGTTCTCGGGTTATGATGTTTCTATGTTCAAGGTTTTCACCTTCTGCTTTGCAGCGGCTTTGAGCGGGGTAGGAGGCGCTCTGTTCGTCCTGCAGGTTGGCTTCATCTCACCGTCTCTGGTGGGGATCGTTCCTTCCATTGAGATGGTGATTTTCGCCGCGGTCGGAGGTCGGGTCTCGTTGTTGGGGGCGGTGTATGGAACCCTTCTGGTGAATACGGGCAAGAGCCTCTTCTCGGAGAATTTTCCTCAGCTTTGGCTCTTCGCCATGGGGGGCCTTTTCATAGCGGTAGTCGTCCTCTTCCCCAATGGACTGGCCGGGGTCGTTGAGCTGATCCGCAAAAAGGTTTCACCCTTCCTCAAAAACCTGCGCACGTCATCGACCTTACCCACATCCGGATCCACCCCTCTCCCAAGCCCCGATAAACCATGAACGCAAAAACAGACTTTCTTCTTTATATTGAAGACCTGGGTGTTTCTTTCGACGGGTTCAAGGCGGTCGATGGACTGAATCTCTATGTTGAACGCAACGAGCTTCGGGTGATTATTGGTCCGAATGGAGCTGGAAAGACGACCGTTTTGGACATGATTTGCGGCAAGACACAACCAACGCAGGGCAGCATTCGGTTCAAGGATCGCGAGCTTGTGGGGATGGCCGAGCACCAAATCGTGCGATCCGGAGTGGGTCGCAAGTTCCAAACGCCGTCCATCTACGAGAATCTCACGGTTTTTGAAAATTTGGAGGTTTCGTATCCCAAGGGAAGAAGCGTGTTTGGAAGCTTGGCCTTTCGGACGACCCCCGAGGTGGTGGAGCGTATCCACCAAGTGGCTGAGCAGATCTTTCTGAAGGAAGCGCTGGACCTCGAGGGAGCCTTCCTCAGCCATGGCCAGAAGCAATGGCTGGAGATCGGAATGCTGCTCATGCAGGAGCCCGAACTGCTCATGCTGGACGAACCCGTCGCGGGGATGAGCGCGCCGGAGCGTGAGAAGACGGCTGAACTTCTGAACCGGATTCGCAAGGGTCGCTCAATCATCATTATCGAGCATGATATGGAGTTTGTCTCCCGCATCGCTGACACGGTGACCGTTCTCCACTTGGGCAAGATTCTTGCCGAAGGCAGCATGCAGGAAATCCAGCACAATCCCAACGTCATCGAGGTCTACCTCGGACACTGAACCGCCAACTCATCACGCCATGCTTACTGTTTCGAACCTCACTGTCGGCTACGGCCAGAGCCGTGTGATCCACGAGATGAATTTCTCCCTTAGAGCGGAGGAGATTCTCGCCATCATGGGCCGCAACGGAATGGGAAAAACGACTCTTCTCAAATCGTTGATCGGGATTCTACCGTCGCGACAAGGCTCGATACTGCTGGGAGACAAGGAGATCTCTGGCTTGGCCTCGCATGAGCGCGTGCGCAGCGGGATTGCCTTCGTCCCGCAGGGCCGGATGATCTTCCCAGCGCTGACGGTGTCGGAGAACATCCTCACCGGCGCCCGCGGGCCGGTTGAGAAAAGTGCCTGGGACGAGATCTATGCGCTCTTCCCCATCCTCCATGAGATGCGCAAGCGCAAGGGGGGTAATCTTTCCGGCGGGCAGCAGCAGCAGCTTGCCATCGCGCGAGCCCTCATCTCCAACCCTAAGGTGCTGGTGCTCGACGAGCCGACTGAAGGCATCCAGCCCTCGATCATCAAGGACATCGCTCGCGCGCTGCGACAAATCCGCTCCGCTCGCAAGATTGCGATCATCGTCACTGAGCAGGTGGTGAGTTTCATGATGGATGTCTGTGATCGGGCTCTCGTGATCGAGAGAGGTCGCTTTGTCCACGAGGCCCCGCGCGAGGGGCTCAGCGCCGACCAGGTCAGATCGCTTCTGGCGGTTTGACGATTCAATCTCATTCGATCCCACATACTCAACCCACCACGAAACCGAACCAACCAACAACCTCGCAACTCTATGGCAAAACCGCTGATCAAAGTCGACTTCAAGGCCTCTCCCGAGAAGCAGCCCTATCTGCACAACCGCTGGCACCCAGAGATCCCCATGGTGGCCTGGGTGAAGCCGGGCGACGAGTTTCGCATCGAGTGCATTGACTGGACGGGTGGGCAGATCGCCAACGACAACAATGCCAAGGACGTCCAGGTCGTGGACCTTTCGAAAGTGCACTACCTCTCCGGCCCCATCGGAGTGAAGGGCGCTGAGCCCGGGGACTTGCTGGTGGTGGATCTGCTCGACGTTGGGGTTCTCCCCGAGTCCGCCTGGGGTTTCACCGGCATCTTCGCGAAGGAGAATGGCGGCGGCTTTCTCACCGATCAGTATCCGGACGCGAGAAAAGCCTGCTGGAACTTCAGCGGTTTGTATGCGAACTCACGGCACATTCCTCGGGTGGAATTCGCGGGCATCATTCACCCTGGTCTGATCGGCTGTCTTCCTTCCAAGGAGCTGCTGTCCACCTGGAACACGCGGGAAGGTGCGCTCTTCGCGACCGATCCGCAGCGAGTTCCCCCGCTCTGCGCCATGCCCTACGCGCCCACAGCGCATATGGGAGGGATGGCCAAATCCAAAATCCCTAAGGCCGCAGCCGAGGCGGCACGCACGGTTCCGCCGCGTGAGCATGGCGGCAACTGCGACATCAAGAACCTTAGCCGTGGATCGAAGATCTTCTTCCCGGTCTATGTGAAGGGGGGGGGTCTGTCCATGGGCGATATCCATTTCTCCCAGGGCGATGGCGAGATCACCTTCTGTGGCGCCATCGAGATGGCGGGATTCCTCGACGTGCGCGTGTCCATCATCAAGGGCGGCATGAAGATGTATGGAATCAAGAATCCGATTTTCCAGCCCAGCCCGGTGGAGCCGAAGTACAGCCGCTTCCTCATTTTTGAGGGCATCTCGGTGGACGAGTCTGGTAAACAACACTATCTCGATGCCACCGTGGCCTATCGTCAGGCCTGCCTCAATGCCATCGAGTATCTTAAGAAGTTCGGTTACTCGGGCGAGCAGGCCTACGCGATCCTGGGAACCGCCCCGGTGGAAGGTCATATCAGCGGGATTGTGGACATCCCCAACGCCTGTGCGACGCTTTACCTTCCGACCGAGATCTTTGATTTTCCGATGATGCCGACCTCGGCCGGTCCTACGAAGTTCGTGGACGGCAAGGCGGATTTGGCGGTGGTTAAATGAGCACAATCCTCCCCTGATCAACCTTCGCTATGCCCCTTTACGATTACGCCTGTCGCTGCGGTGAAACCTTTGCGCTCAGTCGACCCATTGCCGAACGGGACGCGGCTGCTGTGTGTCCGGGATGCAAGAGAGCTGCCTTAAGGACGGTTACAGCTCCCAATCTTGGGCTGCTCGCTCCCCATGTCCGGGACGCCCACTCACGGAATGAGAAAAGCCGTCATGAGCCTGGTTTGCTGCAGCGCCATCGCTGCGGGAGCGCCTGTGGTTGTGGCACGCCAAAGCCGTCGAAAGCGGCGGAGAGAAGCCGTGACGTGACTCTTCCCAAGCTGGGCAAGTTCAAGCGCGGTAGAAAAACGCAGCGGCCCTGGCTCTTGGGTCACTGATCGTCCTTGGGTGTATGTGTTGGAGAAGGCCGGCGTTTTGCCGGCCTTCTTTTTTGGGTTCTTCCGGGATTGTCTGGGGATTTTCCGTTGGCGGTCGTGTGTAGCGAGGGTGAACCGCAGGAAACTGATCACGAACTGGGTCGGCATTGAGACGGCTGCCTTAGGTTCACCGAAACCCACCGACGGCCCACTGCCGGGATTTGAACGTTAACCGCGAATGAACGCCAATGAACGCGAATGAACGTTAATCCAGAAGTCACAACCCAGGAGCCTTTTCGCATTCGCGTCTATTCGCGTCCATTCGCGGTTACATTCTGGCCTCTTCCGGGATTGTCTGGGGCGTGTCTGTTGGCGGTGGTGTGTAGCGACGGTGAACCGCAGGTAACTGATCACGAGCTGGGTCGGCAATGAGACGGCTGCCTTAGGTTCACCGAAACCCAGTGCCGGGATTTGAACGTTAACCGCGAATGAACGCCAATGAACGCGAATGGGACATTGCTGCTGAAGGATGAAGTATACTTGGTAGTTGGGTGCGCCTTGGAGGTGATCAACGGCATCGGCCATGGGTTGCATGAACTCCAATGAACGTTAAACCAGAAGTCACAACCCAGGAGCCTTTTTCGCATTCGCGTCCATTCGCGGTTACATTCTTAGCCTCTTCGTGTACTTGAGTGGGTGCTAACAGGTCGGCATGCAATAATCCCCAGAACCGAGGAATAGCCCTGGCGGGGACCTAGCGGAATAATAGTCCAAGTCCGACGGCCCGCTAGGCGGAGTGGAGCGGTCGGTGAACCCATTTGAAGATCTTTGATCCGCAGATTACACAGATTTTCGCAGATTACGGAGAAGGCCCTGGAACGGAGAGCCGCCGTGTTTTGTCCCCT
>CAMAVD010000016.1 GCA_945861575.1 Akkermansia muciniphila
CGACCTCGAGGCTCCCCTTCTCCTTGCCATCCAACATGAACGCCTGACCGACTAAGCCTTCCACCCACTTCGGACTCCATCCTTCCTGAGGATTCCGGAGAGAAACGGGCTGCTGATCCCAGGACCCTGTCAGAGCGGCATCGAGTCCCAGACTCAAACGCATCCCAGCAGGCGTAGACGGCTGAGCGGACATTTTCCGTAATCCTTCCTCCCACGCGCCCTGTTCCGCAGGCAGCGTGCCTTCTACCCTCTTGATCTGGGCCTCGGCGGACACGATAGCCTCATCGAATTGATTCAATCGTGCCTGCTGCTCGGGCCTCACAACCTTGATAGTCGGAGCTGCGTTCCCTTTACTCCCATCGAGTCCCTTCTCGTCGATGTTGTTGAAGAAGGCGTAGAAGCGGTAGTAGTCCTTTGCTGTGATCGGATCGTATTTGTGATCGTGACATTGAGCGCAGGCCATCGTTAGCCCAAGCCACACCGTCGAAGTGGTATTCACCCGATCGTTCAAATAAGCGGTGAGGTATTCCTCCGGAACAGCCCCCCCCTCATAGTTGATCATGTGATTGCGGTTGAAGCCGCTGGCAACCTTTTGATCGAGGGTCGGCTCCGGAAGCAAGTCTCCCGCAAGCTGTTCAATGGTGAATTGATCAAAGGGCATGTTGTCGTTGTAGGCCTTGATCACCCAATCCCGCCAGTGGGTCATGTCACGCGCAGAGTCAATATGGTACCCATGGGTGTCCGCATAACGCGCCGCGTCCAGCCAGTCCAAAGCCATCCGCTCTCCGTAATGCGGGGAACTCAGGAGCCGGTCGATGACCCGCTCGTAAGCAGTGTCAGAGGAGTCTGCCAGAAAAGCGTCGACTTCCGCGGGCGTTGGAGGCAAGCCGGTGAGATCAAGGGTTGCGCGACGGATAAGCGTCTGCTTGTCCGCTTCGGGGGCAGGCCGCACCCGATGCGCCTCAAGCTTGCTCAGGATGAAAGAGTCGATGCCATTTCGCAGCCATTTGGCATCCGCGACGGGGGGCAGCGGAGGATGAGCCGGGCGGATGAAGGCCCAGTGCAATTGGTATTCGCCACCCTCTTTGACCCAGCGCGCGAGCAATTCGATTTGAGCAGAGTTAAGCGGTTTACCGCCCTTTGCAGGGGGCATTCTATCGTCTTCGTCATGGGTCAGGATGCGTTTGACGAGCTCACTGCTCTCTGGCTTTCCGGGAACGATGGCGATGGCACCAGACTTCAACGGCTTGGTTCCGGAGGAGGGCAGATCCAATCTAAGCCCACTCTTGCGCTTGGAATCGTCCGGGCCATGGCATGCGAAGCAGTGATCGGAGAGGATCGGCCGGATATCACGGTTGAAATCGAGTCGGCCGGACTGAGTCTCAGCAGCGAGAATAGCCCCGGAGCTGGCAGCCCATAGGGCGACCAGTCCCCGCGCGCTACGCGTGGCGAAAACCCAGATGCGTCGAGCTGGAAGGGTCGCAAACATCGTCGTCATCATAGCGCATTGGATTCACTGTGCACGAATTTGATTCGTTTTTATGCGAGAAAACATGGAGGCATGCTCTCTGCAGTATCTCCGGTCTACCTTGGCGATTTGGAGGAGCTGACACAAGGAAAAGTGCCCTCCAAAGCCCTCCCAGGAGATGGAGTGCCGGTATTCCCGTCTGCTGTTGGAGGCTTGTGATTGCTACAAAGGAGCATTAGGCTTGCCCTATGTTCCACCTCCTAGCAACTTGCACAGCTGTCACGCTCGCTTTGCTCATGACGGTCATCGGTCCGCCCCGTACCTCCGCCGCGTTAAGCACACCGCAGTTCCTACCAATAGGAGGCCACTACTCCAACACCGTGTCCGTCACGGTCTCTAATCCAAACCCGCAAACACTCCTCCGCTACACCCTCAACGGTGCCGAACCGTTGTCCACCTCCCTGCTAGGTGGATCGACACCGTTCTTGCTGACCAATCGCTCCCTGGCCAGCAATGTTCTCTCCCTCTTTCCAGGGACCGCAACCGTGAATCAACACACGGACGGATGGCTTCCCCCAAAAGGCTTGATTCCCAAAGCGACGGTGCTCCGGGCCCGCGCGTTTGGCGATGGCACCAACGCCAGCCCCACCGAGTCGCATACGTATTTCGTGGGGATGAACCCGATGCAGAAATACCGACTGCCGGTGGTGTCGCTCACCCTCAACACCAACGATCTCTTCAACTTCCAAACCGGTAACTATGTGCTGGGCAAAGTCTTCGACGACTATGTGAAGGCACATCCCGGCGAACCTCTGACCGGTCATACCCCAGCCAACTACACACAGCGTGGGCCTTCCTGGGAGAAACCCGCCTTCATGGAGTGGTTTGAGCCGGATGGCACAAGAGCCTACACACGAAACGTTCTAATCGATATTCAGGGCCAGTCCTCCCGCTCCTTCCGTCAAAAGTCCCTCGGCTTAAAAACCACCGCGGACGCCCTGGGCGTGGACACTTTCCGCTATCCGTTCTTCCCCGGCCTGACCAACCGCAATGGCGAAACTCTCAAGCGCTTTGATCACCTGCGACTCGGGAACTCAGGCAACGACTGGGCCTACACCCTCTACCGGGACGCTCTCTGTCATACTCTTGCAGGGCCAACCCAGGTCGACACCCTCGCCTACCGCCCGGTGGTCGTCTATCTGGATGGTGAGTTTTGGGGGATTCACAACCTCAGAGAGCAGCAGGATCCCGACTTCATCATGGATCACTACAGTGTGCCTCAGAAAGAGGTGGTCATCGTCCAACCTCCTGGGCTCCTGCTGGAGGGGTTAGCCGGAGACGAAGCAGCCTTCACCCGGCTGGTCTCGTTTCTTGAAACCAAGGATCTGAACCAGGGCACCAACTACGCCTATGCCGCCACGCAGATGGATCTCGAGAATTTCATCGCGTATCAGGTAGCCGAGATTTACTTCGGGAACGCGGACTGGCCGCACAACAACATCCGGACTTGGCGTCGGCGCACGCCAACCTTCACGCCCTCCGCTCCCTACGGCCACGACGGACGCTGGCGCTGGCTGCTCTTCGACGTTGATCTGGGATACGGCCATCCTTGGAGCGGTGGTTTTGGGGAGAACTCGCTGTCCTACGCCCTCAATCCGAACGGCCGACCCGGTCTCAACGCACCTTGGTCCACCGTCATTCTGCGCCGACTGATGACCCGGCCCGAATTCCGCACACAATTCATCAACACCTTTGCCGACGCCCTGAACAGTCTCTACAAGGAAAGCCGAGCCACGAATCTGGTGACTCAGCTCCAGGCAGCCATCGAACCGGCGATGCCCGACCACATCCAACGCTGGCGAACCCAAGGCGACTCGACCAACGGGTGGAAAAACGAGGTCAAAGTCATGAGCCTGTTCGCCAGCCAGCGACCCATCTACGTCCGGCAACATCTGGTCACACAATTCAGCCTCTCCGGTTTCGCGAATGTGACCGTGGACATGGAGCCGCGCGGAGCCGGTGAGTTCCAACTCAACAGCCTCCGTATCAACGAAGGGACACCAGGTCTTTTGGGCACCAATCTCTACCCCTGGCGGGGAACCTATTTCCGCGGCGTCCCCATCCAACTGGAAGCGCGTGCGCGTCCGGGCTATCGCTTTGCAGGCTGGGTGGGCCGACCGGAGTTGGGATCCAATGCCGCCCTGACATTCAGCCTGCTGGGAGCCACCAATCTCACCGCACGCTTCGAACGAAAGGTGGAAGCCCACGCCCTTGCTCAGGGTCCTTTCGTCTTCACCTCCTGGCCCCGCGTCACGCCCGCTGGCGTTTGGCCCGTCCACATGGTGTTGGAGCAAACCAGCCAGCACGATCCGCGGCTGGGCACGCCCATGGACGGCGAATGGACGCTCCCCTACAACCTTGTTTCACGTAGCCGCATCCTGGGTCTGGAAAACGCTGGTCTGGCCTTCTTGAACACCTCAGACCCACAGTCTACCCCCGGGGCCGGGTTCGTCGGCAGCGCCGTATTGGCCCTCAACAGTCTGGGAGCAACCAATATCCTGGTGAGTTGGGTGGGAGGAACCGTGGCCACCAACGAGCAGAACCATGCCCTCCGACTGCAATACTCCATCGGAGACCGGCCCTTCATTGATGTGCTCGATTCAGGTGGCCGACCGGTGGAATACCTGAGACATCCCACCCCCGGGCATGAGGCGTTGATGGGGCCAACTCGTCTTCCTCCCACAGCCGCTCACCAGGCGAGTCTGCGGCTGCGTTGGAAGTACTACCTCGTCGAAGAAGGCAAAGGGCCTCGCGCCCTGCTGCGGTTGGACGACATAATGGTCGAAGCGGACACTCCCAGCGCCACGGCCCGCAACCTAGCTCTCACCCGAGACAACAGTGCTGCCTGGCAGCTGAGCTTAACCGCCTCCCCGCGCCGCGAGTATCTGCTTCAAGAATCCACAGACCTGCGTAGTTGGAGCGACATTGCCCGCTCGGTTACCAGCCTAGCCGGTGAATCGCTCACCCCTCTTCCTCACACTTCCGAGGCTAAAAACAGGTTCTACCGGTTCCTGCCGCTGAGTCCTTTTCTCCCCTAATCCGCGCGATTGGGTTCCTTCGGACCCCCTGAACCACTTCATCCTGGATGCCGTTGATGATGGAGAAAGCGAACCTGGAGTGGACCCTGGTGAGCACGGCCTACCACCTTAAGAGACTGCACCGAAGGGTAGGGACGCTCTGAAAAGCAAGCGGAGCGGGATGAATGAGGCAAAACAGACCGGATCTGACCCGTCAGACTGAGTTTCCCCAAAATCCGGCTGCCGGATTTTGGTTCTAGCAGGCCAACGCCCAGAAAACCCTGCAACCAAAAGATAGCCCTGGCGGGCACCTTGCAGAACGATATTCTACGACGATGGCCTGCTAGGGCATCGCCTTGGCAAAGGCGAGTTGAATAACCTCCTCCGCCCCGCCATTCGAAACCAGGGCACACACCACGGCACCCTCCTGCCAGAAGACAGCGGTCATTCCTTTGACGGTATAGACCTGAAAACTGATTCCATTGTTCTGCCGCACGATGGCCCCGGACGGGAGATCCCCCACCTTCCCTAGATACATCTGACAAACAACCTGCTGTTTGTTCGGCCCCTCATAAACGAAGAGCGCGCGAGGCCGGTCCGAGGGCGCTTGTACCCGCCCTCCAACGAGCTGGTACTTCATCATACCTAGATCGAAGACCCTGGTATTGAATGAAACGCCGTGCGTGGCAAAAAACGACTCCATTGCCTTCACGTCGTTGGTGACCAATTCCAGCGCGAGACTCCGGGCTTCCACGGCGCGATAATCTGCCGCAAACGTTTCCGGAAGAGAGCCGGGGCGCCCAAGGTAAACGGCGGTGAGAACCGCAGCCAGGACTGCCACAGCGGCGGCAGCCATCCAAGGGAGCATGGCCCGCTTCTGGGACCTCTGAGGCATGGGCAGAACCGTCACCATAGGCTGCTCAGCCCTCAGGGAGCGGAGAATCCTCTCCTGCAGCTCAGGAGGTAATCCCGCCGGAACATAATGCCGCGCGGTCTGCTGCTTGGTCCAAGCCGCCGCCTCATACTCACGCCGGCATTCAGGGCAGCCCTCGAGGTGCCTCTCCACCTCGGCGCAGGTGTCCGCATCGAGCCGCTGATCCAGCCAGTCCTGGAGTTCGTCTTTATAATGACGTGACGGTGTCGACATATCAGGCCTGTGTCCCTCCAATGAAGCCCTGTTTGCGCGCGTAGTTGCGCAACTCAACAAACAGCACCCGACGTGCTCGAAACAATCTCGAGCGAAGGGTACCAAGCGGACAACCCAAAACACCCGCAGCCTCCTCGTAAGTCAACTGCTCCACATCCACCAGCAGAACGGCCGCACGAAATTCCTCGGGCAGTTTGCCGAGAGCCTCGGAGATCTCGGGGCCCTGCCAGGCATCGGCCGTCCCCAGCAGCCCGACGAAGTCCTCATCCCAGCCAGGATCCGCCAGTTCCCGATGATAGGTCTCCTCCCATTCCTCAATCGAAACAATCTGAGGGTCGCGCTGATCCTTGCGGTACTTGTTCACGAAGACGGAGTACAGGATCGTGAAGAGCCAAGCCTTGGCGTTTGTCCCTTCGACAAAGTTAGCAAAGGTCCTGCACGCCCGCATATAGGTCTCCTGAACAATATCAGCCGCATCCTCAGGCCGCCGCGTCAAGGAGAGCGCTTTATTGTAGAGAGCCCCCATGAACGGCACCGCCACCGCTTCGAACTGAGCGGTGGACGTTTGACCGTCGTTGGGGACTCCGAATGACATTGGAACTGCCACCACCTTCAACGCTAAGGAGTCAGGAAGCTAGAAATTTTCTTTTTAGAAAGTTGCCTCCGCGGGAACTTTTTCGAGGGACGGCTTGTTAAGCACTGATGACGGGCAAACACACTACACCAAAAAACGAAGCAGAATGAAAAACGCATCCTTCCTCCACCGCTTACCCACCGTGGCCATCGTGTCACTCGGCATGACAACCGCGTCCGAAGTCCTAGCCGCCCCGCCCGCTCCGGCCTACCAATTTCGCGTGGTGGCCTCGGGGCTTTACCGTCCCACAGGCATCGCGGTCCAAGGCAGCCACACCCTCTTCTTCACCCAAGTGCCCACACCTGGAATCGGGGCTGCCAAGGGCGGCTCAAATTCCGTCAGCCAACTCGCTCTCTGCAGTGGCAAAGTGGATGTGCTGCACATCGGTGAGCCGGAGCCGGTTAACATCACCCTCGGTTCCGACAATGATCTGTATTGGACCTGCAAGAGCGCAGGCGTGATCCTCAAGCAGGATGACGACGGAGTCACAACTGTTCTGCTGAAGGATCTGGCGAAGCCCAGCGGCATCACGGTGGATCGATGCGGAACGGTCTATTACACTCTCGTGCCTACTCTGGGTATTCCAGGTGCCGCCGGTGGCATGAACAGTGTCAATTTCGCCATTGGCAACCAGACCTACCCTCTGCATATGGGCGAGCCGGAGCCAACGGATATCGTGGTATCACGCGATGGCGACCTCTACTGGACCTGCAAAAGCGCAGGAGTGATCCTCACCCGCTCCGGAAGCACGGGCGAAATCAGCCCCCTGCTCGACGAACTGGATAAGCCGACGGGCATCGCAATCGATGCTGATGGGAGAAATCTCTACTGGACTGAAGTCCCCACCCCAGGGGTGGCGGGCAAGGACGGAGGAAAGAACAACGTCTGGCAATACGACCTGAAAGCCTGCAAAAAGACACTCATCCATAGCGGCGACCCGGAGCCGACGGATGTCGCGGTCGCACGCAACGGGAACATCTATTGGACCTGCTCGAGCGCAGGCGTGATTGTAGAAGCCAAGCGCAAGCCCTCCCGCCGCTAGCCTCCAATTTCTTCGCACTTCCGTCGCAGCCCGCTTTCCCGAAAGGAAAAGCGGGCTGATCGGTTGTCCGGTGCACAGCCGATCAGAAGGGTTGTCAGACTCTGCTGTCAGGTGACGTCGGGGCAGAACCAGTTCGGTATGTCATCCCCCCCTAGACCCTGTCGGACTTGTCCCCACCGGACGTGAGTCCGGGTGTGGAGCGCGTTTGTGCTGAACTATCCCTTCAGAATTCGTCGCGACAGACTGCGTGGATTAGCGAAAGCGAAGCGGGAGTGGACCCTGGTGAGTGCGACCTAGACTCGGATAAGACTGCATCGGAGGGGAGGGACACGCTGAAGAGGAAGCGGAATGGGATACTTTGTAAAAAAGTACCAGCCTTTCATGAAATGCTCTGCTAACCTTCGGTCCATGCGCCTGCTTTATCTGCTCGTCAGAAGCCCTCGCAACTGCGGCTTCGTCGCCCTGCTAGCCAGCCTCTGCCTGCCTGCCCAAACACAGGCCGAGCCCCACCCGCTTGAGCTGCAGATCATGACCTTTAATCTTCGCTACGCGAGCACGAACCCTCCCAATGCCTGGCCCGTTCGACGGCCCGTCATGCGCGAGTGCCTGCGGCAGTCGCGGCCAGATATCATGGGCACACAGGAGGGTCTCTATGGACAGATCCAAGACCTGGCAAGCGATCTTCCCGACTACGAGTGGATCGGGACCGGACGCGAAGGGGGAAGCCGTGGAGAGTTCGCAGCCGTATTCTTTCGTCGGTCACGATTCGAGCCCATGGCCTATGATCACTTCTGGCTCTCGGACATACCCAATCTGATTGGCTCAGCCAGCTGGGGAAACAAGGTCGTGCGAATGGCGACTCTGGTGAGGCTCCGGGATCGGAAAACAGGGATCCAGTTCAACGTCATAAACGTCCATATGGATCATCAATCACAGAAAGCCCGGGAGCGCAGCTCGCAGCTTCTGAGGGAACGCATCGCAGCGATGAAGGATGCCCTGCCTATTCTCCTTATCGGTGATTTCAACGCGGAACCGCCCACCAACAAGGCCTATCAGATCCTGGTCGAAGGAGATTTTCTTAAAGACCTCTGGCTCGGGTCGCCTGTGAAACGAAATGATGGAGTCGAAACCTTCCACGACTTTAAGGGCCCCTCGGCAGGAGTCTATCGGATCGACTGGATTCTAGGACGAGGAAACTGGAAACCGCTGATAGCCGAGGTGATCACCTTCTCCCGAGGCAGGCAGTATCCCAGCGACCATTTCCCGGTCATGGTGAAGATGCGGCTGAACTGACGAACTTCTAAGAAGCTCCCGGCGTAACACGTTCTAAATCACTCGCCGCCCTGAAGGCCCACAATAAAGGGCTGACGCAGCAGCTTTGCATCCCCGGAGGAGGTGGAAGCATGAATCTCACGGTAGACGCAAAGAATGAAGGGAGCAGAGGGGGCTATTGCATGACTCTTCCCACCTTTGCGTCTTGGCGTCTTTGCGTGAGACCAAGTGCATTAAAAAAATGAGAATGGCCCGGCATCGATCTGAAGTAAGATCTTGGCGGGCATGACTTTTGTCGAATCTCGCTGTATCACCTTGCGGATACGCCTTCCGCCGTCGCACGAGGCTTCCACCGTCGCTAAAGCTATGGCGGACAGGGCGATTCGACTCAAGCCATCCTCACTCAAGCTTTTTCGCATTTCGACGCCGCTCAACTCGCGTTTCCAGCTTCAATCCGAAGGCCTCTCAGTGAACAAGGGCCTTGAAAAAGCGATTCGTCTCCCCCCCCACCTGAAACGGCACAGCGACCTGCAGCAGCCGCACGTCCAGACCTAGATAGTCATTGCGAATCGGTCCCTTGGCCTCCCCGGTCAGCACCTGGAAGCCCACTGTTTTCCAATCCTGAAGGTTGCTCGATGCTTGGATCGTGTAGTTGCGGCCCCTGAGCGTCAAAAACTCCAGCTTGGAAGCCGCCTCATCCACACCTGCCAAGACGAGTCGGAACCCATCGGCGGGATCAAAGGCGTAAGTGCCAGCGCGATACTCATCGAGATTGCTGATTCCATCGCCGTCGCTGTCATCCTCAGGCCGAATGCTCGCCAAGGTGCCGCCGTAGATATCAATCAACGACTGCTCCCACGCGTCAGGCAAACCATCACCATCCGTATCGGCACCCAAAGTGAGATCGATCCGTGTGCTCAGGCCAGGCTGTCCGATCTTGGCGAAATTGCCGACCATCTCCATAGGCACATAGGTCGTCTGCCCGATCTGCACCTTAAGTGTGAAGTGGAAGAAGGGCTTAAGCGCGGTGGGCTTGTAGGCGTTAGCCTCCGCCGAAGTTCCGGAGTCCATAGGAACCTCGATGCGGTAGTTTACCCCGGGTTCAACGCTGGCAACGACACTCGCTTGCAGCTGTATCCGAGAAGGTGTCTCCAGATAGACATCGCTCGGGAAGATGTTGATCGGGTCGCCGAACTGGTTTCGCACCAATCCATAGAGAGTGTGATGCGGTGCCGGGGGGAAAGCCAGGGCGCTGCTGCAGAGCAATAGGCCCAGTAGACTGCCGGTAGCTTTGCGAAAAGAGTTCATAGCGTTCTTCGAAGAAGGTCAGTTGCCGGAGTAGGAATAGGTCACGAAGTGGAGCTTCACGTCCCTCACGGTGCGGATGAAGCGTTCCAGACCTTCCTCCTGATTGTTCAGCAAGGTCTCGCCAGGGATGACGATCTTCCATTTGCTGTTCCAGACCGAACGGCCGATGAGCCGGGTGTTGATGTATTCCGAACGTCGCAAGCCACCGCTGGCGCTATAAACATCCGAACTGAAAAGGCTCGCTGAGGAGACTGGCCGGAAGGCCTGGTGTTTGCGGATGACGAATGGTTCCTCACTCAACGAGTCGCTCGATTGATAAAGCTGCGCCGAGGAGAACTCCGAGCCGCCGATATTGAATGGCAGCGGAATCGCCACATCGTTCACGCTCCAGCTGCGCACCTCGCTCGTGTCGCCCAAAGCCGGGCTGCGCATCGAATCCACACCCACGGGCACGAGGTAGAGGTAAGGCGTCGCCGCGAGGGCGTTCGGATCGAGGAAGGCCAGGTTGGGGTCGGAGGGCGAGGTGCCGCCCGAGCCCGACACCGTGCCCGAGTTGGCGGCCGGATCATCCATGCCTTGATACCCTTCAAGCGCAACACCGGCGGCGAAGATTTTCGTGGCGAACGAACTGGAGCTGAAAGCGTGGTCACCCGCCGCCAGCGACTGGCCGAAAAGGTTCAGCCCCCGGGCGATGGTGGTGCTGAATTCCAGCACCAGCCCCGGCACGGGCAGGCCGTTGCCGGGATCGAGTTGCAGGCAGTAACGGCGGACATCCGGATCATCCAGCAGGTTCGCCTTGCGCGCCCGGTTGAGGATGTCCTTCCAGTTGGCGCTGCCGTTGGTGCCGGGCAGAATGCGGAAGTTCTCCGTGCGCAGCGAAACGGTCGTGCCGTACGCATCAGGATTATTGAAGCCCAGCCGGCCCTTCACCACCGACCAGTCGGCGAACATCTCCGCCATAGCGCTCGACAATCCCGGATCCCCCGTGTCGCTGCCGGCGAACTGCGGCTCGCCGCCCTGCACAATGCCGAGCGCGCGGGCGCGAACGATGCGGTTGATAAACTCCTTGCCGTGATCCGTGTGGAGCAGGCCGGTTTCGTAATCGTAAGCCTGCGCAGCCATGTAAGCGTACTGCGCCGCCAGGTCGAAGAGCGTCTTGTAGCGCTCCAGCTTCTCGTTGCGGAACACGCGGAAGCCCGCGTCGCGCGTACGGTAGCCCTGGATGACCGCCGCCGAACGTTGGCGGAAGATCTGGCGTTCCTGCTGGATGCGTCCGCCCTCGGCGATGAGCGCCTGATACTTGCGCTCGGCGTCGTCCAGCTCCTGGAGGCGCTGGTTGATGGTCATCATCTGGTTGTTCATCCCATACACTTTGTCTCGCACCGTGCTGACCGCATTCCGCAACTCCTGATACCACTGCTCCTTCCCGATGCCTTCCAGTTCCATGTATCGAACGGTGACATCGGTCGCGGTTTCCAGAGCCTTCACCGAAGAGAAAATACCCAACTCCAGCCCATGCCTCGTGGTCTTGACCGTAGCCCCGGCGGCCTCGGCGGCCCCGCGGCCGATTGAGGTCAAATCACCCCCGAAGGCCAGCCCGAAGAACGCCGAGTCGGGCATGCTTTCGACCATCGTTTTGGTAAGTCCCTCCACCGTCTTCTCTACCAGTGACCCGGCCTTCTCGTAAATCTCATATGCCAGCTTGGCGGCGTCAGTGACAGTTTCCAGCCCCGCAATAATCCGCTCATACTCCAGGATTTGTTTGTGCGCGGTCACTTTGGCTTTCAGCGAAACTATCGCCCAATCCAAGTCATACTTCGCCGCATCCGCCCAATAGAAGGAGGCGTAAGCCGCATTGCGCGCCTTGGCGATATCAGAGATGGCCTGCTGGAGTTTGCCGGGCGACGAACGCTGACCCGTCCACGACGCGGGCTTCTTGAAGAACCCGTGTGAGGAGAGCGTGTATTCGAGATAGAGGTTGGTGTTCGACAGGTACTTCTCTGTCTCGCCCCGCCCATCCACCTCCTTGATACGGGCCGGATTGATCCAGCCGAAGGTGGACACCAGGTCGTAACCCGCCCAGCCCGGCTGGAAGGTCTGCGTGTCGATGCGCCACACCTTGTCCGTCGTCGGGTTCAGCAAATCGCCCTGCGGCCCGGTGAAGGTCTGCTCCTTCGTGTCCACATACATGTAGTGAATGGAGTCCGGCCCGTTGTAGCCCGTGCGGTAAGTCTTACCCGGCCCGATGTCCTCGGGATATGGAGTGCCGTAGAGCTCGATCAACGTGTTGGTATAGGCAAGTTCCTGCTTGTTCACCACCGTGCGCAGTTCCGCCAGGGAATCCTGCTCGGAGCGCAACAGCCGCGTGACATCCTTCGCATCATCGAAGGAGACGATGGCGTTCTGGAGCGCGCGCTTGGCCCGCGTATAAACCTGCTCGAAGTGCGTGTTGCTCTCCTGGCCCAACACCACGTTCGGATTCAGATCGAACGGCACTGTGTCCGCCGGCAGGCCCAGCGGCGTGTGCCCGGCTTCCGCATTGTCCATAGCCGCCTGGAGGCTCGCGGAGACGGTCACCAACTCCTGCAACTCCGGCACCGTGGTGCGGTCGATCTGCTGGATGCTGCCCTGATGCGTCGGATCGGGATCACGGTCGGGCAGGATGGCGTTGCCCACCACCCAGTTCAGATAAGCGCCCTGCCCCGTGCGCGACCCCCAGTGATCCATGCCCCAATAGCGAGTGGTGGGAATACTGCGCACACTCAGGTTGGGCTTCGTCGTGGCGAGGTGCGACCATCCCTTGTCCGTGCCGGACTGGTAATCGCGCCGCCACGTCAGGTCGAAGGTCTGCTTGCCGGCGCGCGCCAGCGCCCCGGCGGCGGCGGCAAATTTTCGCTCGTCCTGATAATCCACCGACACCGGCTTGCCCAGCACCGTCACCGCTTCGATGCGAGGCACCCAGTCGAAATCATTATTCATGAGCAGCGCGTAGTAGCCCTTGAGAGCCGTCAGGTAGTGGCCGTAGGCGTCACCATGGCCTTGCGGATAGAGCTTGCGCGCGTCATCGGCGTTGACCACGCCATCGGTGTTCTGATCCAGGACGTTGTAATTGAGCGCGTAGACCACCTCGCCCGCGTCGATGCCACGCGTGTAGTTCCAGACCATGCGATTGTAAACAGGGCGCAGTTCAACACCGGGCAGGAGGAAATCATCGCGACCGCGCATCAAGGCCAGCTCCTCTTCCAGCACCGAGGGCAACTGGCCCTTGAAGGCGAAGAGCGCTGTGGCAACCGCGCCGTAGGTGTTGTGCGCCGTTCCGATGCCGATGGTCGGATTCGAGGCGTCGGCCCAGGCTTCGTTGCCGAGCACCATGTAGAGGTCATTCAGATAACCGGCGGCGAGCAGAAGCGCGTCGTTGGCCGGACCGTAATTGATGCCGCCGCCGATGCTGAGCATCTTGCCGCGGTTGAGCACGGTTTCATAAATCTCAATGAGACCCGCCTGATTGATGGCCTCGAGGTTCAGGGCGACATCGCCTTCCCAACGCTGGCCGGCCTGTGCGACGATGCTCACGTCAGTGTTGACCGAGTTGTTGAATAGATCCGTGATGCGCTGGTTAAACGGATTGATGCCCTTGAGCACGCGCTTAATCCAACCCTCTGCGAGCTGCGGCGTGGTCCATTGCGACCAGACCTCATTGCCGCCCGAGCCGTTCGGGACGTAGGAGGCGTGGGAGCTGTTCATCGGCTGATAGCGCATGATGAGATAATTGTCCGCTAGACTGCGCACATCGGCGCTGCCGCCGAGCACCGTGCGGACGCCCTCAGGATAACGGTCGGGATCCAGGGGAAGCCATTGCTGGGCGGTCACGTCGGTGGAGACGAAGGCTTCGAGCCGTGCGTTGAAGGTGATGTGTTGAGCGGGGAACGCGCCGGAGATCAATTCAACGGCGATGGTGTGAGTGCGGGAACCGTCCGGGTTCAACGTTCCGCCCGCGAGGTCGGCGTTGCTCAAACGATAGACGCGGCTCAAGGGGAACAATCCACCAGGTGGGGAGGTCGTGGTGGCATCGTTCACCCCGGTGTTGGCTCGCACGGCAAGTTGTCCGTCGATGGAGACTACGGCTCCGAGGGCGCCATCAAGTTCCAGGCTCAACCAGTATTGCGAGTAGTTGCCCGGCGGCTCGACAAACGTGCGGAAGACGATGCTCTGCACCTTATTGGTCGCGACGCGTTCGTTCAGTTCAAAAATCTCATCGGCCGTGGCACTGATATTTTGGTTTACGTCCACGGTGACGTCGAGGTTGGTCGCCGTGGTGAGGGCGTTCACCGTGCCGAAGACAGCTCCGCCGTCGGTCTTGCGCAACACCACGCGATTGCCAGTGCTCAAACCGTGATCCGAACCGAGCGGGACGCGGAAGTGGAATCTGCCTTCCTCCACGAGTGCCACTGAGTCATAGGCAATTTGGCTTACCGGCGAGACGGTCGTGGACACATCCTGGAAGAGTCGGCTGTCACCGGAAGCGCCGACGGACGAGGCCTTGTCGGTCTCCAGCGGAAAGCGCAGGTGCGACCACAGGCCATCCGACAAGAGCGTACGCGGCGCGTTCTGATAAACGGCCGGCGGCAGGCCATCCACGGGCGACGCGATCAACCACTCGAACCGGTAATCCTCAATCTTCGCAGCGAGATCGACGACCTGTTGCATCGTCAGCCTCTCGTTCAATGGATTGGAGGACTCGACGATGTTCACCTCTCCACGATAGAGCGTGTTGACCACCTTCACGATCTCGACGCTGACAGGATCGCCCTCGGGGGTGAAGGCGCGGCCGTTGCCCGCGATGAGAGAGATGTAGCCGGTGCCCGGGCCGGTGGCGGTGAGCGCGTAGTTCGCCTCGACGGCCACGTCGTCATTCTTGATGCGAGCGATTTTGCCGGCCCCGATGACTTCCGGAGAGGACGGGATGTAGGTTCGAGGCTGCGCAGCATTCTCGATGAAGGTTTCCAGCGTGGTGGCAAGTCCATCAATGGCCTCATTCCATTTAGTCTTCTTCAGGTCATTGATATCGCAGAGGGACTTCAGCTCCGTGGCATCGCCGAGGCCGATTACGTTCAGGAAGATATAGGCGTCGCCCAGAGCAGCGTCCACGAACTGCCCCTTGAAGACCAGTTCGCCAAAGTCGCCGCGATTCGGATCGAAGAACAGTCGCTCCGTCAGATGTGGCGGCAAATTCGGGAAGTAGGTCCGGCCTTGATAGGATGAGGTCTTCACGGAAGGCGGGATGCCATCCAGCCTGGAACCATTGTCCACCGCACCGAGCGCGAAGGATTTCTCCCGGATGGGATCATGGAGCACGGCGGACTCGGCCACCTCACCGCCCGCTATCTGGGATTGTTGGTAAAGGATCTCGAGGCTCGTCTGTCCGCGCACAGCGGGCAGGCCTCGCCTTGGCGTGGTCAGCGTCTCGGCCATTTGCAGCACCGGGACGTTCTCCGGCCAGATCGGACGATAGGTGATGCCCAGCGCATTACCATCGGCTTCTTGATTTGAACCCTGCACGTTGCCATAAACCGGGTCGCCGTCGAACGAGCCGCCCGCATTCACCGGCCGCAGATAGGGCGTCACTGTGCCTACGGGCGGCTGCCCACCCACCCCTAACGTCGGGAAGAAAAAGCCCGGCAGGGTCTTGTAGTAGAACTGCAGCACCAGGGACGGCGACTCCGTGAGGTTATGCGGGCCGCGATAAAACCAGGTCCCGCCCTTGCGATCCTGGAGCGTGAACTTTCCATAGAAGTTCCGTAGCTCCGCGTCCGCGATGGTCGTCGGCAACGGCTCCGAGGCGAGACGCTGATCGGCGAAGGCGTTCGCGGCGGGACCGTCAATGGTTGGCACAAGGGTGGTCGCGCTCCTCGCGGACTGCGGCGTCTCGGTCGCAAATTGCACTTCTACATACTGCGAAGCGGTGTTCACTTCGGTCACGGTGACGGACCAGCTCGTTCCGGCGACTGTGTCGTAAAGCAACGCCGGCGCAGCGTCGGCGTTCAGGCCGGGCGCGATGGTGGTGGCAAAGCGCCAGCGCGTAGCAAGCGCGCTCTGGTTGCCGCCCCAGACCCTCAGACTCAGCGGACGCAGATCGCTCACCCATCCGCCGAGCGTAGGCGTCGCGACATTGGTTGGGAAGAACCACACTGGCGCGGCTGGAGACACTGCATTCTGCAAAGCCAGCGGCTCGTAGCGTTTGGCGAAATGACGCTCAGCCGTGATGAGGCTATGGCTCGTGAAGGAGCCCGCCGTCGCGCGAGCGGAGGAACTCACCGTGTAGGTGCCGATCTCCGTGTTCAAACTTTTGGGCGGCTGGCCAGCGATGTTCGGCGCGAGCGGCTTCTCCAGCAGCGGCAACGGCATGGGCGGCTGCAAGAGGGTGCCCGCGTCCTTCGCATAGTCGAACGTGATGCCGACCTCCGGCTTTTCCCGCAGCACTTTGAACGGGCGAATTGCCGGACGACCGTCAGCCTCGACATAGTCGAGCAGCACGAAGGGTTCGGAGGTGTAGCCGTTGCCCGTGGTGATGTTCAGGTCGTCGCGTAGCGCGAAAGCTTGTCCGCCCTGCACGAGCGCGTGTTCCTCGTTCGGGTTGTAGCCAGGGAGCGACGAATCGTTCTGGTAGTAAATGCTGCCGCGTGCCTGGAGGCTGAGGAGCGCGCCGGAACCGTCGTTGCTCGCGAGCACGATCTCAGCGGGAGCGGCCGGGTATTGCACCGTGTAGCGCCCGAGGACAGCCGGCCAGAAGCTGGTCTTGAAGCCCTGCGACACGTTGACCTGATTCTGGCGGAACCACCATATCTCGAGACGATCTTTGCCGGGGCCGGCGTTGACCGGGATGATCGCGCCGCGATTGGCGGCCTCGAATCCAGCCACGAACGGATCGACGTAAGCGCCAGGATGATACCGGTCGCCTTCGCTGACGCGGATGAAGCCAGCGAGGTAGTTCGTGTCCGGCGCATTGCCGATCTCGCCGACGGGCGCAGTGATCCGATCGCCGACGAAGACTGTGGTGCTGATGACGCGCGGTCGGGTGAATTCACCTGGCCAGTTGAATGTGTTGTTCGTCGTCCACGCGGTGAGATTCGTGGCCACGCTGCCGACGAAACTCGGGACGGCGAGGCTTTGGTTGCGCAGGCTTTGATCCAGCCAGGAGAAGATTCGCTCGAAACGGACGAACTCCCCGGAACTAAACCGGAGCAGCGAACGGTGGGCGGGATGGGTTTCATCGAGGAAACTATAGTAGGCGAAATTCTCGGTGAGTTTGCCGCGTACCTGATCCAGCGGATCTTGGTACTCGAGGGTGGGCGCGTTCTGCGAGGGCAACGGCACGGCGGTCGCCTTCGCCTCGGCTTCGGTGAAAACCAGGGGACGGATGTAGTGGCTGTACTTCGCCACGTCCTCGGGCCAGACCTGTTTGTAACGGACGAAACGGAACGGCCACTTCAACCCTTCCAGACCTTCTTCGAGCCAGTGGACCTGGAGGTCGTTCTGGTTGCGGGTCTCGCGCGTGGCGTAATAGGTGGGCCGGGGGTTGCCACCTGGGTTGTGTTGAAAGGTAAAACTCTGGCCGAGCAGGAAAAGCGGTTCCGGGAAAAGCGCCGCATCGCTGGGGGTGCCGCCAGGGTAGGCGGTGAGCTTCTCGCCAAGTTCAATGGTGACATCGTTGGGGGAGGGTTGCCGGATGACATCGACAATCTCGAAGCCTAGATGCTGGCGGGTGCTGGCGCTGCGGACGTCGCCGAGCAGTTCCATGAAGATGCGACCCTCCACATTGTAGGCACGAATCTGCCCGCCGGCGGGGCCCGGTGTGTCGTCATACCACAGGGTGCGCACTTCCTGGAGCATGTTGCTGGTGACGATCGGGGCCGCGCCGGGGATGACGATTTCGGCACCCACGCGTTCGGGGAAGTTGTTGTTGTAAACGATGTTGACCGCGCCAACGCGGGCGCTGGGTACCAGCACGGGTTTGCCGGTATCGACGAAGGAGCGTTCGGTCCAATACATGAGGCGTGGCTCACGCACAGGGCTGCCGGAGACGACGTATTGATTCGTCGCAACGACGTAGGGAATGCCGAGGACGAGAACGTTGGCGACGCCGGGGGGAGGACTGGCGGCCGTGGAGGAAACGCTGCGGCGCCAGGCGATTTGCAGGGATCCGGGGTTGACGGCGAAGACGGCCTGAGCGTGCGGGCTCCAGTAGTAGCCGGTGTTGGTGTGGTTGGCGGTGCTGTGCGGCTCGGGCAGCCAGTAGGTCTCGGGAGATTGGATGGGGCGGTTAGGATTCAGGTTGGTGTTCACCACGCTGAGGAGCACGCCGTATTCGTCGGCGCTGGGGCGCGGGACGATTTCACCAAAGAGGAAGGAGACCGCACGTCCGAGATACGGCGCGCCGACGCGAGCGCGGAGCATCGACATGACCACTTGGTTGTTCACCTTGATGCGGGGCAGGTTCAAACTCTCAGCATTGGCTCCTAGGCTCAACGCAGGGTTGAGGTTGGTGGTGCCGGGTCGGGCGACCGCGCCGAAGAAGACGAAGCCGCGAAACTGATTGGGGGTGGCGGGAACTTCGGTCAAGCCCGCCGCCTGCTGCTGCGCGACAGTGGGCGCGCTGCCGTCGGATCCGGGCGGCGTGCCGCGGACACTGGAGAGCGGAAGACCGTTGGATGACGACAGATTGTAGCGGATGGAGTCCTGTCGGATTTCCAGCGGAAGCGCCTGGGCCGCCGCCTTGGGCACCGCCCATGCGCAGAGCAGAAGGGAGCAAGCGAGCCAAAGGCCAACGCGGGCCGCCGCCGGTTCACCCGGGCGGCTTCGCCCGATGCCGCGAGAGCTTGGTTTCGAGGTGTGCATGGGAAGAGTGGAAAGCAGGTTGGTGAAGACCCGGAGATTACCGATCGTAAACGATGATAGTCGCCGAAATGCTTGGAGGCACCATCGCCCAGAATTTGTAGCGCTCGCCAGGACCAAATGCGACTGTGTCAGTCGCGTTGACGTTGCTGCTCCGATAATTCCGGATCCAATACCAGTCCCAGTCTGAGGCGATGTCGGTCCTCCAGTCATTATTACCGCTGCCCAGTCGAAAGCCCCGCTGCTGCCCATAGGAGCCTACGGTCCATCCGTACCGGGTCGGCTGGCCAAAGTTGTCCGCATCATTTTCGGCGTAAAACTCATAGGTGAGCGTTCTCACTTCCCTGCTGTTATGATTGCGCAAGATGATTTTGATCCGGCCGCCATCCGAGTCCCCAAGCAACGCCGCTCCGTCGATCAATACGTCACGCCAGACTCCGAGGTTCCCGGGGGGAATCTGATAGACTGCAGGAGCCTTCTCACCATTGAACGTGCCCGTGAACGTGGCGGCGCTGACGGTGCCGTTGACCGCGATGCTGGTGGCCTTGATGGCTCCGTTGACGTCAAGCTTGGCGGTGGGGGTGGTGGTGCCGATTCCGACATTGCCATTGCCGTGGAGCCAGAGGCTGGCACCTCCCGCGCGGGGGGTGCTGTCCACGTCCATGCCCAAGCCGAGGGCGGTGGTGGTCCAGTCGGAACCGGCGGTGGCGCGGATGGCGCGGATGCCGAGGCTGGACTGGTTGCCGCTGTTGAAGCCAATGGAGGCGAGTGCGAGTTCGTTGTTCACCGACGTTCCCAGGAGTCCAGAGTAAGTGCGCAAAGTCGTGCTGTGGGCGGACCCGCTCAACTCGCCGCTTCCGGGCACGCTCAGACTCAGGCGCGCGCTGGGTTGCGTCAGGCCGATGCCGACGTTGCCGTTGCCTTTGATCCGCATCGTCTCGGTCATCGCCGCGCTGCTGCCGTAGCCGAAGGCGATGTCGTTGCCGGCGTTATCCGTGTGGATCTGAAGGAGGGAGGGCGCGACGCCGAAACCAATGGTGTTGCCCGATTGTCCCCACAGGCTGATCTTGTCGCCCACGGTGTTGTTGCCAATGGTCAGAGGGAAGCCCGTGCCGAGCGTGCCGAGGCCGAGATTGCCGGTGATGGTCTGGTTGCCCGCGAAGGTGTTGCCGACATCGCGCCGGGCGACGTTGGCGGGGATCTGGTTGTCCGCGAAGATGCCACTGAGTTGCCCTACCGTCAGGCCGGTGAGGCCTGAGCCGTTCCCGGAGATGACGCCGGAGGCAGCGATGTCGCCGGTGACTTCGACGCGGCTGTTGCCGTAGCGAATCACTGGCACGCCGGCGGGGCTGACGAGATTATTCGCGCTGGTCGCCAGGAAGGCATAGGGCGAAGGTAGCAAACGCAGGCGCGGCAGCATGTCCGAAGTGGTGGTGCCGATGGTCACGGAGATCTGGATGTAACGATCCACCCCGTTCGTGGACAGCACCGTGGAGATCAGCGGCTTGGGCTCGGCCCCGACGGCGGAGCCTTCGCTGAGGATGACGCTGAAGTTGCCCTTGTCCACGGTGACAATCTGTTGCTCGGACCACAGGCTCGTCCCGCCGCTGGGCGTCTGGAAGATGCGGAAGATGACGGGGTAGTTGGCGGGACTGCTCGGTGCCAGCGGATTGCCATTCGCGTCCACGAGGAAACCCTGGTAGGTCATGGCCTCGGGCGGTCCGGCGGCATGGGCGGCGGGCAGGGCCGCGAAGAGGACGGCAGCGCAGGCCAGCAAACAGTTGAGGGGAGCGAGGAGGCGGGATGTTTTCATGGTCGTTGGGATGCTGCTAAAAATAGTCATGAGCGCAAGAGGACGAACGTTCAGTTGGAGGTGGTCAAGGTGGCGATGTCGCTGATGCGTTTCAGGGTGAAGTTGCCGAGCACGTTGTATTGGCGCGTCTGCGAACCCCGCGCCTCGAAGGTGATGGTTTCGGTGTAATTGCCGCCAAGATCCTGGCTGCCCTGGGTCAGGCTGTTGAAATCATTTTCCGGCGCTGTGAGGTTCAACGTGATTTGGCGAGTGACGCCGTAGGATTCATTTCCCCGCGCCAGTTCAGTGGTGAATTGAGCATCCAGATTGTCGTGGTCCGGATGGTAAGTGTGGAGAAAGGGATTGGAAGCCTGCTCGTCGTGGGACAAAGGCACGAGAGCCGTCAGGCTGCCACCCTGCTGCAGGGTGCCGGTGAAGTCCCAGGGAATGTTTCCCGCCGAGGTCGGGAGATGCACCGAGCTGATGCGTCGCGCTTCGCTAAGTTGAGCGGAGAGCAGCAGGTTCTCCTTCGTGGCCAGCACGATGTTCGAGCTGGAGCCGACGCCGTGATAGATCTTCTGCAACAGCTTCACCGAGCTGCCGCTGTTATGGACGATCAAGCGCAGGGGGAAAGGACGGGCAACGGTCCCCGAATCAACCTTGATGGGTCCATCGAGCAGATAGGAACCGGTTTTTTTCTCGGCACCGCCGAATACAAGCACCCGGCCGGTATTTGTATCGTGCTGATAGTGATAGCCATTTGCCCCCTCTGCGAGCTGCAACCGGCTCAGGAGCGAAGCGAAATCAGCCGCATTGCCGACCTTCGCGTAGGGCTTGAGATAGTGGCTTACATAGTTCACCGCAGCCCCACCCACCCAAAGCCCGGCCGTAGATTCCTTCTCCGCTGACACCGCCATATCCACCTGGGACAGCCCAAGTGAATCGGTAAAACGCAGCACACCCGCGAATAGATCCCCAGGTGCCCCGGTCATCTGCGAACGGTTCAGTCCAATGATAAGCTCAACTTCAGAACCAACCTTGCCCGCAGCGGCAAGGTTCCAGGTCCGCACCCCGGCAGCCAGGCTCGTATAGCCGAAGGTTAGATTCGTGGTGTTGATGGCCCCGCGCAACAGGAGAGGCGGCAGACCCTCAATGTAGGTCTGGTTGACGGGCGATTCCTCAGACTCTATTAAGCGCAAGGTGACAGCAATCGGAACATTGGCGAGATTGCGCAGACGCAGCTGGGTTTGCCCACGCGTGTTACCGAAGTGGATGCCAGACCCGCCCGCTTGAAGGATTTGAATGGGACCGAAGTACTGATTATAACTCTCCCCCGCTCGCACCCAGTAAGCCTGGTCGCGACGCACAGGCGTGGTTCGGAAGGCGACGACGCGCACAGGATTCGTCGGACCGAGCTCGCCACCCGGATATCGATAAACCTCACCGTTTTGTTGAAGCTGCGGTGCGGGAGATAGGAACGATTCAAAGGCCGGTGATTGCGCGGGAGGAGTGGGAAATCCAATGAAGTTTAAGCCGGTCAAGGTCCACCGAAACGTGGGCAAAACGGGTTGCCCCTTCACAAGCCAGCTGTAGGAGTTGACCGTGTTAGCCACTTTCACGAGATAGGCTCCATTGCCCGAGAGTTTGGTTAAAGTGGAAGCCGCGCCACCCAACCGTGTCCAGGTGGACCATTGGCTACCCTCTCCCGTGGGGACTTGCGGGGATTCGACGAACTGGCCGGTCGGTAGGGCTGGCTGCCAATACCAGATCTCCTGGATGGGATTGGCTAGATCATTCCCAACGAGTTGATCGAGCGTGATGTGGGAAGCATCGACATGCAGGAACACAGAATTCCACCCTGGGCGGAGGACATTGGTCTGAGTGGTCCACTGGGCATGGGTCTTCCCACAGAGACCGAGCAAAAATACGAGGCCATACCAGAACCAGGCGCGCGCCAGCGTAAGCCCGCCCACAGACGTTTTGAAACCAGGGTGAAGCATATCTTTCACCCTCCTTAAGAAGAGGAAAAACGAGTTCCTTTCGCGCAAATGGGAAATTTCTTCACAAAAGAAAAACAGGAAAACGCATAGGCCTCTCAAACTCAGAACTCCTGACCTAGGGTGGAACCAGGCTGAGCCCACGTGGCGATAGACGAGGCGTAGCGGGGAGGAAACGTTCCTAGTCCCCGCCCCGTGCAGAAAGCTCGTTGAGGTCGCTTCCGCCAGGCTCAGGGATCCGTAGGTCGGCCAGTAATCTCTTTCCAGCGGCCCCGTATCTCTGTCGGCGTCAAGGGGACCAACCCTGTTTGGGGATCGAGGCGGTGAGCTGCCAATACCTCGGCTAAACGCTCCAGTTCAGCCACGGAGGCATTCGAGGGCGATACGTCCCAAATGTTCAGTGTTCCGTCGTTCGCCGTGGTAATCAGTTCGCGGCCGTCGGCACTCCAGTCGGCCGATAGAAGATACCCTTTGTGCACAAGCGGCGGCGACACCGGGTCGCCGGTCGACGCGTCCCAGACGCGGGCGACACGGTTCGCTCGCGTCAGAGCGAGGCGCCCATCCGGGCTGAAGGCAAAACCGCTGGGCAGAAATCTGTGCTCCAGCAACGGTGCGATGCGTCGGCCCGTCTGAGCGTCGCAGAGAGCTACCGTAGTCGCATCCTGCAGCATCAAAAATTTCCGTCCGTCCGGGCTAAAGGGAGTCGGGTAGGAACCCGCGCTGTAAAGGGGTTGTTCAGGCGCCAGAGGCTTCCTGGTCGTGGCATCCCAGAGCCGCATAGCGCCCAGCAAGGCCGCGCCATCGCCCTTTCGAAGGGTGTAGATCCGGGTGCCATCGGCATTGAGGTCCACAGACCCAACGGCCGACCCAAGCTCCAGCGGCAGGCCGACCAACGCACCCGTCTTCACGTCCCAGATCCGAACCTTTTTGTCCTCGCTGCCAGTCACCAACTGCTGGCCGTCCACGCTAAAAGTTGCGCGACACAGGGCTCCTCCATGAATCAGGGGCGGCCCAAGCACCCTACCATCG
Source organism: Akkermansia muciniphila (assembly GCA_945861575.1). Taxonomy (GTDB): domain Bacteria; phylum Verrucomicrobiota; class Verrucomicrobiia; order Limisphaerales; family UBA11320; genus UBA11320. Next base: position 23,659 of record CAMAVD010000016.1, read on the forward strand.
GTGGTTTTCCAAAGGCGTAACTTCGCATCATCGCCTCCTGTCAGGAACGTTTGCCCGTCGGGGCTGAACGTTAGACAGTTCACCTTGCCCCGGTGGCTCACGTGGAAGAGTCCAGCACCCGTGGACACCTCGCGGAGTTGGACGGTTCCATTGGCTACCGCCAAAGCCACGCGACTCCCATCGCGATTGAACTGGGCGTCAGTAACATCCGCAGCCTCGCTCCATTCAGCCGAGATCTGCCCAGAATGGATGTCCCAAACCCGAACTGTAGGGCTAGCGCCAAACGCGAGCACATGGCGCGCATCGGGGCTGACACGGACTTTTATCTCACCAGATAGCCTGTGCCGTACGGTCAGACGAGCCCCCTCGTTCCCCCGCAACCCCCACAATCGTGTGGTGCCGTCCTGACATGCGGTGAGCAAACGCTCCCCTTCAGGACTAAAGTGAGCCTCGGTGACAACCTTACTGTGCCTCAGGCGGGGAATCAGAGGTCGCCCGCTCTCCGACTCCCAGACCCGCGCTGTCCGATCAAAGCTCGCCGTGGCTAACTCTCTCCCGTTCGGACTGAACTCGAACTGGAGGATATGACTCTCGTGCTTCATCAATTCGCTGACGGGTCTCCCGCTGTCCGCGCTAAGCACGAGGGCATCACTGGTATTCCCCAAGGCAATCCTGCGTCCATCGGGACTCAGCTGCAAATCGTAGGAATGCGGCAGGCTTTGAAAGCCTTTGATGACCCTCGTACCTCGCGCAGCATGCCAAATGTCGAAATCCTGCGAACCCCCACCAGAGGCCGTCACCACTCTCTGCCCGTTAGGGCTGAACTCCGCAAAGCGCACAGGGCTCTCCAAATCCGGCGGACTCCAAACCAAACGGCCCGAGGGCACTTCCACAATTTGAAGCGAAGGCCCTGCGCCAGAGATCAACGCTGTCTGCCCATCCGGGTTGAAGCGAACTCGAACCACCCGGCTGGTGGTCGCCATCCATGGTCCGACGGGTTCGCCGGAAGGCACTGTTAAGAATCGAACCCCTCCGGCCAGGATCGCGACAAGCCAGCGCCCATCAGGAGAGTAATCCAGAGTATCAAAGTGGGTGCGTCCCTCGGTGGACTTAACCTGGGTGGGAAGCACCGGGCCTGCCGGCTGCCCGGTGGTTGGATCCCAGTGCCTGAGCTTGCCTTCGGTATCGGCTGTCACCAGGTAGCGGCCGTCTCGCGTGAACCAGGCCAGAGCTGAAGGGGGGTACGTTCGGATAGGCGAGATGAAAGGCTCGCCTGTATTGGCATCAAAAATCTGCACATCCCCGTGGTCATCCCCGCAGACCACCTGAGTGCCCTCGGGGTTAAAGCGTGCCGATCCGAGCGCGCCCGGATGCACCCACACTTGTTTGAGCTGAGGGGCTGTGTGCAGAATGCTCGCCAGGCGTCGGCGATGCACGTCTTCGCGGATCGGATTACCCTGCTCCAGCCTCAACGCTTCGAGGAAATGGAGCAGGCCGGTGAAGGCGTTTCCGCCCTCCACCAACGCGTTTCCAGAGGCGACGTACATCCTGACGAGCGTATCCCGCCGACGCTCTGTCAAAACAACAAGCTCTCGGCTCGCCTCCTCCGCTCGACGCTCGTTTCGCTGAGCCTCACCGAGCCGCTGGGTCGCAAGGGTCTCAGCCCTCATCGCCCGCGCTGCCTGCCTGTGGCTGACGGTGACACCCGACACCAGCAAAAGAGCGATAATGAGGATCGAGGCGAAACCAACGCGATTGCGCCGCACCCACTTGGTCATTCGTTCCAAGCCGGTGGCTGGCCGTGCGAGAATTGGCTCGTAGCGCTGCCACCGTTCCAGATCCGCTGCCAAGGCTTCCGCGGACCCGTAGCGGCGCAATGGGTCCTTCTCCAGGCATTTGAGGCTGATCGTTTCCATGTCACGATCCAGCCCCAGGCTCAGTAAGGAAGGACGGCGCGGCTCCTTGTCGAGTACGAGACGCACGGTTTCCATCGTCGTTCCGCCTGCGAACGGCGGCTGTCCCGTCAATAATTCATAGAGCACCGCACCCAGACCATAGACATCCACAGCCGTCGTCAGCTGCTTCGCCTCACCGCGCGCCTGTTCCGGCGACATGTAGCTTGGCGTGCCCAGCATAGCCATCGTGCGCGTCAGCGTGCTGTCCTTCTCCACCAGCTTGGCCAAACCGAAATCCGTCAGATGAGGCTCGCCCTGCGGGTCCAGAAGCACGTTCCCAGGCTTGATATCTCGATGCAGAATACCCCGTTGATGCGCGTAGTGCACGGCCCTCGCCAGCTTCACCAACAGCCCGGCCGCTTCCTGAACGGAAAACGGAGCGAGAGGGGCCTCAATCCGCTCAGCGAGGGACCCTCCCTCGATAAACCGCATGCTGAAAAAGGGCTGCCCCTCGCATTCACCCACCTCGTAGATCGGAACAATATTGGGATGATCCAGGCTGGCGACCGCCTCGGCCTCCGTTCGAAAACGCCGCACGAAGTCAGGCGACGCAAACTGTCCCGCCGCCAGGACCTTCAGCGCCACACTTCGCTGGATCGACGTCTGCCGCGCGCGATAAACGATACCCATGCCACCCCGCGCCACCTCCTCCAGCAATTGATACCCCGCAAATGCGCGAGGCAAAGCCGCCTTATGGGCTGTCGATTGGGGAGACGAGTCCAGCGAACCTCCGTCCAACATCACCGCGAAAAGACACTTCGCACACAGGCCTTGAGCCGCCGTCGAAGCCAGGCTGCGTCCGCACTTCGGACAAACGGAGTTTTGGGACACATGGGGCCCCAATAAAGCAATATCACGTCAGATAAGAAGCAAACGCTGTCCAACCATTCGCAGATTATTGGGTTCTTCCACTTGAGTTAATCACTCAAGACAGCCAGCAGATGTCGCAACTCCGCTTGCACCCCCTCCGGCGTCTCCACTGTGTTTGCGACCTCTTCGAACAAGAGCGCGCGAAATCGCGCTCGCATTCGGTGAATGGCGGAGGTAACGCCCGTCACCGACATTCCCAAGCGCGCCGAAGCCTCCTCATAAGACATCGCACCCCGCTCCTCCAGCAGAAACCCTTTGAGGACCTCAAAGCGTTGCCCTGTGGTCTCCGCAGCCAGCCTTTCCAGCACGATCGCCATGAGCGTCTCTGCCCACCGACGTTCGAAGAATGTCTCAGGAGTGGCTTGATCGCTCGACTCCATCTGATAGCGCTCATCGGCACCGGCATCGCTGATCGAGATAAACAGCACCCCTCCGCCCCGCTTCTGCGACTGGGCTTTATCCCGCTCATTCGAGAGAAAATGAGACATGGAGGTCAGCAGGAACGTTCGGAATTTTCCCAAATTAGCGTCGACCGAACGGAGGTAATCCTTCTCCAAAAAGCGGGCGAAAAAGCCCTGGGTGAGATCGCAGGCGTCCTCGTGGCTGTACCCTTTGCGCCGGACAAAGACGTACAAGGGATACCAGTAAGTCTGGCAAAGACGTTCCATGGCGAGGCCAACCTCGGGAGACGAGCTGTCCCCCGCCTTCACAACCACCGACCAATGCGTCGTCGCAAAGACGCCCGCCCCGTGACGGGGAAACTCATTCGGTGTATTCGACAACATCTCAGAGCTATACTGCACAAAGGCAGGTGGATTTAAATGCCTTTCTGCTGGGGAATGCCGGGGAAAACCTTGACCCGATCGCGCGCTCCCAGTAAACCTAGCCCATCTCCATAGCTGCTTGCTGAGCACACACGCCACCCTGCGTTCCTCTGCCCGTTCGGAGGCCTTCCCTGGGTGAGTTCGGTTGGCTCGACGTCGCCTGCGGCACACTGGAGCATCATGATTCAAAGCCTATGAAACACTGCCTCCTCCTCACAGCGCTGCTCTGCGCAGGTGCGACCCCCTCGCTCCAGGCCCAGAGCGGCCCCTTCGACCCTGCCGCATGGCCGGGCACTGCCGACGCCTCCAAGGTCGTGCACTTCGTCACCACCGACTCTCAACTCGAACCCCTGGGCGACAGCTGGATCCAGGGCGGGATGAAGATGTTGAGCGGCGGGGATCAGGACACAGCGGGTATCAGCATTGGCGGCTATTCTGGAATCAAAGTCACCGGCAGCTACTTCAACGTGTCCGACCGGGACTTTGCCGAATGGGCAGACGATGAAACCATCGACATCCTAATGCAGATTTATGGAGATGACGCCACGCTGAATGCGGGCGCCCCCCGGAACTTCAATTTCCTCCAAGGCACACTGCCTGAACTCACGGCTCCCAACGGAGGTTCCATCCCCGTTGCCGCCAAGAATCAGAAGTGGAGTTGGACCCTCTTTCGGGTCACCAACGGAACCCGCCCATCGGACGGCTCCCGCTTTGTAGGTTCCATTCCAGCCAACGCTGTGGGCGCCACCCAATTTGCTGGCGTCAACGGCGGCACAATGCGCCTCGAAGGCGTGCCGAACTTGATCGTTCGCGTCGTAGCTTGGGGCGAGAAAGGGGCCTTTGGAGAACCGGCGGACATCAATCAGTATGCCCCGGCCGATACCTGCGACCCCGAGCCCGAGACGAACCTGGCCTCCATCGACATCGCCAACGACAGCTCAAATCATCTGGTCGCCATGAACAACGGCGATCAGGAAGTAGAAACAGTTGAGGGGGTCGGCCCGGCCGACGACCTGCGCAAGGCGCTACGCCCCAAAGGTTCCTACATGAACTTCGCCATCACAGAGAACTATCTAGGGCTTCCCTGCAACGATCCGAGAGCTGTGAAAGTTTGCCTGGATTTCTATGATGATCCCGCGCTGACCGGGGCGACGTTCGGCCCCGAGGCGTTTACGACCGACGCATTGGGCGCGGTGGGATTCTATCCAGCAAATCAACGACAGACACTCACCGGCACCGGAAAGTGGATCCGTCGCTCCTGGGTAGTCCCCTCGGTAAGTCTCTTCGGCATCAACGTGGCCCCGAACACGGCAGGTCCCCGACTGGCCTTCGAGAATGGTGCCGTGGCCATCTCCCGCTTTGAACTCGCGGTGCTTCGCGTCGGCGCCCACCCGCTTGCCGGCCAGGATCCGCTCCAGGAGTGCCTCTCCGATCCTCTGGTTTGCACCGATACCTATGGCAGTTTCGTCGAGATGGATCTGGCCAACGGTGTGCTCAACGGTCTGGCTCCTGGAAATTCCGGCGGCGACCAAGCCATGATCCAGGAAGAAGCGGGCCCTGCCAATGATCGACGGATGTCCATCCGTGCGGCACGTGAAGATGGCGGGGGCGCTTTCGCCCACCAGTATGTTAACTTCGCTATCACCGGACAGGCCCTCGGCCCCAATAGTCAGCCGAATGCGCGACTCGCCATCTGCGTGACCTATTATGACGCTCCCGAACTGATCGGGGCCAGTTTTCGCCCGGAAGTCTACAGGAGCGAACGGAACGGATCTGTTACCTTCGCCTTCACCACGGATGCGATCAGAAAGGTTCTGGAAGGGACCGATCGCTGGCGCGAAGCCTACTTCGAGCTGCCGGACGTGAAGTTCGAGGGAGTAAACCAGGGGCCACAGGCAGCGGCGCGCTTCTTCTCCAGTGGCAAGATCCCCTTCTCCCGGGTTCGGTATGCCGTCATCCGCCCCTGCGGACCCAACGCGGGCGTGAACCTGCTGGAGGACTGCAAGGGCGTGAAACTTCATATCGAACCCCTGACAGCAGGCGCGCTGCGCTTCGTCTGGACCCGTTCTGAGCCCGGGTTCGCCTTGGAGGAATCTGCAACGCTGGGCGATACGGCCAGCTGGACTCCTATCGTCGAAACGCCGGTGGAGGATGACTCGAGCTTCAGCATCCAACTCACCCCAAGCGGGCCGCGCTTCTACCGACTGATCAAGCCGTAGTCGCGCTTAATTGAAACTCTGTCGAAGGGTAAGACACCCCTCCTCCAGGATCGGCCTGGGGGAGGGTTTTTTCATCGCGGCCCTGTTTAAAAGCCCGCTGGCGGTCCGGGAGAACCGGACCGCCAGGGAACCCACCTCCGTGAGTTTTGAAAGTCAGCCGTGCAAATAGGCTGACGCGAAGTTATGGCAGGAAATCATCTGTTGAGCAGATTTGTTGGGTTCAGTCACTCTCGCAGACCCGGGGGACCTCGCCGGCTGGCAGGGTGACGCATCACCCCATGTGGCAGCCAGCCGGCGTGTCATCCCAGATCCCGGGACCCAACCCGGGATCCTCATCGTGTTTGTCTGTACCCTAACACTCATACTCAACATCTATAACTACGTGCCTGGGGGGGGAATCTTTCAGAAATTCGAAAAAAGTTATCGAAGGAGGCAGACTCAGACGTCCTGGGACCCCCAACGTTCAACGTTCAACGTAAATGACCACGTAAATCCGATGACGAGCTAGCCAACTTCTAGCCGCCCTCGCAGGCGACCAGCGAAAACCCTCAAAAGACCGGCGGATCATCAAGTGACCCTGCGCAAGAATTCCAAATCTTCCAGGTCTTTGGGGCGACCGGACGCCTCCTTGTTTCGAATCAAAGCCGCCAGCCCCAGATAGAACACGGGTTGCTCTCCAGACTTGGTGTGCAACATCACGGCAACGCGGCTATTCCACGCCTCCTCGAAGGACACGCCATCAATTCCGTTGAGCAGATCAATGCGGTGAGGAGGTCGACCAAACTGGATAATCGTACCTATCTCCTGAAGCTCCTCCGGCCGTTCAATTCCAGGAATGTTGTTCTTCCAAAAAACCCTAAGTGCGGTAAACAGGGCTGCAGCGTTCTGATCTCCTGCGTCATAGAAAAAGTCAATATCCCCAGTCAACCGTGCGTGCCCGTAGTAAATTACGGCTTCCCCGCCGACAACAACGTAACGCACCTGATGCGCGTGCAGGAGTTCGATGAACTCCAGGATGTCCGGAGAGAAGTAGGCGGGATCTATCTGGTCACGTGGCATGCGCGAACGTCCCTGTTGTTTCGTCCGTAGACGCGTTCCTTAAGCTGACGGGCTACTTCCCATCGTTCCCGAGCGGTCATCAGGATCTGCTGCTCAATGTCCCACTGCGCAGCGCTCCGAAAGCTTCGGGCCTTGTGAACCGTGCGTTCCATCAAGAGACCCTAGTCGCAACCAACGGCGGAGAGAAGCGGATTCATCGAAAAATCCCTCGGGTAGCCCGCCCTCGCGGCTTCTCTCTGCCCTCACACTGGACCGATCAATCCTCTGAGAAGAGATACTCGAGATCATCCTTCGAAAGGCTGCGGGCGAAGCCCTCTTCACCCAGTACATCCTGGATGGTCTGCGCTTTACGTTGCTGCAGTTCCCAGATCTTTTCCTCGACGGTTCCAGGCGCAATCAGCCGATAGGCGTGCACCGTCCGCGTCTGACCAATCCGATGAGATCGATCGATCGCCTGCGCTTCGACCGCCGGGTTCCACCAGGGATCGTAGAGGATCACGTAGCTGGCCGTGGTGAGATTGAGCCCCGTGCCAGCGGCCCTGAGGCTGAGCAGGAACACTCCTGGACGCGTGTCGTTCTGGAACGCCTGAACGATTTCCTGCCGCTCCTTCGACTCGCCAGTCAGGATATGGGTCGGCACACCCTTGGCGGCGCACTCAGATTCCATAAGCTTCAGCATCTGGACAAATTGACTAAAGATAAGGACCTTCTGTCCCTCTTCCATGAGCGGTTCGACCAACTCCATCAGCGTTTCGGTCTTACCCGAAGCGGTATCGCTGCCCACCAATCGGGGGTGGCAGCAGATCTGACGCAAGCGAGTCAAAGCGGCGAGCACGTGAATCTTGCTCTTCATCAGGCCCTTCTCGGCCACCGCCTGCATGATCTGGTCTCGGCTGCGACGCAACTCCGCCAGATACAGCTTCCGCTGCTCCTCGCCCAACTCACAATCCCGGCGCACTTCGATGCGCTCTGGAAGATCCTTCGCCACCTGGCGCTTCAACCGCCGTAACATCAGGGGACGGAGCTTGGACGAGAGCCGACGACGCGCGACGCGCTGGGCGATCTCTCCCTCCTCCCCCTCGCCCTGGACTTCGTAAGTCTGATTGAACTGCTCCTGAGTGCCCAGGTAACCCGGCTGGATAAAGTCTGTGATGCTCCAGAGATCGAGAAGCCGATTCTCAAGCGGCGTGCCGGTCAATGCGATCCGTTGGTCTGCCTTCAACTGCTTCACAGACTGCGTCACCTGGGCTGTGGGGTTCTTGATGAACTGGGCCTCGTCCAGAATCAAGGCGCTGAAGGGAAACTTCTGAAGCGCTTCAAGGTCGCGACGCAGCAGCGCGTAGTTGGTGACAATGATGTCATGCTGCGGAATCTGCTTCCGCAGATTGTGCCGCGCTGAGCCGCTTTCGAGAACGAGCACTCGAAGATGGGGCGCGAATCTATTGGCTTCTCGCCTCCAATTGTGGAGGACGGACGCGGGACAAATCACCAAGGCCGGCTTTGGATCCTTGGTGTTTCTCTCGCGCAGCCACGACAGCCAGGTGAGCGTCTGGAGGGTTTTTCCAAGGCCCATGTCGTCCGCCAAAATCCCGCCCAGCTTCATCCGCGTGAGATGACACAGGAAGGAGAACCCTTCGACCTGATATGGCCGAAGCTCCGCGTCCACACCCTTCGGCACCGCAATCGCAGGGATTCCTTCGAAGTCCGCCAAACGCTTGCGAAGCTGCTTGGCCTCACCTGTGTCAGCGAAGCGCTTGAAGCTGTCGTCGTCCAGATGCGCGGCCTGCTCCATCCCCACGCGCTGCGGGGAAGCGCTCAGATTTTCCAGGCCCAAATCGGCAATGGTTTCATGAGCGGAAGCAACGGCTCTGATGTCCAGTTCCACCCACCCGGCGTCCGGCAGCTTCACAAAACGGCCGGTGGCGCTCTGCAAGCGCTGCAAATCCGCTGGTGTTAGCCGCATGCCCTCCTGCTCCCACTCGGCGGAAACCGTAAACCAGTCAATGCCACTGCCCTTAACGATCAAGGTCGGACGAAGCTGGCGCGGGTTCATGAACAGGCGTTGGAATGCCTGGTTTCCGAGGCACTCAGCGTCCGCAGGCTTGTTGGGCCAGATGGCGGCAAGAACCCCGAGGAAATTCTCATTCGCGTCCCCGACCCAGAGCCCAGGCTCCGGAGTAAACCAATCGAGACGACGAAGCCAGGCGACCGCTGCGTCCAGTCGCGGATCCTCCAAGACCTCCGCCTTATCGCTCTCCACCGTGTGGGGCTGATCCAGCTGCCACTCCTGCCCAGTCCAATGCCAAACGCTCTTATTGCGCTCACTGCGCGCCATAAGCCTCAGCCGAACGGTGTCCTCGGCCAGCTCAAACACGAACTGGGCCGTGGCAGTGTGGGTGACACAAAGAGATTCCCAGCTTCCACCACGCCCGGCGTAAGAGCGCCGGAGCTGCGCCTTCATCCGCGTGCTCAGCTTGCTGACAGGCATCGAAGGGGTCTCACTCCAAAACTGCACCAACTGCGGAGGAGGCGAACTCCGCACCACGAAGATCCGATTGTCGATCAACGCCATCACCGGTTCGCCCGCAAAAAAGCGCGCATCAGAAATGGATCGGTGCTCCCCTCCAGGCAATACGAGCCGCTGGCTAAACTCCAGGCCCTGCTTCGTAGGCGAGAGTTCAGGTGCGAAAGACAGGAGCTGTCCTTCAAAATGTAGCGGCTTGTTCGCCAACTCCAAACGCCCCTGAGATCCCCAACGGCACAACCAACGAAAGAGATCCAGGCCCGTGATCGAGAGAACCTCCGACTCCGGGGGGTCCTCTTTATAGAGGGCGGTGACCCATTGGATCAGCTCCCAATCCGCTGGCGGAAAAAGCTCTTGCTCATGGGCCGCCCGGGTCTGCAGATCCACCAATTCAGCAATCGATCGCACCTTCTCACCTGTGCGAGGCCGGTTCAAACTGATGCGCAGGTCCAGAGCATGCAAGGAGGCCTGCTCGGCAAGGGGCCGCACCTCACAGATCACCTTCACGCTGGCGCGAGGGGAATCGAGATGGGTCGGAGTCGGCGGGAACATCCAATTCTCGAGCACCAGCAGATTCCGTCGCTCCGCCTCGGCCTGCTCGATCTCGGCAAAGCGGGCGGCGTTGGCGAACGGCTGCAGCTCGGTAGGGAGGGACCGCTGGGCACGAAGGAAGAGCATCGCCACCTCCTCAATCCGCTCTCGGCCTCTCGCGGACATGATCCTTGCCCACCACTCCTGCCCGCCGAAATCCTTGCGGGATAGAGAGAGCCTTTCAAAGTAGTCTTCCAGCAGAAGCCACGCCCGCTGAGAATCGGCGCAGTCCGCCAGAAGCTTCAGCAAATCCTCTCGCTCGGAAACGCGCGACTTGGGCTCAGCCAACTCGCGACGCAGCTCCGCGAGAGCACCGTACGTCTGCGACAACACCGTATGATGCGCGTCGTACTTCGTGCTGGAGGAGTACCTTGAGGAACGTCCATTCTTACTCGACACCTTCGCCATGAGATCAAATCCAAAAAATTACTGAGAAAGTTGAGCCATCATCACGTCACAGGATGGCTTCTCCGGTCAACCAGATTCCATTCCCATCGCCGGAGGAGGGGGAATTGGCCTTTTGACGGGCCTTACTCTACCGCGACTCAAATCGATTCAGGGCCGCACCTCATCGCCCGGCCTGCAGTCGCCCTTAAGAATGTCCGCCACGGTAAACGTGTCGCGATGTGGCCCGCTGACCTGAATCTCACCTGTCTTGACCCCCTGCCGGAACACCCCCAGTGCCATTCCCTTCGCAGGCAGAACCCCCACGGGAAAGTTTAGGACCACAAAACGAGCGGCCAAGTTCACCGAAGTGACCTCACCGCGCACCTCCGAGCCAACGACGATCTGATGAACACGATTCGTCTCCGGAGCGGCCGCAGGGGGCGCCGGAGTCTTCCCCGCAGTCACTGCGGTAGGCGTCGCCCCAGGCTTGGAGCCTGAGGTCTTGCCCGCAGACGTGGAGCCGCAGCCAACCATCAGCGCGAGGGCGGCGGCCATGATGAACACCGATATGAGCAGCTTCATGAACGTAGCCTGTAAATAGCCGCAGCCCTCTTCGCGAACCAGCAAAATCTTCAGGCTCAGGCAGCCTGTCCACCCCGATAGACACGCGGCACCCGGTAGGCGATGCTGGTCAAAACCTCCCAGGGAATGGTCCCCATCCACGTCGCCAAGTCCTCAGCTCGAATACATCCGCTACCCTGCTTCCCTAGTAAGACCACTTCCTCACCCGGACGCACGAGCGCCAGTCGAGTGACATCCACCAGCATCTGGTCCATGGTCACGCGGCCCAGCACGGGACAAAGCCGCCCTTGGATCAGAACCTCACTCTGACCGCTGGCAGCCCTCATATACCCGTCCCCGTAGCCCGCAGTCACGGTAGCCACCCTCATACGCTTCCGAGCCGTGAAGGTCCCACCATAACTCAAGCGCGTTCCCGCGCTGACTTCTTTGACCAAGCTAATCTTGGCCTTCCATGCCAGCGCGGGCTTGAAAGGGTCGGGATGTGGTCGATTTCCTAAACGACTTCCTGGTGGATAGATGCCGTAGACCAACAGCCCTGGCCGCACCGCAGAGCAGGTGTCTGGCAACTCCAGCAGCAAACCGCCACTGTTGGCCGCGTGAACCCACTCAGGATCCCCGGCATGAGCCCTCACCAAATCGCGAATCCGTCGGAAGGTCAGGCGCTGATTGCGAGTGAAGGAAGCTTCCTCCTCCACGTTTGCATAGTGGGTATAAAGCCCAGCAAGCTCGACATGCGGGGAGGAGCGAACCTGCGTTGCGAGGGCCACGGCCCCCTCAGGTGCCACACCCAGCCGCCCCATCCCGGTGTCCACTTTTAGGTGTACAAAAGCCTTGCGCTTGAGACGTTCAGCGCAGGTGGCGATCATCTGTAACTCTGCAGAAGACGACAAGGTGAGCATGACGTCGTCACGGATGGCACCCTCCACCTCGTCGGGGAGCGCTGCACCCAGCATAAGAATGGGCCAGCCAGCTCCCACAGTGCGGATCGCAGCGGCCTCAGCCAGGGTTGCCACGCCGAACATATCCGTGCCGCTTTGCATCAGCAGAGCAGCGATGGACTTCAGCCCATGCCCGTAGGCGTCCGCCTTCACCACCGTGATCACGCGCACCTTGGGACCCACGCGGTGCCGGATCCAGGCAAGGTTCGCCCTCAAGGCATCCAAATCCACTTCAACCCAGCAACGGGCGGCTGCAACTGCATTCGACGTCATACGCCATTCTGAGTGCAGCTAGGCCCTCATGACAAGAGAGCTTCGAGGGAGGGCCGGAACAATCGGAGCGAGGTGGCCTGCGACGGACAGGCCAACGCGGCAAAGTATCTCGGCGGCGCAGGCAAATCCCACAAACGCCATCGATGCAGCTCCTGGTCGCCCTCGCCCGACCACACGAGACGAGCCGGGTCGCCAGGTCTGAAACTGACCGCGAAGGTGTCTAGACCCAACGAAAGGCCAATGCCCCGGGCCTTTACGTAGGCCTCTTTGCGTGTCCAGCATCGGAAGAAAGCGGCCTCTACCTGCTCGGGAGGCAAGGCCTGGAGCTCAGCAACCTCTCTTGGCGAGAAGAACCGCTCCGCCAACCTTTCCCCCTCCAAAGAATCTCGAATCCGTTCCACGTCCACCCCCACCTCCCCCTCTCGGCAAAAGGCAAGCAAGGCTCGGCCTCCAGAATGAGACACGTTGAAATGGAGTGCAGACTCGCTGCCACCTGTCCCGACAGAGTCAAGGAAGGGTTTGCCATGCGCTCCAATCCTGAGGACCAAGTCGAACGCCGGACGCTGGAGGTAGCCGGCCAGCAGAACTCTCAGCAGCCCACGGGTCAGAGTAAAATGCGTCCGATCGCGAAGAAAATGAAAGCGAGCCGCCCGCACGCGCTCCTCATCGGACAAAACGGGATTCAGTCGGTCCAGCCATGCCTGAGATGCCTCCAGATCCACCATCCAAACATGCGTCGCTCCCGTCCCCAAGTCCGGGAACTTCGCCTGAACTTCCCACGCTGCGTCAGTATCTGCCTGCATCCGCCCCACCCTACCCGTTGGCCTCTCGGAAGGCGACAGATTGATGGAAGGGCTTCAATGAAGACCCAGCTATTGCATCGAACAGGCCGCAGACCTATCGTCTTTGGCAGCTATGGATTTCAACACCCGCCGCAACTTCGCATGCAACGGAATTTCCTACCATTCACCCGGCATCCCGGTCGCGGTCCTCTGCCTGGACGGTTCAGCGGACGCTTATCTTGACGCGGCACTGGTCCGGGGCCGCATGCCCCATCTCCAAAAAATCATCACGGAGGGCTACCGAGGCATGGCCCGCGGAGCGATGCCTTCCTTCACCAATGTGAACAATAGCTCGATTGTCACAGGCGTGCCGCCTTCTGTTCATGGTATTGGTGGAAACTTTTTCTACGATACGGCCACCGAGCAGGAGGTGATGATGAACTCCGCGCGCTATCTGCGCTGTGAAACCCTTTTCCCCTCCGCCGCGCGCAACGGCTGGAAGGTGGGGGTGGTCACCGCCAAGGAGAAACTCAGGGACATCTTCGCCTCGGGTCTCATCGAAGCGGGAGGCATTGCCTTCTCGTCAGAAAAGGCCCGCGAGGCCCGCTTCGCAAGCCATGGTGTCGATGACGTGGAGGGACTGGTCGGCCCCACGCCCCCCATCTACAGCGCCGATGCAAGCCTCTACGTTCTCAAAGCAGGCGTGTCGCTTCTGGAAGGGGATCTCGCCGACCTGCTCTACCTCTCCACCACGGATTTCATGCAGCACACCTACGCCCCGGAGGATTCGGAGTCCCTCGCTTTCTACGCCGGGCTGGACCAGGAACTGGGGCGGCTCCGAGAGCTCGGCGCCCTCGTCGCCCTCACCGCGGACCACGGCATGAACGCCAAGCAGAAGCCGAACGGCACTCCCAACGTACTCTATCTTGAGAGCGAACTGAACCGTCAGTTTGGGACGGGATGGCGCGTGATTCTGCCCATCACAGATCCCTACGTGGCGCATCATGGAGCGCTCGGCTCCTTCGCCCAGATTCATCTCCCTCCCATGCA
>CAMAVD010000017.1 GCA_945861575.1 Akkermansia muciniphila
GGAAGAGGAGGCATTGGGTCCGCCGAGGATCTACACCGCGTGGGGCGAGGACGTGGGCGTTGGAGGCTTACGGGATGACGTCGGAATGGGTTGGGGGTATGCGGGGGAGGTCTGGGATGGGGCGTTAGGGATGTATGAACTCAGAGCCCGGCAATACCGGCCGACAACCGGGCGATTCTGGACGATGGATCGCTTCGAAGGCCGCTCCAGGGAGCCTCTCTCGATCCACAAATACCTCTATTGCCACGATAATCCGGTCAACATGCTGGATCCGAGTGGGCATATGTCCATTTCGGACGTCTACTATTCGATGGGAGCCCGCGTTTACTTGGCGAGTGCGCGAATGGCGGCCTACCCTGGGGCAGTCGGAATTGCGAAGGCAACGGTGGCTGCTGTGACGGTCGGGAGCCTGATCTTGAGTGACGAAGCGCGAGTCGCCTACTTAGCGACCGGCAATCCCGCAGCGGTGGCTGCAAGCCTTGCCGATGACGTTGGAGTTCTTTTGTATCGAGGTGGAAGCGCGATACAACGAGTCGGTTCATCGATGGCCCGTCTTGGCGTGCTGAATAAGCTTGAACAACCACTGGCAGCATCCGCTCGGCAGATTCGCAGTATCGCTTCCGATGCCATGGTCGGATTCCGAGGTTCTCTGGCGACAGGAGTTAAGCACAGCACCGGAGGCCCGTTCGACCCTACGGACTTTGATTTGGATGCATTTATCGTCAGTGACAAGCTGGCCCGGCAAACCTCTGGGCGGTTCCGTGACGGGAACAACATTCCGGGAGTTGCTGCGGAAGCGGATAAGATTCAAAAGCAGTTGCAATCTTTTTCCGGGCATCGCAGCGACAAGCCTTTTACATTCCGCATTTGGACTACCGAGGAGTATGAAAGAATCGTGAAGGAAGGACCGCATGTCATTCAATAGCCAGCCTCTGAAATTGCGTGGTAGTGTTTTTTTTGATTCTCCCTGGAATCTTCAAATTACCGCGGGTGTTCTTTCAGATCAAATTTTCGCCGGCACTCCGTTCAGTAGTGAAATTCCTAGCCTCCGGGAGGAAGTGCCAGCGGTGGAGTTAACCAAAGAGATTTTTGGTCTGACGTTTGTTTTGCATGGCGTTTGTGAGGGGGAAGGGTGTCAGTTTACTCTCGATGCTCATGCTGGTAAAACGTTGCATCCCCAACTCATTTCTGGATCCAAGACCGTGGACATCGGCAGATGGCTCGCCCAGCTCGTGGCAACGATTCCTGAATTCAATGTGGTCGGCTGTTCCCCAATAAACATCACGTGACGCTAACCTTTCTTGAATGGATTTGCTGTTTTGACGGCCCACGTTTTCAACGTCGTATTCCTCTAAAGCAAAAGGGAGTGGCATGAGCCACAATCAAACCATGTCTAGTTTTTCGAGTTCAAGGGGCGATGCCCGGTCATCGCGGCTTACGCGGAGCACACATCGATTCCTGAAAGGCGGAGGGTTCTGCCGGAATCGCGAGAGCATCAGGAGGGCGAGACCTTCCCGTGTGTTCGGCCTAGTCCGTGGTGTTCTCCTGAGCCCCTGGCTGTTGGCTTTGGTCTGCCTTTGGACGGGGGGGGAGAACGTTTCAGTTTCTCAAGCCGCCGAAGCTGGCGGCGTCGTGAGGGTAGAGCAGATCTACGATGCGGATGGCCAGAGGGTGGGCAAGCGCGTGGTCACGTTGGACCCTGACACGGGGCTATCTCACACCAATGAGCAGCGTTTCCTATTGGAGGGCTTGAACCCTACTGGATATGCGCAGGTGAGCGGAGTGATCGGGCGGGAGTCAGGGCAGGGGTGGAGAGTCACGCAGCGTTCGCTGCATGGGTATGGGTTGGTCGGGACGGCGACTCGCCGATCTGAAGCAGTATCGGGGCAAGTGGATGGGTGGCAGATTCGGCATGTCATGGCGGACGGTCATGGCAGTGTGCGTCAGGAGTTGGAAGAGGAGGCATTGGGTCCGCCGAGGATCTACACCGCGTGGGGCGAGGACGTGGGCGTTGGAGGCTTACGGGATGACGTCGGAATGGGTTGGGGGTATGCGGGGGAGGTCTGGGATGAGGCGGTTGGGATGTACGAACTTAGAGCGCGGCAATACCAGCCGACGACCGGGCGATTCTGGACGATGGATCGCTTCGAAGGCCGTACCAGGGAGCCGCTGTCGCTGCATAAATACCTCTATGCGCACAACAACCCGGTGAACGGAATTGACCCCAGCGGACATTCCATGCTCGGCGATGTCATGCTGTCGGTGTCGACTAGGGTTTGGATGTTCACGCAGAGCACCGCGCCGATTGCGACAGCTGCAAAGGCCGGGCTGGCGACTCTAACCTTGGCCGCAGCTCTCAATAATCCGGCAGAATTTGTGTCTGCGTTGGAGAGCCCGTTTGCCGCAGCAAATCTTTTAGCGGCGGATGTTGCGTTTGTCGCCTACTACGGAAAGCGAACTGCTCAATTCGCCGCTGGCTATATTTCTGCTCGAACGCAAGTTCAACCGGTCGTTGAAGAAGTTCTCGGTGCGGCGGCTCTACGGATAAAGCAATTCGATCAAAATGCTGTGGTCGGTTTCAGAGGGTCAGTGGCTCGAGGATATAAAGGCCCTCAAAAAGGCAATGACCCATTTGATCCGAGCAATTTTGATGTAGATGGATTCATCGTGAGTGACAAGCTGGCGGCGCAAATCCCAAAAACCGGACCCGGGCGATTCGTGACTCGACAGAATAGTCCGGCACTGGCAGCTGAGCAGACCGCGATTGATCAACAACTGCGCGAAAAGCTGAAGGGGCTGAAGAACGAGCCGTTCGGTTTTCGTGTTTTCACGTATGAGGAGTATCTCACAAAAGCAAATGATGGAACATTTGTCGGGGGGCAATAGTTTTATGGTAATTCTTGCGTGTCGATTACGATTGTTGTCCTCGATGAGCCTCGAAGATCTTGGCGAAGTAATCTCAAATCGAGTCCTCGGAGGCATTCCATTCGTGGGCCGGGAGGACTACATTCGAGACGAGATTCCGGCAATTTACTCGAAACCCGAAGTTCTGGGAACTCGGTTCATCTTGATAGGGGAGCCAGACGCCGCAGGCTATTACCTGGAAGCTGATGGTGGACGGAGTCAGCTGACCAATCTGTCAGCTGAGCAAATCAGAAGCGCATTAGTGGATATATCGTCTCTGGTGGCTCACCTTTTGAAGGGAGTTGAAGGGCTTGAGGTGAAGATCGAGGACATCAGGCTTGAGTGATGCTGATAACCTCGAAGAGGCGAAAACTTTTCTCAGAAGAGTGCCGAGGAAATTTCGTTCGCCAGTGTCCTGGTATCTGCGATTGGAAGCGGCGGTCATTGGCAGGATCTGCTTGGCCCTTTTGAGGTGGTGCGGATGGCCCAAGGAATCTGGCTTGCCGGTGTCCGACGGGACGGGCTAGCCTTGGGCATCGATGAAACATCAGCTCGACTTCGAGAAGCCCATCTTGGAACTCCAGCGGAAGTTGGAGGATCTCCAGAAGCATCCTGAGACCCACTCGATGGGAATTCAGTTTGAGCAGGAGATTGAGCAGATCCGCGTCAAGATCGCCGAGACCCGTCGGCAGATCTATTTGGATCTCAGTCCGTGGCAACGTGTTCAGCTGGCCCGGCACCCGCGCCGCCCCTACACCCTGGATTATCTCAAATCGGTCTTTTCCGGCTTCCAGGAGATTCATGGCGACCGTCTCTTTGCTGACGATCAGGCGATGGTGGGCGGCTTCGCGCATCTTGGGGATCAGAAGGTGATGGTCATCGGCACTCAGAAGGGGCGGGATACCAAGGAGAATATCCGTCGAAATTTCGGCTCCGCTCACCCCGAAGGCTATCGTAAGGCGCTGCGTCTGATGAAAATGGCCGACAAGTTCGGTCTGCCTATCATTACGCTCATCGATACCGCGGGGGCCTACCCTGGCATTGGGGCAGAGGAACGCCATATCGCTGAGGCCATCGCAGTGAATCTTCGTGAGATGATGCTATTCCAGGTTCCAATCGTGGCTGTGGTGATCGGTGAGGGCGGTTCAGGTGGAGCGCTGGGCATCGGTGTCGCGGATCGGGTTCTGATTCTGGAGAACTCCTACTACTCGGTCATCAGCCCCGAGGGGTGTGCCGCGATCCTGTGGAAGGATCGCTCGGCAACCGCCAAAGCGGCTGCCGCTTTGCGCATCACAGCCAAGGATCTTTTGGAGTTGGGTCTGGTCGATGGCATTGTGCCCGAACCTTTGGGCGGGGCGCATACCGATGCGGTCGCTACCTCCGAGACGCTCAAGCAATACCTGGTGAAAACTCTGGCCGAGCTGAACACCCTGCCCTCGGCAGATCGGGTGCGGCAGCGCTATGCGAAGTTCCGAGGCTACGGCAAATTCCTCGAGACTCGGACCTCCCCTTCGGCGGCCTAAACCAAGGCCCCGGGTTCCCACACTTGATCTCTTAAATGCTTTACCCGCTGACCTTCACCCCGTTGTTCATGGAGCGTGTCTGGGGTGGACGCAACTTAGAGCGTCTCTATGGGAAGGCGCTTCCAGAGGGAAAGAAGATCGGCGAATCCTGGGAAATTACCGATCGCCCCGATGCGGTGAGCCTGATTTCCAATGGGCCGCTCGCCGGTCGGAGCCTTCGCTGGCTGATGGAGAATCACGGGCCTGAGGTGTTGGGTCCGACACATGAAGGGGTTCAGCGCTTCCCCTTGCTGGTGAAATTGCTGGACGCTGAGGAGGCCCTTTCCCTCCAAGTGCATCCTCCTGCCGACAAAGCGGTCTCAATGGGCGGCGAGCCAAAAACAGAGATGTGGTACATCGCGGATGCCACTCCAGAGGCCTCCATCGTTGCTGGCTTGAAGCAGGGTGTGACTCGGCGGGACTTTGAGGAGGGTATCGCTTCTGGCGGCGTGGCGGATTGTTTCCATCGGATTCCTGTTCGGGCGGGCGATGTGATGTTCATCCCCAGCGGTCGGCCTCACGCCATTGGCGCTGGAAATGTGATCTTCGAGATTCAGCAGAATTCGGACACCACCTATCGTGTCTACGATTGGAACCGTGTGGGTCTGGATGGGAAGCCTCGAGAGCTGCATATTGCTCAATCGTTGCGGAGTATCGACTTCACTGATTTTGAGCCCGAGCTTTGCACGTCGGAGAAAGTAGGAAGCGGCGCCGTGAGCTTCCGCTATCTCATCAATGACCCGCTCTTCCGCGTTAATCTCACAACCATTCGCCGCGGAGAGCGCTTCTATCTCCGCAGCCATGGCGCGCAGATCCTGGGTGTGGTGAAGGGGAAGCTTTCCGCGAAAGCAGGGGGAGTGGAGGTTCAGCTCAGCCCGGGCCAGTTCGCATTGCTTCCCGCCGATTTGGACCGCGTCGCTTTTCAGGCAGAGACTCGTGTGGAGTATCTGCAGGTGCAGTTCTAACCGGACCTCGTCCGGCTATTCCGAGGTGAGTCGGTTCCAGGCCTGCCTCCAGAGCGTTCCTTCATGATACGTGCCGGGCATGTTGAGAAGGAAGCGTCCCAGTTCGTGGAAGAATAGGAAGCAGAGCGCCAGTCCGACGGCAGCTTGTAACAAGGATCCCAGAGCTCTGAGCAGACCGCGTCGAGGAGCACTGTTTGCGGCGACGGGCGCAGCGAGGCAGGCCGCACAAAGCATGCGATCCCCATGCTCCGTGACACACTCCCGGCAAAACATGCGGCGGCACTTCGGGCAGCGTGCCGCCGCCTCCCGATCGGCATGGAGGAAACAACGCTGCTGTGTGAGGAGACTCATTCCACGCTGGGTTCGGTAGAGGTGGAAGGCGTGGGCTCTGTTGCGGCCGACACCTGAACGGGAACGTTGAACCCTGCCTGAGACTCCAGGATCTTGGGCGTGATACGCTCCATGAACTTCTTGGCCGCTTTCAACCGATCCAGGGCCGGGATGCGATGGCGAGTAAGGGGAGTGACAATCTCGAAGACACAGCTCGGTCCTTTGATGAGGTGAGCCAGCAGCAGGAGAGCGAGCGGGGTGGCGAAGATGACCAAGGCGATCTGGCCCTCAGGAAGGAAGAGCAGTGTGAGTGAGCATAGGAGCAGGAACGCGAGTACGCTGGCGGTCACCATCCATCCGAGGGTTGTCCGCCACACGAATGCTTGGATATCCGAGTAAAAGAAGCGTCGATATTGCTCCTGGAATCCGCTCTGGCTCACCAGCAGGACATGATCCTTGCCCTGGTAAAGGCGATATCGAGCAGCCAAGCCTGCGCTTCTTCCTGGCAAGGATTGGTAGGTCGGCTCCACTTCAGCGAGCGAAAAAGGCGTTGAAGACTAAAAAGGATGAACCCGCGAACTCGCCCAGGGCGAGAACGATGACGACTGAAGCCTGCCAACGGCCGCCTCCGGTCAGACCCGTCTCGCCCCGGAGTGTACGCGATGCAAAATAGATGGCTACGGGCGCTGCTAGGATGGCGAGAGGAAGGATGAGTAGGCCAGCAACCACCAGTAGGGTGGCAGCGCTAATTGGGATGAAGCGCTGTCGGTCGAGGAAGGTGAGTCCTCCTTCTTTTTGTGCGGTAGGCAAGCAGTTCGTGCACAGATGTCTGCCCGCCAGTTCCAGATCGCAGAGCGCGCAGAGAAAGCGTCCGCACAGATCGCAGGGTATCTGGGCGCGTTTCTTGGGATGGAAGAAGCAACTGCCCTCCCCTTCTGACACGATGGACTCCGCCTGCCGTCCGGGTTGGATTTTGCGGCCCAGGGCGGGGAAAAGTCGATAGCTCTGTTCGATCTCGCAAGCGCGGCAGCGCAGGACAGCCTCAGGCGGATCCGGATCCACAGGCATCCGGTGGCCGCATTTCAGGCAGGATAGTTCAGAGGCCATCGCCGAGGACGCTGAGATTAGGGATCGTTGACGCGGCTTCCAAACAGCTCCTCATACGCGGCCGCCATCGCGCCGCCGATCACGGGGGCGGCGACCAGAATCCCGATGCAGAGAGCCAGGAAGCCAGCCAAATAGCAGGCAAATGCCAGCAAGCCTAGCAGGAGGAGGCCTCCCAAGTTTCGGTTGACGATACGCATGCTGGTGGTCATTGACTCCCAGGGCCCGTAGCCCCGGTCGATCACGAGGGGCACTGCGAAGAACCAAGCTAGGCTTAGATAGATGATGACAGGGATGAAAAGAAGGAGCGCAGAAGCCATCAGTGCGATCTCGCTTGGGCTTGGATTGGTCATCCGCCCGGTGGTAACGAGGTAGAGAAGCGGGATCAAGCCTGGTGCAAAAGCGAGTATTGTCAGCAGGGTGGTGAGCAGATTCACCACGATCAGAGAGAGCCAGCTTTTCTTGGAGAAGCCTGCGAAGACATCGCCGGGAGAAACCTCTTCATTTCGCAGGGCGCGAATGAACGCCAGCCAGAGACCGCCCATCAGCGGGCCGTTGATGACGAACCCGATGATGAAGCTTAGGATCGGGATCATTCCTCCAACAAACATGATCGCAAAGACGATGACAACAGCGGCGATCGCGAAGCCGGGTTGTGCGCGGAACAGATCCCAACCGCGAGTCAAGCAGTCGGTGGCGCTGAGCGGTCGGGTGCGGCGCTTCGCTGCCTGAATCAAAGCTTCGGGATCGAGTTCAGTCATCCCTGAGCTGCCTGAGGACAGGTTGCCGCCCTCCTTCAGATTTTGAAGCAGGGTGGGTTTGCAAACAGCGCAGACTCTGCGTCCTTCAATGGAAACCAGATCCTCTTCTGCGAAGGTGTTCCGGCAGAGAATGCACTGGGGCCCGGTGGAAACGGGAGCGGTGGTAGAGGCTGCGGCTGGGCTGTTGGGAACCGAGGTGGCTGGGGCATTGGCGGTAGTGTTCCGCCAGTCGGGCATGCCTGGGGCCCAGATCTCTTGGTAGGCTTGCCACTGAGCCAGACCCTCCCTCCAGACCAAGGTCGAAGCCTGTATACCCCCCGAGGCCACCAGTCTGGAAAGTTCCGTGTCATCAACCGGCCCTGTCTGCTGGCCGTCTTTTGCGTAGTACCAGTTCATGTTTGGAAGGAATGAGCCCAGGCGCACTGCCTGGATCCGCACGCCGGGCCGACCATGGGACAAAGTGGTGGCGCAGGGAACCCTTTTTTTGGAAGAAAACCGCCTGCAATCCGGCAACATTGGATAGGGGACGCCTCGTTACCTCGTCGCCTACAGGGAGAGGGTGGGACCGAGAGACTTCGTAACTTAGGACCGGAATGCTTCGCACCAAGAACCACCCTGCGTGTGTGAACGCTTTCTCGACAGCTCCAGGAGGCTTAGGCATGGTGGTCGGACGTCGCTTCCGGGTGACGTTTCAAGCGTGAGCGAATCATTAAAAAACTTTCTGAAGCGCTGGTTGATCACCACTTTGGCCGTGTTGGTGGCGACGCAGATCATTTCTGAGATCCGCTATGACGATTGGCAGAGCTTGGTGCTCGCGACGCTCACCTTGGGACTGTTGAACAGCTTCCTTCGCCCGGTCCTGATGCTCCTCTCGCTGCCCATCCTGCTGCTCACCCTCGGACTCTTCACGCTCGTGATTAATGCCGGCCTCTTGATGCTTGTCGGGAAGCTTTTCAAGGGGTTCCACGTGGAAAGCTTTTCCACCGCCTTCTGGGGTTCGGTCGTCATCAGCTTGGTCAGCGTGCTGCTCAATGCCGTGACGGGCGGGGGGCGAATCCAGGCCTCTATCCAGCGTGGCCCAGGCCAGGGGGGGGCCAGCCCTGGCCCTAGCAAGCCGAAGCGCCCGGGGGACGATGGGCCCGTGATTGATGTTTAAATATGGGAACCTCATTAAGATTCAAGCGGCGCTGCATCTCTATGAGCCTGGATGGGTCAGCTAACCTTACCATCCTTGCCGGTGCTCTCTGTCTGGGCCTCGCTCAGCCTGGGTTGGCGCAGCAGGCTTCCGAAGTGCAGGAACTCCGGAGCCAGTTGCAGCGCATGCAGGCGGAGTTCGATCGACAGCAGGCTCTCCAGCGTCAACAGATCGAACAGCTGCGGCGTCAGATCGAAGCGCTGTCAGCACCCTCTACCAACCCGGCTGCCCCCGCGCTTCCTTCCTCGAGCGCAAAGGCGCAGCGAGAGGAAGGCTCACGTCCGGGATGGAAGCCTTCGGATCCGATCCGTCTAGCGGCCCGTGGCGGCAAAGCCTATCTGGACCTCGCGTTGGATGTGAGCGCCGTGGCAGGGGCTTCGACGGCGGATGACATCGAGGGGGGGACCCAGCTCGGTGGGCACGATCCTGTTCAGCGAGGATTCACCCTTCAAGGCGTCGAGTTGGGGTTGAGCGGTGCGATTGATCCCTATTTTTCCGGGCAAGCCAATCTGCTCTTCCAGATCGACTCCAGCGGCGAGTCCTTCTTTGAACTGGAAGAAGCCTATCTGGAAACCTCCAGACTGCCGGCCGGTTTGTCGCTCAGGGCGGGACAATTCCTGAGTTCTTTCGGACGGCTCAACACCCAGCATCCCCACGCATGGGCCTTCGTCGACACCCCTCTGGCGAATGGCCGGTTTCTGGGCCCGGACGGCCTAAGGAATCTGGGCGCGCGGCTTTCTTGGTTGGTGCCCACCCCCTTCTTCTCGGAACTCAGTCTAGGCGTTCAAAACAGCCACGGAGAAACGGCGTTCAACTTTCGAAATGAGTTTGAGGGGGATCCGCGCTTCCACCGCCCTCAAACCGTGGGGAGTCTCGCTTCGGTGAATGATTTGCTCTTCACCCCTCGGCTGGCAACCTCCTTCAACCTGACCGACCGCCAAACGCTTCTCGCAGGAGCCTCGGCCGCCTTCGGTCCCAACAGCTCGGGTGCCGGCGACACCGACACTCAGATCTACGGAGCCGACCTCTTCTGGAAATGGACACCTTCGACTCAGACGAGAGGATACCCCTTTGTAAGCCTGCAGACGGAAGCCATGCTCCGACGCTATCAGGCCGGAGCCTTCGATTGGGATCTCGATGGCAATGCGACCGTGAACCCCGACGGATCCGAACTGGATGGCGACGGGGATGGCGTGCCTGACCTGGTGACCCGGGAAACGCTGAAGGACTATGGACTCTATAGCCAGCTTGCCTACGGCTTCACACGGGGTTGGGTGGTTGGGCTGAGAGGGGAGTACGTCGATCGGTTCCACCTGGGTGGCTACGAGGCGAGCTTCGGGTCTGATCTTGAGCGAGCCGGTCGCTGGCGCGTCGCGCCGAATCTTACCTGGTTCCCGAGCGAGTATTCCCGCATTCGTCTTCAGTATAATTATGATCAGCGTCGCATGATGGGCACCGATCACTCGATCTGGCTTCAGTTTAACTTCGCGCTTGGGGCGCACGCAGCGCATGGGTTTTGAGGGCGAAGTTCATTATGACGCGCACTCAAGAGACCTCAGCTTCATGGTGTCGCACGGCGATCTGGCGACCGCGCGTGGGGAAGCTTCGCTTGGCTCTTTCGCTTTGTTTCGCGCTCTTCTGCGGGCCTGAGTTGTTTGCCGCGGCACGGCTAAACGTGGTTGTAACCACGCCCGATCTGGCCTCCATCGCCCGTGAGGTAGGCGGGGATGCCTTGGACATCACCACCCTGGTGCGTCCGACCGAGGATGCCCACTTTATCGATGCGAAGCCGAGCTTTATGGTGAAGCTCAATCGAGCGGACGCTTTGATCGAGGGCGGTGCGGAGTTGGAAAGCGGCTGGCTGGGTCCCTTGGTGCAGGGGGCTAGGAACGCGAAGCTTGCTGTGGGAGCGCCTGGGCGGATTGCATGTAACGCGACGGTGAACATGCTGGAGATTCCCGCAAGCTTGAGTCGGGATCAGGGCGATATCCACGCGTCTGGGAATCCCCACTATGTCATTGCGCCCAGCAATGCCCTCAAAGTGGCGGCGAACATTGCTGACCGACTCTCAGTGGTGGATCCGTCCCGTGCGGACGACTATCGCCAGCGCTTGCGGATCTTCCAAGATCGGTTGATCGCCAAGCAGGTTGTGTGGCGGAAGGCCCTCGAGCCCCACCGCGGGCGGCAGATCGTATCCTATCACAATTCCTGGCCCTATTTTGCTGCGGAGTTCGGTCTCAAGTTCGAACTGTTCATCGAGCCCAAGCCCGGGATCCCTCCGTCGCCTGCGCATTTGGCTGGCCTGGTGACCGCCATGAAGGAAAAGCGGGCGCTGGTGATTTTTGTGGAGCCTTCCCTAGGGCGGAAAGCGGCCGAGACGCTCGTGCGCAGCACGGGGGCTGTCCTCGTGCCAGCGAGTCAATTTCCAGGGGGGATCAAGGGCACGGAGGCGGGCTACGTGGAATTGCTCGACACTCTCGTGTCCTCATTGGCACAGGCGTTTGCCCAGTAACATGAGCCGCGCATTCACCCCTCCTTTGACCGCTTCCTGAACCTATGGGAATCGCTTGGAGCATCATGTTCTGGCCTCTGGTCGCGTGTTTGACCTTGCCGGCTCTGCTCGTCTATTTCGGGCTGCATATCGTTCGACGCGGTGTGATTTTCGTCGATCTTGCCCTCGCTCAGGTTGCCACGCTGGGCACGTGTGTCTGCATCATGCTGGGGCATGATCCGCATGATATCCACGGCTTCTACTACTCCGTGGGGTTCACCCTACTCGGAGCCCTCATCTTTGCCTTCACTCGAACGGAGCACGAACATCGGATTCCACAAGAGGCGATCATAGGCGTTGTTTACGTGGTGGCTGCGGCTGCGGCGATCCTGCTGCTCAGCCGGACGCCTGAGGGCAATGAGGAACTGAAGCGAACTTTGGTGGGGGATGTGTTGACGGTCACACCTAGCCAGGTGGGGTGGACGGCTGCTCTCTTTGTTGTGATTGCGGTGGCTCATTGGGTCTTTCGAAAGCCATTCATGGCGATTACCTTCCACCCTCAGACCGTGGATTCGAAACGATGGGCAACCCGCGGTTGGGATTTTCTTTTCTACGCGCTTTTCGGTGCTGTGGTGACCAGTTTTGTGCAGATCGGCGGTGTCCTGTTGGTCTTCACCTACCTCATCGTCCCTGCCCTCTGCGCCAATCTATTGACCCGCTCTTTCTCTGCGATGCTTCTGATTGGATGTCTGACCAGTATGGTGGGGAGCGGCGGTGGGCTCTGGGCTTCCTATCAATTCGATCTACCGGCAGGCGGCGCGATCGTTTGTTCCCTCGGCGTTCTGCTCCTGGTGGTGGGGGTTCTGCGGCCGCGAAGGAGGCAGGTCGCTTCTAGCACCTAGGCTCGCAGGTTGGGAGATCCTGACAACGGGATCGATACTGTTTGGTTTTAACTTGATCCGTGCATTGCTGAACCCGTTACTGTCATCCACACATGCAAGTCCGAGTCAAAATTTGCGGGATCACCAGCGCCGCGGATGCCATCGCTGCCGTGGAGGCGGGTGCGGATGCGCTCGGGTTTGTTTTTTACGACAAGAGTCCCCGATATGTCACGCCAGCACAGGCGGTTTCAATCATGCAGAGTCTTCCCCCATTCATTAGCCGTGTGGGTCTTTTCGTGGATGCGTCGGTCGAAGAGGTGAATCGCATCGTCGCGGAAACTGGGATCGACACCTTGCAGTTCCACGGTGATGAACCTCCTGAGCTATGCCGCCAGTTTCGACATGCGACGTTGAAGGCAATCCGCGTCAGGGGACCCGAGTCATTGAGGAACATCCCGCACTATCCGGTGACCGGCATTCTTCTCGATAGCTTTGTTGCCGGTAATCCTGGGGGGACAGGGGTACAGTTTAAGTGGAATCTTGCGATCGAGGCAAAACGGATGGGGCGACCGATTATTTTGGCGGGGGGTCTCACTCCCGCCACGGTGGCCGAAGCCGTTCGCTTTGTGAATCCCTATGGTGTCGATGTCAGCAGCGGCGTGGAATCGGTTCCGGGTCGGAAGGACGTCGCGAAGCTGCGCGACTTTGTGGCCGCGGCCAAGGGAGCTCGTTGATCGGCAACGTCCAACGTCCAACGTTCAACGTTCAACGTTCAAAGTTCAGGTCCCACTCCTTCCTACGTGCTCTCGCACGAGGTCAGGATGTCTGCGGCTACTTGCCCGGGGCGGGCACGGTCTCCAGGAGACGTTGGATCACTTGGTCCACGGTCATGCCGTCTGCCTCCGCACGGTAATTCAGCAAAATGCGATGTCGCAACACCGGGAGCGCCAGCGCCTGGATATCCTGAGGTGTGACATGTGCCCGGCCCTGGAGCAGCGCGCGAGCCTTGGCTCCCAGGACGAGAAACTGCCCAGCTCGAAGACCAGCGCCCCAGTTCACCCAATCGTTCACATAGCTCGGCGTTCCCGGCTGGCGGGGGCGTGATGAAGCGGCGAGGCGAACCGCGTAGCGCACGATGTCTTCCGCCACCGGGACTTTACGGACGATCTCATGAAAGCGACGGACATCTTCGCCATTGAACAGAGCCTGGGGGAGCTCTCGCACATTAGAAGTGGTTTGCGTGATCACCTTCACCTCGTCGTCCTCGGGGAGGTAGTGAATCATCACGTTGAACATGAAACGGTCCAACTGCGCCTCGGGAAGCGGATAGGTGCCCTCCATCTCGATCGGGTTCTGCGTGGCTAGGACAAAGAAGGGTTCGTCCAAGGTGTGGCGCGTTCCTGAGGCGGTCACCTGGTGCTCCTGCATCGCCTCGAGGAGAGCAGCCTGGGTCTTGGGTGGCGTGCGGTTGATTTCGTCCGCCAGAACGATGTTGGCGAAGATGGGGCCGCGAATGAAGGCCATGCGCCGTCCCTCCGTGCCGCCATCCAGGATCTCGGTGCCGGTGATGTCCGCAGGCATCAGGTCGGGAGTAAATTGTATCCGCTGGAAGCGCAGCTGGAAGACCTGGGCGATGGATTTTACCAGCAGTGTCTTGGCCAGTCCGGGAGCCCCGGTGATGAGGCAGTGTCCACCTGAGAAGAGGGCCAGGAGAATTTGTTCAATGGCCTCCTGCTGGCCCACGACCACTTTTGCCAGCTCAGCCTGGATCCGCGTTCGAGCGCCTTGCAGCTGCTCCACCGTTTGTTTCTCCGCCAGCTTGTTATCATCCGGTAGGGACACAATATGCCTTTCGTTCAGTCTCGAGTTATCCCTCCCCCAACGGAGGGAGGTTGCAGCCCTCAGACGGGCACCGGCCAGAAAAGGTGACGCTTTGTTGCGCGGGCTTCCTCAGAGGATCTCCAGGCCATCCAGCGCTCGACGCTCTTTCTTGCTGGGACGCCCCGTCCCTTGTGGTCTGGGGGCAAAGCCGTTCAGTTGCCTGACCTCTCTTGCTCGTTCATAGAGCTCAGGGGGTGTCAGATCCTCAAGGCTCTCTGCGACAGCACTCGCGGACACCCTCTGTTCGATGAGCTGCAAGACCTTCACCGTCTTTGTCAGCTCAGGAGTGGCCACGGTCAGCACGTCGCCCACCCGGACAGGCCGGGAAGGCTTCGCTTGCTGGCCTGACACCTTCACCCGCCCATTGTCGCAGGCAGCGATCGCCAGGCTGCGCGTCTTGTAAAGGCGCACCGACCAGAGCCACTTATCTATCCGTACGGTCGTCGGAGTTGCCTTCATCTGTCGATGCAGAGGAGGACTGCCTTTCGGAATCCGGTGTCCCATGGCTTTCGGATCCGCCCCCGGGCAATCCTTGTGACGATGAGGACTGGGAGGTGTAGCCGGCCTGCTGGTAGGGCTGCCGGGGACCATCGCGATGGCCCTGTCGGAACGGAGGACGAGGCTCGCGCTGCTGCGGACGCTGCTGATTCATTCTCTGCAGGGTCTGTTTCAAACGCTCGATCTCAGCCTCGTCTGCCTCTTTCTGAACTTGGGCATTCTGGAGAATCTCCATGATCTCCTCCAACTCCTCTAAAACCTGGTGGAGCTCGGAGTTCATCTTCCGAACTTCATCAATCGCGTCCGCAACGGCACGTGGCAGTGGTGGGCGCTGAGGGACGGGGGCCGATTGTTGAGAATCACGATCGCGCGGGTCACGATCGCGCGGGGCACGGTCACGTGGCTCTCGGAACCCACGGTCGCGCGGTTGGCGCTGTTCTGGTCTCTGAGGTCGGAGCTGCTGCCTGCTCTGAAGGGGCGGTCGGTTTCCCTGCTGGCCTTGGTGAGGTCCGGGAGAGGGAGATCCACCTGAGGCTGAGGAAGCGGGGGGTTGTGAAAGGGCTGATTCGGGGCCTGAGGGAGCCGCTGATGGTGGTACCGACTCATGCCCAGCCGCCTCGGTTGCTGCAGGATCCCGCTGAGGTTCCTCGTCGCGAGGATCCTCCTGGAAGAACCGCTCAGTATCTGGAGCCGGAGCTGGGGCGGGGGCCGAACCCTCGTCTCCTTCGTTGGGCTCGGAGTCTTCCGTGGTCTCTTCTATGACATCCTCTGCTTCGGTGTTCTCTCCTGGGGTTGCTGGGGAGTCTCCGGGCGCGGGGGCTGCCCCTGGTTCGCGGCGACGTCCACGGCCTCCGCGGCGGCCGCGGCGGCGAACAGGACCTCGGCCGCGCGGGCTTCGCGCTGGCCCCGAAGGGGAGGGGCCGGCGGGCGGGCCTCCTGCTGGTGAATCGATCGGAATCATTTTGAAAGGCGGCGCAGGATTGGATCCCTCGCCAGATAGGATTGTTTGAGAGGGGCCTGTGGGCTTCTGGACGTCTCTAAGGAAACGCCCGCCCTGGCCTTGGAGCCGGTCGGAACGGAATGCCGGAACCGGATCACTTTTTGAAGAACGAGTCTATTTCGCGACGGAAGATGTTTTCATCCACCTTCACGATGCCCATCTCCCGACGGGCGTTGTCTTCGGAATCGCTCGCATGCGCTGCGTTGACCATGATGGTCGATCCGAACTCTTTACGAATGGAGCCAGGAGGAGCCTTGGACGGATCGGTCGGCCCGAGCACGTCTCGGATCTTGGAGACCGCTTCGACGCCTTCATAAACCAGCGCAATGCATCGCTCTGAACCTGCGGACTCCAGTTGCTCGGGAGTGCAATCCGACGGGGCCTTGCCCGCCATGAACCGGACGATGTTGTCGAACTGATTGTCCCCGTAGAGCGGCCCGAGCAGGTCGCCCAGCATCTTGGTTTCCTTTTCGGGAATCGGGAAACCGAAGGTTTTGTCCAACGCCTCCTTGCTCTGTTTTGCAACCATATCCTTCAGCTTGGTGCGGAGGACGTCGCGCACGGGGCCATAGAACTCCACGGCCTGAGCGACACTCATGCGGTGGAGCTTGATACCGACGATGTAGAGTCCGGTGCGAGAGAAGAAGTCGATCACATTGCCCGGCCGGCCCGTGGGGAAACGGAAGTTGTCCGGCTTGATGAGGACGAGCGTTCTTTGGGCCTTGTCGCTTGGGGCGTAGGGAATGGTGTTATCCACGATGCCTCCGTCCGCGTCCGAATAACGCGCCCAGATCTTGAGCTTGCGCTCTGCCTCTTCTGCATTCGGCGGGGCGAGCACGGCGGGCTCGAAATAGCGGACGTTGCCCGTCTCGTCGAGAATCAGGTCACCGTAAGTATCCCGGATGGTCTCACCACCCCGGCGTTCCTGGCTCAGATTGCCGACCACAGAGCGAAGGATTCGGACGGCATCCTCTCCGCGGAAGAGCAACATCATGACGCGGCGGCGGCGGCCGGTTTTCGGATCGGGGGATAGGTTCTGAAGGATGTAGTCCTTGAGAAGTTGTTGCACGCGTCGATCTTGGGGATCGTTGGCGGATACGATTTCTTCCGCGTATTCTTTCACCAGCTCGGCGCTGGGTGCGAACATGCGCGCGCCCACCAATTCGAGGCGGGTGCGGGCGATGAGTCGGGCGAGGATGCCCCCCGTGCGGCTCTTGTAAAGGGAGTAGGGAGTAATGATGGCGTAAGCTAATTGATCTGCCATAGGAGTCTTAGTTCGAAGGCGGGGTTGGGGGCGAAGAGGGAGCTGTGCTCGCACCTCCGGCAGGAGGGGTCGCTTTGCCGCCCAGGATTTTAAACATCACTGTGCTGCAGGTGGGGCAGGTCCCCTTGATCGCTTTACGGCCGTTTTTCATCACTTCTTCCACCGCATTGGCGATCGATTTCTTCGCTTTGCATTTAACGCAATAACCTTCGGGCATACAGTGCCTTGCGATCCGGTCACACTGACCGGTATGAGTGCTGCTACCTTAGGAAGCCCGTTCGAACCCCGTCAACCGGGAAATCCCCCCGTGAAACGGGGTTTCCGGCGCGGGCAGGCACATTTAACGATACTCTTGCAGTGATTTCACCTCGTAACCGTTCTTCCGCAATGCGGCAATCCCCAGGATCGCCGCCTTTGCGCCACTGAGGGTCGTCATGATCGGTGTCCCGGTATAGACGGCCGTAGTGCGGATTTTCACCTCGTCCGCCCGCGGGTTCGCTCCGCTGGGCGTATTGACGACGAGTTGAATCTCACGGTTCTTGAGCAGATCCACGGCGTTGGGCCGACCTTCCATCAGCTTCGGGATGCGGCGTACTGTGAGTCCCGCAGCCTCCAGAACGGCAGCGGTTCCTGAGGTGGCCGCGAGTTCGAAGCCCAAGTCAGCAAACCCTTTGCCGACCTCCACCACCTGGGGTTTGTGGGCAGCACTCACACTCAGGAAAACACAGCCTTTCAAGGGAAGGGGCGATCCGCTGGCGATCTGGCTTTTCGCATAGGCGATGCCTAGATCGGCATCCAGGCCCATGACTTCGCCCGTCGAGCGCATCTCGGGGGAGAGCAGAATATCCTGGCCATGGAATTTGTTGAACGGGAAGACGGACTCCTTCACCGCCCAATACGCCGGGATTATTTCAGCCGTGAAACCTAGCTCCTTCAGAGTCTTGCCAGCCATGACCTTCGCAGCCAGTTTCGCCAGCGGAACCCGGATCGCCTTGCTCACGAAGGGAACCGTGCGTGAAGCTCTGGGATTCACCTCCAGGACGTAAACCGTGTCGCCTTTGACGGCGTATTGGACGTTCATGAGCCCGGAGACGCGCAGTTCTCGCGCCATCGCGTGGGTGTATTCCCGGATGGTGTTGATCACCTGAGGGCTGAGTGTGTGGGCGGGAAGGACCATGGCGGCGTCGCCCGAGTGAACCCCTGCAAATTCGATATGCTCTAGCATACCGCCTATCACAATCGTGCCTTGGGAAGGATCGCTAAAGTTACCGACGTCGGCGATACAGTCCACATCGACTTCGACCGCATCCTCTAGGAATTTGTCGACCAGCACCGGACGTTCGGGCGAGGCCTCGACCGCAAAGCGCATATAGTGCTGCAACTCTGCATCGGAAAAGACGATCTGCATGGCTCGTCCACCGAGAACGAAAGAAGGGCGTACCAGCACCGGGTAGCCCAGTCGCTTGGAAATGGCCAATGCCTCCGTCTCATGGGTGGCGAGTCCGTTTTCCGGCTGGGGAATGTTCAGGCGGTTGAGGAGCGCTGCGAACAGCTTCCGATCCTCCGCCATCTCGATGCTTTGGGGGGAGGTCCCGATAATGTTGACCCCATTCTTCTGCAGTCCGAGTGCCAGATTGAGCGGGGTTTGCCCTCCGAACTGGGCGATCGCTCCCCAACACTTTTCCCGCTCATAGATGTGCAGCACATCTTCCAGGGTGAGGGGTTCGAAGAACAGCTTGTCGCTGGTGTCGTAGTCGGTCGAGACGGTCTCTGGGTTGGAGTTGACCATCAACGTCTCAAAGCCGTCTTCTTTCAGGGCGAAGGCCGCATGAACACAGCAGTAGTCAAACTCAATGCCTTGGCCAATCCGGTTGGGGCCACCTCCCAGGATCATCACCTTTTTCCGATCATTAGGGCGAACTTCGTCGTCCCCCCGGTCATAGGTGGAGTAGTAGTAGGGCGTGTAGGCTTCGAACTCCGCCGCGCAGGTGTCCACGAGGCGATAGCTCGGGACTAATCCCATGGCGGCGCGTTCAGCGCGCACAGCGTCCTCGGTCCGGCCGGTCAGATGCGCAATCTGCCGGTCCGAGAAGCCGAGCGATTTGGCTTTGGTAAGAAGGTCAGGGTTCATCCGGTAACAATCCGGCGAAGTAAGCCTGAGCGGAGCGCATCTGACAAGTGCAGGATTACGACATGAATTGCGAGCTTGACGCCTTGTCTGCTTTCAAGCATCACGCCTTGATGATGATGCGTCTAGCAAGTGTGATTTTTCTGGCGATGTTGTTCCTGGGCTCGACCGGCTGTGTCCGGACCGTGGATGACCGCCATCGAATGGCCAATCCTTTCGTCCGCGATAAGATTGAGGGTCGCTACGAATTTCCGGTGGATAAGGTCATGCGAGCAGCCAAGGATGTTTTGCAGCTCAATGGCCAACTGACGGGCGAGAACACCATCATTAACACCGTGGAGGGTATCATCGATACCCGTCGTGTTTGGGTGCGGGTGGACCCGGTGGGTGATCGTTGGACCCGTGCGACGGTGCAGGTGCGTAGCAAGGGAGGTGGGGCGGATATTTATATGGCGAGCGAGATCGACAAGCAGATCGCGCTGCGACTGGTAACGGATAAGACCGTGCCTCCCTTCGTTCCGGCAGGCGATCCGAATCAGTCCCGCTCGTCCCGCCGCTGAGGCGGGCCGGTGCGAAGTCCCATCCGCTGCTCATACTCCCCAAGGGTAAGAGGTGCGGTGGTTTCTTTGCCGCGCTTTTCCAGCTGGAGAAGGCACATGCGGGAGCGTGCGTTTTCAGCGACGGCTAAATTGGGGTAGAGATCGATGATGCGCTGGAGGCTTGCCGTGGCCATCTCGACGCTGTTGGCCTGCCCATCCTTGATCTGCATGTCCGCGATCAGATGGAGCCAATGGGCTACCTGTTTTGAGCTTTGATGGGGTCTGGCGATCAGCTCCTCAAGCTCGGAAATGGCCATCTCCGGCCGGTGAAAGCCGAGCGCGTAAACCATGGCAAGTTGCTCTCTGGCTTCGTTGTCGTCGGGGTGGTTTTTAATATGGGCCACCAGCCTTTGTGCCTCTGCGGCAGGGGTGGCGTCCTCAGGGGCGAGGCTAGCTACGGCCGTTTTTAAGCCGAGCCGTTGGATCCCGGGTGCCAGGTGGAGGGTGCGCCGCTCCTGCTGATCGAGGAGGCTTTCCACGGAGGCTAGATGCGCAACGCGCTGCCTTGCGTTGCGGTCATACTCGCTGTCTGGGAGCCGTCGGCTGATCTCTTCCAATGCTTCGCGAGCCCGCTCTGGGTCCTGAGCCTGCCGCATCGCCCAGTCCGCCAGGCACGTGAAGGCACCTGAGATATGGCCTGGGGGGCAGTCAGGGCGATTGCACATGCGCTGGATGAGGGTGGCGCAGCGATCCAGGTCGCTGAGAT
The DNA here is from genome assembly GCA_945861575.1 of Akkermansia muciniphila. Taxonomy (GTDB): domain Bacteria; phylum Verrucomicrobiota; class Verrucomicrobiia; order Limisphaerales; family UBA11320; genus UBA11320. The sequence goes on from CAMAVD010000017.1 coordinate 20,270, forward strand.
TCTCAGCGTAGATCGCCGCCAGAAGCATCTCACCTTCGTAGTCTCCCGGAAACTTCTTCAACTCTAGCTGGATCGCCTCCACCGCCTGGCCATAGTGTTGCGCCATCCGCTTGGCCTTGGCACCGGAGTATTGGGGCTTTGCTTCGACCTCCTGGCTTCCCCCCGAGATGAGATTCGTAATGGGAGCGGCAAACAAATGGGCCAGGTGTCTTCCCCAAACAATCGCCAGGCAGACTCCCACGATGGCGCAGGACAGGGGAATGATGAACGCCGTGCCGTAGTTCAGATCGACTCCCATCACGAGGGTCATCAGGCCTGTGACGAGGAGGATCGTCACCACCCATCGCACCAGAAGTGCGGCCGGGTCCTTGCTCTTGCGTATCGTGTAGACCATGAAGCCCAGAAGCAGGGCGGCGGTTCCACCCACTACCGCCAGACCCTTTAAGAATTTGAAGCTGGTCAACATGGGTTTCTCCAGCGGGCTTACTCCTTGGGCCGCGGCTTCCAGGTTGCGTTGGGATCCACGGGTTTCAGAGGAAGTATCTCCTGCTGTGGCAGGGCCGCGCGCAGCTTCCTCCCGATTCGCTCGGGGGTGTCCGTCTCTCGGAAATCATAGCCCAGAAGCTCTTCTACGGTTTCAAAGGTCAGAACTTGCTGCATTTCCGGTGAAACCTCTGGCGTCAGCTCCAGATTGGGCTGCGTGGGTGTGGCGTTGGGTGGGTTGTTCTTCGGCTTCTTCATGGGATGGCGTCAGGAAGTCGTTTTGAAATGCTGGGCAAACGCTTTTCGGGCCCGGTGCAATTTGCCTCGTACCGCGTCCACGCTCTGTTCCGTAATCTGCGCGATTTTTTCATAACTGAGCTCCTGGTCTGCGACGAGCAGGAGCAGTTTGCGATATTCGAGTGGCAAGGTGTCCAGGGTCTTCTGTATGCGCCCGCCGAGTTCCTGAGTTTCCAGGACCTCTAGCGGGGAATTCTCGGGTCCTACCTGTGTCTCCCAGAGCGCATCCTCCGCATTCGAATGAATGTTTCGATGCTGCCACGACTTTAGCAAGTTCTGGCAGTGGTTCATGGTGATCCGGTAGAGCCATGTGCGGAGGCAGGACTCACCTCGAAACCGGTCCAGGTTCCGGTAGACCTTGATGAAAACATCGTGGGTCGCGTCCTCCGCTTGGGTGGGATCACTCAGCATGCGCAGAGCGACATAGTAAACCTGCCGCCCATGCTCCTGGTAGATTTTGGCGAACTCTTCGGGAGCCGGCGCGGGCCGCGTTGGATCAGCGGGGGATGCCGGAGTCGACATTTGGAATGGGGGGCTTTCCTGGGACATCGTTCCTGGGATGTGCACGCTAATTCGACACGGACGGATCAGTCATGTTACGCGTTTTCTCCGAGAGGGCTGCTGCAGCCCCTTGCGGGGACCCGACGCAGCCAAGGTCTCTTGCTTACTTTACCTCAAAGGTCAGCCGCGTGCGAGAACGGGTCTGCACGTTGCGGATCTCCATCTGCTGCACCTGCCAGCGTTCCTCTACCTTCTTCATGCTGTTTACGCTGAACTCCTTGAGGAGTTTATTGTTGGGGTCATAGGCCTCGGCAAGAATCAGGCCGCCCGACTCGACATCCAGCCAGGACAACACCCTGCGGTACTCCCCGAGGAGCGGTTGAGGTTTCGAACTTTCCAGCACATGGCAGGATCGGTTCTTCCGCATTTCAACTTTAAGGAGCTTCTGTCCAGGCCAGTGAAGAAACTCGAGGCCGAGATCGGTGATGGAGAAATCGGAGCCAGCGAAGACTGTCGACGCTCCCTTCTCACCCAGGGGTGCCCAGGAATCAGGAGCGTCGGACTTCGCCTCCCAATAGGTGTTTGAGCGATTGGGGGTGTGGATGACCGCGAGGGGAAAGAGCTCCTTTTCCGCGACGCCCGAGCAGCGGTAGAGGGTCAACCAGTTCGATGCGGTGATGCTGGTTTTAAACTGGAAGGGCAGATCTTTGAGGGTGCCCTCGGCATCGCGGATGCTGAGGCGACCGCGTAGGGTCATTTCGTCTTGGGGTGGCGATCCGCGCAGGCGTGCGGCGAGGCGCTGCCCTTCGAGTTCTTCCTCACCGAGGCCGTCCGCCCCACGACTGAGCATACCCGCCGCTAGCAGCGAGAGCGCTGCGTGAGCGAGGATCTTTCGGTGAAAAGAGAGTCTCATGGAACCAGGGCCTTCGTAAGCACCTCGGATAGCTGCTTCACGAAGTGAACTTTCATGCGCTTGCGAATTTCTTCTGGGACTTCTTCCCAGTCGTTCTGATTCTGATCCGACAGAATCACCTGTTTGACGCCAAAGCGTGCCGCTGCCATCACTTTTTCCTTAATGCCGCCAACCCGGAGCACCCGGCCTCTGAGGCTGATCTCGCCGGTCATCGCGGTATCCGACCGCACGCGCCGGTTGGAAAGAAGAGAGGCGAAGGCGGCGGCGATCGTTACTCCTGCGCTGGGGCCGTCCTTCGGGGTCGCACCTGCCGGCACATGCAGATGGAGATCGAGCTTGTCGAAATCCCGCAGATCCAGGCCGAGAGTCTTGGACTGGCTGCGCAGATAGCTCAGGGCCGTCTGCGCGCTCTCCTTCATGACCTCACCGAGGGATCCGGTCAGAGAAAGGCGCCCCGTACCGGGCATCTTGGTTGCCTCGATATAGAGAATCTCCCCACCCACCGGGGTCCAGGCCAGGCCGGTCGCTATTCCGGGTTCGGTGATCCGCTCGGCCGACTCGGACATGAACTTGGCGGGGCCCAGCAGTTCCTTCAGCTCGCCTTGCTGAATGAGGATGCCGGGCCCTTTGCCGCCTTTTTCCACCCAGCGTCGGGCTGATTTCCTAGCAATGGAGCCGATCTCTCGTTCGAGTTGCCTAACCCCCGCCTCGCGGGTGTAGTCGGTAATCACTGTCTTCAGGATGGCCTCGGGGACTTTCACCCGTCCCTTGTCCAACCCATGCTCTTCCAACTGCCGTGGCACTAAATGCCGCTTGGCGATGTAAAGCTTTTCACTGGTGGTATAGCTGGGCAGTTGGATGACCTCCAGGCGGTCAATCAGCGCGGGATAGACCGGGTCGAGCCAGTTGGCGGTCGCGATGAAGATTACCTGCGAGAGATCGAACGGCACGTCGAGGTAATGGTCAGTAAAGGTCTTGTTTTGCTGTGGATCCAACACTTCCAGCAGCGCGGCGGCCGGGTCCCCCCGGTAATCCGCTCCCACCTTGTCCAACTCGTCGAGCAGGATCACCGGATTGTTGCTTCCGACCCGCCGGATCGCCTGAATGATGCGCCCAGGCATGGCCCCGACATAGGTGCGTCGATGACCTCGAATCTCCGCTTCGTCGCGCATGCCTCCCAGCGCGATCCGCGCGAACTTGCGTCCGAGGGCGTCGGCGACGCTTTTTCCGAGCGAGGTTTTTCCGACGCCCGGAGGTCCTACCAAGCAGAGGATAGGCCCCTTTAGATTCTTCTTCAGCTGGAGAACTGCCAGGAATTCAATCAGGCGTTCCTTGATCTTCTCAAGCCCGTAGTGGTGTTGATCCAAGAGTCGTCGGGCTGCCCCCAACTCCAGGGTGTCGACGGTCGAACGGGTCCAGGGCAAGTCGATCAACCAGTCCAGGTAGTTTCGGGTAATGGCGTATTCCGCGACCGAGGGGGTGAGCTGTTGGAGCCGGTCCAATTCTTTCAGCACCACCTTCCCTACCTCTTCTGGAAGACCCGCCTTTTGCGCTTGGTCGCGGAGTGCGTTTACTTCTGTGGTGACCGGGTCCGCCTCGCCGAGTTCGCGCTGGATGGCTCGGATTTGCTCGCGAAGGAAGAAGTCTCGCTGGGTCTTGGCCATCGAGCTGCTGACCTCATTCTGGATCTTGGATCCGATGGACAGCACCTCGAGTTCGCGGGTCAGCAGGGGACGCAGGGCATTGAGCCGCGCCTTGACATTGTTGAGCCGCATGAGGAGTTGGCGCTCCTCGAGGCTCAGGTTGAGATTGGTGGCGATGAGGTCGCTCAGCGTGCCGGGCGCGTCGGTGTTCAGCGCGGCCACTTTTACCTGTTCCGAAATGGTGGGGCTCAGGCGGATCACCTCCTGGAACTGCTGGTGCGCGTTCCGAGCCAGGGCAACCAACTCGGTGGATTCGTCGAGATCGTCCTTGAGCTGCTCAACATTCGCGCGCAGGTAGGGAGAGAGGGTCTCGTAGTCACGGATACGGATGCGCCAGAGTCCTTCGATGAGGATGCGGACGGTGTTGTCCGGAAACTTCATCATCTTCAGGACACGCGCGGCGCAGCCATGCTCCCAGATTTCCTCGGGGAGCGGATTCTGGGACTCGGCGTTCTTTTGTAGCACCACGGCCAGAAGCCGATCGCCTTCGACCACGTCGTCAATGAGGCGGATGCTCTGGATCGTCTCCACGAGCAGTGGGGCGACCATGCCTGGAAAGATGACGATGTCCGACAGTCCCAGGACCGGCAGGACGTCGGGCACGGACTTCCCAGAAGAGCGGGTAGGGGTGGAGGCGCCGCTCGCGCCTAAAATCCGGATGAATTCTGTGTCAGGGCTCGTCATCGCTGCGTTCCGCAACCCTAACGAGCGTCACGGGCTTTCACACGGGTTTTTTTGAAGGCGTCGGTTTTGGAGCCCGTTTCCCAAAACGCGCCTGGGCCGCCGCACACGGGCTGGCGATCCGCAGAGGAATCGGGTTCGGATTATTCCTCGGCCAGATGAAGAGCCCGACGCTCCGGCTTAGGCCGGACCGCTTGGGGAACCTCAATTTTCAGAAATCCATTCTGGTAGGCGGCTACCGCGTCTGCCAAGTCGTAGCCCTCCGGCAGTTCGAAGGCACAGGTGAAAGGTCCGTAGTGGATCTCCATCACGAGGAACGAACAGCCGCTGGGACGACCACAGTCGGGTCGCTGCCCAGAGATGATCAGCTGATTCCCATCGATACACAGCTCCAGATCCTCACGGCGCATCCCTGCCAACTCGACATTGATCACGAGGCGGCTGTCGGCGATGTAGACGTCTGTGTTGGGCTCCCAGTTTGACCCCGAAGCGGCATCCCTGTTTCCAATGGAAGTCTTTTTAATTAGATGACGAGAAGCGTTCACACTGAGTATTTGCGAGTAAAAGGCGCGAGGGCAACCTAGTTCAGCGTCGCTGATTGTGCAAGCGGGGATGTCGTCCAATGTCTCTGCCGCAGTCATATGTTTGCCTTTCGTCTGGTGAGCTCAGGATCGTTTCGACCGCGCGTGCGCTTCGGTCGGTGACGGGGTGGCTCTCGGCATGGCTTGGCTGATGGAACTTCCACCCCCGCCCCCGGAACGATTCAGGTGAGCGCGCATGGCCATGGCCCCGGTCGCCAGCAATGCCATCGCTGCCAGCAGCAGCCACCACGAACGGCTTCCCCCCATCTCAAATCCTCCAGCCCCCGTGGCCGACCCGAGGCTGGGTTTCTCCCGAGCCCGTGCGGTGACAGCACCGGGGAGCAGTGGGGGCCGCGATCCGATCATGGGGCCCGAGGCCTGGGGCGTGGGGGATATTCCAGAAAGACTGGCAGCTAGCTCGGGGGGGGCAGTTTGGCTACCTCGAGTGCCGGTGCCAACTGACTGCGGACTTAGGGGTGTGCCTGAAATCGACTGCGTCAACTGCTGCAGTGTCCATGTGGCAGTCGCGGGCTCCTTCAAAACGCTGGTGGCTGGCGCAGGGACGTGCGCGTGTGCGCCTACGGGAAGCTTCGTTGACTCCGCGTGAGGTGCTGGAGGAAGGAACGTTTGCGAGGGGAGGGTCGACCTTCCTTCCGGGGACGCTTTGTTCGCGGCAGGCGGCTCTGGGTTTTGGGTTGGGTTACCCGGTCCTGAGGGGGCCACTTGGGACGTTGAGGCCTCCACTGCAGAGCCTCTTACCGTTGCAACCCCACTGGGCAAAAGGGGCGTCACCGAGGCTGGAGGGGGTGTCTGGGCTTGAGACACCGCTGCGACAGCGCCTGGTGCGGTCGTGGTGGGCAACGTCGGCGATACGCCAGCGGCAGCGGCGGGGCTCGGTGCGGAGTTTGCCGCGAGCGCGGCGGCGGCTTCCGCGGCTTCCCGCTCCGCTTCCGGATCCTTCCCCGTCCGCGTGATGATGATGGGGGGAATCACTCGGGGAGGAGGCTTTGAACCGACAGCGGTCTTGGGGGCTTTGGGAGCCGCTTTCTCAGGCTTGAGACGTTCCGGCGGTGGCGGGAGTCTCAGCGGTTGGTCTGCCGGCACCACCGAGTAGGCGACATAATTTCCTCCACGGATCGTGAGTCCGGTGAGAACCGGAAATTTCTCCTTTTCTGAGTCCGGGGCGATCTGCTTGTAGAGATCGTTGATCTCCCGATCGAACGGGGTTCCCGCCATCTTGTCGTTGGCGTCATTAAGGAGCACCACCGTGAGATCGCTGACCGAGCTCGCCACGTTGGCGAGATCGAGCATGACCTCCGTCAAACGCGAGCGTTTGTGATAGCCCTGGTTCCGAAGAAAGGTGTTCACCCGCGTTCCCAGGTCGAGCCGTGCCGAGGCATCCCAGGTTTGCATCGGAAAGCGAGTGTCAACTCCAGCGTTGAACGTCCAGATACCGAAGGTATCGCCAGACTGCATTCGACCGCGCACGCCTGTGTTCACCAAATCAAAAACGGCTTGTCTCAGTGCCACATCCCGCTTCTCCATAGCGGAAGAGTTTTCCACGATGAAGAGGTAGCGGTTGCCGGTGGGCGTGGCGATTTTTTCCTGCGCGGCGCGGGCACTTCCGATACAGAGGGTGGCTGCCACGAGGCTAAGTCCAACGGCTCGGAAGCCGGGAAGTGGTGCGGTTGCTCTAAAATAACGGCTGAATAGGCCAGTCATGATTGTTTTCCGCTTGAAGCCTTACCCCCGATCCGGGTGCTGACCGGGTTTTTGACTTTAAGGCGGACGAACCGGTTACGCAGGTCTCATGCCGACTCAAAATCCGGCTGCCGAATTTTGAATTCTAGCAGGCGGGTACCAGAGAACCGTGAAACCAATCGACAACCGAGGCGGATAGATTGCAGAAGCACCCTCCAAATCCTACGGCCTGCTAGTTGCGGACCAGTCCCGCGAAAAGGCCCCAAAGGAGAAGCAGGAGGCCGAAGAGAAAGAGCAGGAAGCGGCGCCGGGCGATGCGACGTTCATAGCGCAGGGGGCGCATGCCTTGCAGGCTGCCCGCTGCGAGAAGGTCCACCAGCTTTGGATTGGTGGCCTTCGGGCTGCTGAACTGGTCGGTAAGCCGCTGCCACGCGGCGGGAAGATCAAACTTTTGAGTGCCGAGCTGGTTGAGGTGTGCGGCGCGCTTCTGCAGTTCATGAAGGCGACCCTGACTGACGGTCTCGAAGACGGGGTCCCGCCGCGTGGGTTGCGGTCCTGGGGTTGGAGACGCCGCGGGAATCGCCTGCTCGATCTCCTCCAGGGACGGGGTTTCCTCCGCCTGGTTTCCCAGGCTCTTGATCCGGGCTTCGAGCTCCTCGATTTGTCGGGTGAGATCCCGCTTGCGCTCGTCAATGGGGTCGGGCCTACGCCGCAGCCAACTAAAGAGCCCCTGCTTGCTGCGGGGTTTCCTGGCCATGCTCTGTGGGTCGCGTGACATCTCCCTTGGGAATCGTCAGGTCTAAGGTGGGCTGGAGTGCGGCCAAAGATTTGGCCTAGCGACGCAGCCAAAGCATGAGGAAAATCAGCAATCCTAGCACGAAGAGAGGCCAGTTGATGGCGAAGCCCAGCCGACAGAGGTCGGCGAAGCCCTGGGGAAAAGCGGGAGCTCCAGCGGCGGGGCGAGTGGCCGGGCTAGATCCCTGGGGAGCAGTCTCGCTATCATTCAGCTCGCTGAACTTGACCCGTGCTGAATTCCACTCCATCCGCGCGTTGTCGACCGTGGTCAGGCCCCGGGTCAGCTCCATCTCAAAATTCTCCTTATTCCACGCCTCCTGGTTCTGGGCCATGACCTTCTCGAGCGCGGTGCGGAGATCCGTTAGGGACTTGTTGCGCTGTTCCGCTTCGCGACGGTGGGTGAGTTCCGCCTCCTCCATGCGGGCGATGGTCCGTGTCAGGTGCTGGATCATCTCCTGGCGACCCGTGCTGAACTCGCTCTGGCGACGCCGGGTTTCCTCAAGCGAGGCCCGCTCGCGCTCTAGGCGCTCCTGCTCTCCTTTCAGCTCCGCCAGGCGCTGGTGCATTTCGCTCACCTTCAGCTCGACCTCCTCACGCGAGGGAGCCTTACGCTCTGGGGTGCGCAGGGAATTCGACGGGGAGGTGGGAGCTGCCGACCCATAGACTGGCTTGCGTGCCGGCTGTAGGTCGTCGTCGATGAATTCGGAGGCGTCGAAGTGCGAGCTCATGAGCTCGGACTTTAGTGGGGTCGCCGGATTTGTAAAGGCGTCCGCGTGCACGCACAGCCGTTCGCGTTTTGCCGCCCGTGGGTCAGCCTCCTCGACTGGAGTTCTGCGACCGAGACCCTACGCCGCTTCCACGGCAGGAGGGGTTGGTGGGGGGATCCTCATCGAGTTGGCTATTGGACTGTTTGGTTCGTCGTCTCCATAGCCTGCAGAAAAACACTGCGAGGCTCGTGCCGTTAAAAACTCCTTAACCCGTCGTTCCCTTCTTCACCTTCTGTGAAATCGGTTCACTCCTCTTTCATTTCCACCCTGGGAGTTTTTTTAGAGTTTCAACCCACGAATCGAAGACCGAAGGCAGTTCCGTTCTGGCACGGGATCTGCACTTAATCCAATAGAGGGTGAGAGCGTCCTGAAAGTGTCACGGGGCAGGACAGAAGAGCTTACGAGTGTCCCAGCCCGAGCTACCCAAGGTAAGAATGCAGTCCTGAAAAAGCTAAGTCTATGAAAGCGACATACACATGGATCCTGACCGGAACATTGACGCTACTTCTTGGAGCAGAGGGCGGTTTCGGGGCAGAGTCTCAAAAGTGGACAACCCCGGCGACGTCATCCTCCCAAATCCACAAGCAAGACCCCACCCAACCCGGTTACGCTTCACTTCAATTCACCCCCCCGACGGGCTGGAAACCGGTCGTAGAGACCAGCGGCAGCACCAAGATGAGCTTCTATTCGCCAGACTCGAGCTCGGTTCTGAGCATTCGTATCCAACCCGATCGCTACGAAAACGGCGTCCTTCTTGCAGAAAAAGCACGCGCCATCCTTAAGAAGCGATACGCCTCTGCGACTGTCGGCATGGAGTCCACTTGGTCCCTCGGAGGCAAACCCGGCCGCGCGATTGACTTCGAACGTAAGGTCCTGCCCTCGGAAAAACCAACCAAGACGCGCTTGGCGATCGCGAAGATCCCCGAAGGCTTGGTCGAGATTTGGTTCACGACCTCCAGCGATCAATTCAACGGTCGGGTGGACATCTGCGAGCATTTCCTGCAATCCGTGCATAGCGTGGAACCAACCCTGGTGGCCGATGCAACACTGGCTGCGTCGCAAGCGCGTTAAGCCAACCCGCTTCAGTCTCTGTGCAAACCAAGCTCGCGCATTCCAAGATCAGGCAGTTCAGCGGCTTCACGCTGATCGAAGTGGTGATCACCATTGGTTTGTTGGGCATGAGCCTGCTGGCGCTACACAATGGAATGCTTTTTGGCACCATCATGCTCGCAAACGCCCGGGAAAACCTTCGAGCCAATCAGATTCTGGTCGAGAAAATGGAAACGATCCGGCTCTACACCTTTGACCAAATCAATACGGCTGGCTTCATTCCTTCCACCTTCAGCGCCTATTATCAACCCGCCACCGCCGGCAACACGAACAGCTCCGGATTCCAGTATCATGGTAACATCACGATCAGCAATCCCTCAACCACGGCGTCCTACTCCAACGATTTGAAGATGGTGACCGTAGGGGTTCAATGGACCACCGGAACCCTGACGCACTCCCGCGACATGCAAACCCTCATCACCCGCAATGGACTTCAAGGCTACATCTACTGAGCAGGCGAAGAATCGTCGGAGGGCTGGATTTTCCCTGGTGGAACTGCTCGTCGCCATGGCAGCAGGGACTTTGGTGATGGGCTCCGTGGCGTCCTTCTCGTTGTATACCGCCAAGTGCTTCGCGGCTACGGCCAACTATGTCGACTTGGACAGCTACAGCCGGATCGCCCTCGACAAAATCACGCGCGACATTCGACAGGCCTCGCGCCTGACGGCCTGCACCTCCAATAAGGTCAGTTTTCTTCAGTCCGACGGACAAACCCTGAATTTCATATACGACTCCGGCAACAAGACACTCACCCGCAGCGTGGGAACTAGCTCCCACGTCGTACTGCAAGACTGCGAGTCTCTTAGCTTTTCGATGTATCAACGGAATCCCATCGGCGGCAGTTACGACCAGTATGCCGCCGCCGCAGTCTCCACCTGCAAACTCGTCTCCATTCAATGGGTGTGTGCCCGGCGTGTCTTGGGACAGATTCGTAACAGCGAGAGCGTTCAAACCGCCAAAGTCGTGATCCGCAAGGAATGAAATCCCCTCATGAAAACCCGGTTCCAAAAAATCAAAACGCTCCAGAAGACCAACAAGGCAGGAACCTTGGTGGTCACCTTGTTGACCATGGCCATCATCTCCTCCCTGGCCGCCAGCTATTTGAGCCTGATCACATCCACAAACATGTCCACCATTCGTTCCATGGCCTGGAACAATGCGGTGCCAGTCCTGGAGGCAGGCATCGAGGAGGCCATGGCGCACCTCAATAAGAATGGCTCCGGCTCCCTGGCGGCGGATGGTTGGTCTGCCTCGAGCGGTGGGTATGTTAAATCATTTCAAATTGGCACAAACGGCAGCTACGTAAGCACCACGATTACTCCGAGCGGGACCACGCCTGTCATTGAGAGCAAAGGCTATGTGCGGGTCCCGTTGAAGACCTCCACCTACGTCACGCGAACAGTGCGGGTGAACACCAAGCTGGATGCTCTTTACGCAAAAGGCCTCGTGGCCAAGGGGCAGATCAATCTAAACGGAAACAATATCCGGGTGGACAGCTTTGACTCCCAAGATTCGGCCTACAGCACCAGCGGACAATACGACGCAGCCAAGTACAAGGAAAACGGAGATGTCGCCACCAACAGCCAACTGGTCAATTCGCTGAATGTGGGCAACGCGGAAATTTACGGCGATGTGAGTAGTGGACCGGGAGGCAGTGTTGCAGTCGGCAGCCAGGGATTCGTCACAGGAACGGTCAGCGACGATATGAACGTTTCCTTCCCGGATGTCTCGGCTCCTACGGGAAGCATGTCCACCCCGGCCAGCGGGACGGTGAATGGAACCGCGTATACCTACGTACTCTCCAGCGGAAGCTATATCATCAATGGAAACCTCAGTCTGAGCGGGAATACTCAGCGAATCCTCGTCACCGGGGACGCCGTGCTTTATGTCACAGGCGACGTCAGCCTGGCTGGCCAATCCTATATCCAAGTGGGCAGCAGCGGCAGTCTCAAGATGTATGTGGCCGGAGCGTCGACATCGATCGGAGGACAGGGCGTGATGAATTCTGCGGCCAACGCGTCCAAGTTCGCCTATTATGGACTCCCGACCAATACGAGCGTCAGCTTCAGCGGCAATGCGGCTTTCACGGGAACCATTTACGCTCCGAGCGCGGCGCTGAGTTTAGGGGGTGGCGGCAGCAACACCTACGATTTCGTCGGATCCGCCATCGCGTCCACCGCCACCCTGAACGGGCATTACAATTTCCATTACGACGAAATGCTCGGCCGCACCGGCACCTCCCGCGGTTACGTAGCCACCTCCTGGAACGAGCTCTGAGGCTATGGAACCCCCCCGCGGCCATCCTCCTTCAAGATCGCACCTCAACTGTTCTATCGGGTCGGCTGCCTTCAGAGTCGGTCTGAGACGTCCGTAGACGTCCGCTCTGCCGGTCGCTCTTCTTCGGTCCCGCCCTTTTAACGATCCCGCTTCAATAGATAGCTGGCCAGTGCTTCTAGCGCGGTGGCTTTGCCTTTGAATTGACCTAGGGCTTTGAAGGCCAAGTCGGTCAGTCGCGTGGCTTCTTTCCGGCTCTTCTCCAAACCGAGCAGGGAGGGATAGGTGGCTTTCTGCGCGGCGGTGTCTTTTCCCGCTGTCTTCCCTAGGGTCTCCGAGGTCTGGGTGACGTCGAGGATGTCGTCGATGATCTGGAACGCGAGCCCAACATTGTATCCAAATTGGGTCAGCGCTTCCAGCTGGGCGGGGGAGCACTGGGCGCTCATGCCGCCGAGTCGCACGGAACAGCAGAGCAGGGCAGAGGTCTTCCGCTCGTGAATGTAGCGGAGCTCGGCCAGCGGGAGCTTCTTTCCTTCGCCTTCCAGATCGGCTACCTGGCCGGCTATGAGCTGCAGCGACCCCGAAGCCCTCGCCACTTCCATCACCAAGGTTTCTGCGGGATAACGTCGGCTGGTCCGCCCTTGTGCCACGATCTCAAAGGCCTGGGTCAGCAGGGCGTCGCCTGCCAATACCGCGACTCCTTCGCCGAAGACCTTGTGATTGGTGGGCTTCCCGCGCCGGAAGTCATCGTTGTCCATCGCCGGAAGATCGTCGTGGATCAATGAGTAGGTGTGGATGCACTCCACCGCACAGGCCATCGCCATGGCGTCCTCCCAGCTTCCACCGCACGCCTCGGCCGCGGCTAGGCACAGAGCAGGCCGCATCCGCTTCCCACCTGCGAAGAGCGAATAACGCATGGCTTTGTGGATCGTTGCGGGCTTGGTGCGCTCGGAGGGAAGGAAGCGTCCCAGGGCCCGATCCACCTCACGGCAGGAACGGGCTACATAGGATTCCAGGTCAAAGGCAGTACGGGTTTTCGGAGCCCTCGGTTTTGCTGGTTGCGGCATGCAGTCTCTTTCTAGAAAAAATCAGCGGACTTCGCAATGGAACAATCGCTGAGTCACTTTTCAGGTTCTTCCGGGATTGTCTGGGGACTGTCTGGTGACGGTCGGGTGTGGCGAGGGTGAACCGCAGGAAACTGATCACGAGCTGGGTCGGCATTGAGACGGCTGCCTTAGCTTCACCGAAACCCACCGACGGCCCACTGCCGGGATTTGAACGTTAACCGCGAATGAACGCCAATGAACGCGAATGAACGTTAATCCAGAAGTCACAACCCAGGAGCCTTTTTGGCATTCGCGTCTATTCGCGTCCATTCGCGGTTACATTTTCAATAAAAAATCCCCCGACAATCCTGGAAGAGTCACTTTTCCCTTGCCTAGGCCTACTCACTCCGGGTTTATTCCTCTCGTTCTTGGGTCCTCTGACGGGTCTGCCGTCGCTGGGATTTGGGAACAAAGGAAACCGGGGAGGTTTCTCACGACTCCAAAGCAGGGCAGCGCTTTGCCTGGAGGCCTCGAACATCTCCCTCAAATCACAACACACGGTTAAGACGGTATCATTACTATGAAACAGCATATCATTCTCTCTGCGCTCGCTTGCAGCCTCGCGCTGCACGCCGGCGGGGAGGTGCTCTTCTCGGACATCTTCACCTATGCGGACGGGCTGCTCAGTCAGGATAGCTCCTCCCCCTGGGTCACTCACGGCGGTACAGCGAATCAGGTGGAGAGCCAAAACGGGGTGCTCAGCCTGAGCCAGAGTAAGTCGGAGGATATCAATGCTCCGCTCATGGGGGCACCGCATCGCACGGGGGCTCTCTATCTCAGTTGCCTCGTGAACTTCGTTGCACCGCCGTCGGGTGACGGCACCTTCTTCCTTCACTTGAAGGATGCGGCCTCTACCTTCAAGGCCCGGCTCTACGCCTCCACGAATGGCGTGGCCCCGGGAAGTTACCGCCTCGGCATCGCCAACGGCACCGGCGCTCCGATGTATGTGGCGGCGGCGCTTGATCTGACACGTTCCTATCGGCTGGTGTTGCGCTACGTTGCCGCCTCGCCTACCTCGAGCACGCTCTGGATCGACCCCGGCTCCGAGGCGGCAACCAATCTCAGGGCGGAGGCAGTGGACAGTCCTGCGGTCAGTTCCATCGCCGCCGTGGCTTTGCGACAGTCCCTCTCTGCGGGCGACGGCATGGGCACGCTGCTGCTGGACAACTTAGCGGTGGGAACCGCCTTTACCGATGTCGCTGGGCCCAATACCCCGCCTTCCATCTCTCGCATTCCTGACCACGATGTTGGAATGGACGATCTCTCCGCCCCCATCCCCTTTGTGGTGGGTGATCAAGAAACGGCGGCGGAGTCCCTCCTCGTTTCGTTCCATTCTTCCAATCCCGCCGTGATCGCACTGGAGGGAATTGCTGTGAAAGGGGAGGGAGCGCAGCGTTCGCTTCGGTTCAAGCCAGTTCCTGGGCAACAGGGAAGCTCCCGGTTGACGGTGACAGTGAGTGATGGGGTGACGAGAGCCACATCTTCCTTTGCGATCACCGTGGGTGCCCCGTTCCTGGCAGGACCCGATTCGGTGGAGTTTCCCCAGGAGGAGACCTCGCCGGCCTTGGTATTCGTGGTGGGAGATCGAGAGATTTCACCAGGCCTGCTCCAGTTGTCAGCCCTCGCTTCGAACACGAACCTGTTCAGCCGCGACGCCGCGCGTTGGGAGGGTTCGGGATCGAATCGAGTGCTGCGGCTGACGCCGATTCCCGGCCGCTCGGGCATCAGCACCGTTCGGGTGGTGGTGACCGATGGACAGATGAGCGCCACCAACAGCCTGCTGGCTACGGTGTATCCGTCGCTGGGTGTTCTGGCTGCGGATGACTTCAACCGCACCGACGGGCCGCTGGCCTCGAACAGCTCGGGCTGGGCATTGCATGCTCCGGATGCGCCTGATGTCACTCGTCTTCCCATCCGAGGGGGAAGGGTTTTGCTGAACGAGGCCTTGGTTGAGGACGGGCACCTGCCCTTTGCGGGAGGGCCGGTGGCCGCGAATTCCGGCGCAATTCTCTACGCAGGCCTGCGGGTGAAGGTCTCGAAGCTTCCCTCTAGCTCAGGCAGCTTCTTCGCCCATTTTCGGGATGAGAACAATGGCTTTCGCGCACGCATTTCCCTCGCGACTTCCGGGGCGTCCGCTGGCCGCTTTCGCTTCGGGATCGCTTCCGGTGCGGGATCGCCGGTCTTCTTCCCAGGGGATTGGGCGCTCAATGAAGAGCATCTCTTGGTGTGTCGCTACGCGGTGAGCACCGGTTCGGCGCGGCTGTGGATCGATCCGTCGATCGAATCGGATGCGTCCGTGGATGCGTCGGATTCGGCGTCGTCAATCCTACTGCGCAATGTCTCGCTGCGTCAGGCGGACGGGATCGGGGAGTTGGAGGTGGATGATCTCAAAGTGGCCGCGCGCTTTGCAGATGTTCTGCCCTCAGTCGCGCGACCCTCGCTTTCCTACGCACTTTCGAGTGCCCATCTGCGTTTGGAGTGGCCGGCGGACGGTGGCTGGATCCTCCAAAGCAGTGGAGAGGCTGGGTCCTGGACCTGGATGGATGTGGCGCAGACTGCGACCCGGGTGGACGGGCGGGCTAGGCTCGAGCGAACGATGGATGGACCGGCGGGGTTCTTTCGTTTGATCCGACACTAAAGGTGCCTCCGGGTTGGCAACCCAGGCTCAGACATCCTGACCTCGGGCGAGAGCATGTAGGCAGGAAGGGGATCGCACACAGAGTTCACAGGGTTCACAGGGTTCACAGAGTAAAGACAGTGGGCCGGTTCTGATTAGAAAACTCTGTGGCCTCTGAGAACTCTGTGTGGAGCTTCACCCATCGATGTTTCCATTGATGATCCGTTCGATCCCGTGCTTCAGGCTGGTTTCGCCGAAGTTCAACAGGAGACCGACCCGCTTTCCGCTGAGTCTTAGATAGGTTAGGAGCTGCTTCGGATGCACGGCGGCAAGCTTTTCCAATGACTTCAGTTCAACGATGACCGTGTCCTCAACCACCAGATCGGCGCGGAAGCCTTCGTCGAAGTCGAGGTCATCGTAGCGGATCTGGATGGCCTTCTGACGTTCCACCCGCAGTCCGCGCTTCCGTAGTTCGTAAGCGAGCACCGCTTCGTAAACCGATTCCAACAGCCCTGGGCCAAGGCTGCTGTGAACGTGGAATGCAGCGGCGAGAATGGCTTGTGTGATCTCGTTGGTCCTCATGGCACGAGAACGTTAGTCAATTGAGGAGTCGGCTGCAAGGTTCTAGCAGGGGCATTTGAAGGTAGGAAGGTCGGACACAGAGTTCACAGGGTAAAGACAGTGGGCCGGTTCTGATTAGAAAACTCTGTGGCCTCTGAGAACTCTGTGTGAACCCTCCGCTCAGGTCCCCCCCAGACGTCCGAAGGGGGAAGGTCGCACACAGAGTTCACAGGGTTCAGAGAGTAAAGCCAGTGGGCTCAGCCTGATTCCACTCTAGGTCAGGGGTTCTGAGGCTATGAAGGTCTCATTCTTAAGGGCCAAGCGCTTGTGTGAGCGATCGTCGGCTCCGCTGGCACGACTTATGATTGCTGAAGGTGTATGAGTCGGGACTCGATTCGTTTTTGCCGCGCGGGCGCACAAGCCGAGGGGGGTGGCTGGTGTGGAAGCGGTATGGTTGGAGAAGAGCGCTGGGCAGTTTCTGCAGCTCACCGGCCAAAAGGGATGGAAATTATCGACCCCGGTGCCGAGATCGAACGGCCGGTTGCGACCTTGTCAGTGGATTGACCCATGAGATCTTCAGCCCTGGCCAAAACCTCGGATACCTCCCGGCTGACGCGTGGTGCGTTGCGTGAAGCCAAGCTGAGTTTTGGAACCAAAGCGGAAACGCTGGAGCGGCTTGCTCCGCTATTGCAGTCGTGCATCGTTCCCGAGGTTTTCTATTTCACCGTTGCGGAGTGGCAGTGCGACCCTGCTGCAGTGATTGAGAGTATCCAGCGTCGATTTTCGGTCCGGGCTCTTGCCGTTCGCAGCAGCGCCTATCATGAGGACACCGCGTCGCAGAGCATGGCAGGCGCGTTCCGATCTCTTCTGAATGTTCCTACCCTGGACCCGGTGCGTCTCAGTGCCGCCGTTGAGGAGGTCGTGAGGAGCTATTCTTCGAATCATCCCTACAATCAGGTGCTCATCCAGCCGATGCTGGAGCAGGTTGTGATAAGTGGGGTGTTGATGACGCATGATCTGGCGAATGGAGCGCCCTATTACATTATCAACTATGACGATGAGTCCGGGCGCACCGATGTGATCACGGGTGGAACGGGCGTGAGCAAATGCCTCGTCGTCCATCGCGACGCCCCATCCGATTTTATCGAGTCGCCGCGCATCGCTGCGGTTCTGGCGATGGCGCGGGAGTTGGAGTCGCTTTGTGGAGGTAGGACCCCTTTGGACATTGAGTTT